>SFHH01000072.1 GCA_004555735.1 Acidaminococcus fermentans
CACCTACCACCGCTGGTTCTTCGGCCATCTCCATGACGACCGGATTACCCAGGATGGGAAGGCCGTGTGGCTGTATGAGAAGGTGGTCAATCTCAGGGACCTATGATACAATGGAAAAGAAGCTGTCCATTTGGTCAGCCCCGTTGTTAGAAGGTTTAAGAAAACCCGCCTATCGATTGAGGCCGACGGCGGGTTTCCTTATGCCCCCTTCTATACCTCTCTTGCAATCCCCTGTAACTGTGTTATAATGAAAATACAAATGGTGCTGTCTGGTGACGGTCAGCCCCATAGCAGTGTATGGAAAGAAATCCGCCTACTGTTGGAAGCTGGAGGCGGATTTCTTTATGCCCGAATTGCAACGATAATCACGAAGAGGATTACCAAAAAGGTAAAAAAATCGTATTTCGTCATAGGGCTCCACCCCATCTCTGGGGCAAGATTTGACCGCCTACCGTATAGACAACACCGTGTACAGTATAACATATCGGCATGGGATCCGGCAACGGAAGCCCATCCACAAAAATCCCCTGTCAAAGGGCCTTTTATCACAGCTTTTGACAGGGGATCCGGAGCAGGTGCAGCGTCTGGCACCTGCTTTTTCACAATCTATGGGAAATTTCATTGCACAGGGGGTGCAGCCATTTGCGCCCATGGTGCGCCCATGGAATTTTCAGGAGCCGGAAATCACGGCAATCCGTGGTTTTCCCGTCTTCCCGACCATATTGAAAAAGGACAGCCGTCACCTTCGGGTGGCGGCTTTTTGTGTAGAAAGACAATAGAGGTCAGACCCGGCCCTTCGGGCCTGTCAGAAGTCAGATTGGCCAAGATAAACAGGACGGACCTGCATCTGGCGGGCCTGCGGATTTCCATCGAACAATCGACTCGAATCCGTAGGGGCGGCTCAAAACTTTTGCGAAGCAAAATGTCGCCAGAGCCGCCCGTTCCTGGCAGATGGTCTCCTTCGGCAGATGCGGGATGACCAGGCGACACGGCTGCGCCGGTCTTGGTCATCCCCTACGGTTCCGGTATCGACAGACCGTGAATCAAGCGGGCCGCCCGGCGTGCGGCCCCTACAGCATCGCAATGGGTCATTGGATTTTCATCGTCCGTGCTCTTCACTCTGCACTCTTCACTCTGCACTTTGCTGCATAACTATACTGTGATGAAGGCTCTACCGAGAACTTGTTGACACATACGTGGCTGTATGAAAAGGTGATCAATCTCAGGGACCTGTGATACAATAAAAAAAGAAGCTGTCCATTTGGTCAGCCCCGTTGTTAGAAGGTTTAAGAAAACCCGCCTATCGTTTGGAGCCGACGGCGGGTTTCCTTATGCCCCTTCTATACCTCTCTTGCAATCCCCTGCAACTGTGTTATAATGAAAATACAAATGGTGCTGTCTGGTGACGGTCAGCCCCATAGCTTAGTTGAGAATTAACCGCCTAGCTTGGGAGCCTGGGGCGGTTAATTTCTTTTTTGCAAAAGAAGTACCAGGACGATTAACAAAAATAAAGTTAGATTTGTTTCGTTCATGGCCCTCACCCCATCTCTGGGGCAAGATTTGACCGCTTGCCGTATAGACAACACCGTGTACAGTATAACATATAGTGGTATGAGATGCTAAATGCCAGACATTTAGCTTTGAACGATAATAAGACGTCAGACCGGCCCTATCGAGCCTTTCAGAAGTCAGATGTCAGCTTATCTGTGAGATGCAGGACGGACCTGTTGCTTAAACCGTTATGCGGTTTCTACAGCTAGGGGGTGTTGCACGCAACGTGCAACACCCCCTTTCTCTTACAGTACCTTCACCAGTTCCTCGTTGCTTCTCCGTTCCGTGTGGAGATGGGCAGGTTTGACTCCTTCTGCGGCGTAGCCCAGGGGCAGCAGCAGCAGGGGCACTTCGTTCAGTTCCAGGCCGAAAGCGTCAGCGGTCTGGGTCACCGGGAAGTAGTTCACCCAGCAGGATCCGATGCCCTGTTCCCAGGCTTCCAGCATCATATGGGTAGCCACGATGCTGGCATCCTGTTCCCCGGCCCGGATGCTGTGTTCAAAGGGATTCACCCATTCTTCGTCCTTCCGGACAGTGACCATGAGCACCACGGGAGCATTGAAGGCGCAGCGGGTCAAGCCCCGGATCTTTTCCAGAGCTTCTGGGCTCTGGAGCACGTACACCCGGTAGGGCTGGTAGTTGTGGCCGGTGGGAGCGATCCGTCCAGCTTCCAAAATGGCGTCCAGTTTCTCTTTTTCAACAGGTTTATCACTGAATTTCCGTACCGAATATCTGGCTTTGGCCAGGTCCATGAATGTCATTTGTATGCACACCTTTCCTGTTTGATTTCATTAGCAGCTGCTGCACAGACAGCAGGCGCTTGTTTTACCAGCTCAATACTTCCGGTTCCCCTTCGGTGATCAGCAGGGTATGTTCCCACTGAGCGCTGTCTCTGCCGTCGGCCGTATGGACCGTCCAGCCGTTGATTTCGTCGATCCACAGTTCCGGAGTGCCGGCGTTGATCATGGGCTCGATGGTGATCACCATGCCGGGCACCAGCAGCATACCGGTTTTCCGTTTCCCCACATGGGACACAAAGGGGTCTTCATGCATCTCCAGCCCTACCCCGTGGCCGCCGAATTCCCGGACCACGCTGCAGCCGTGTTTCTGGGCAAAGCTCTGGATGGCTGCTCCGATGTCCCCCAGGGTGTTCTTCCAGCCCACGGCGTTTTCCATGCCCCGCTTCAGGCATTCTTTGGTGATGCCCACCAGATTCTTCCGTTCCGCAGGCACCCGGCCCAGCATGAACATCCGGGAAGCATCCCCCACGTACCCTTCATAAATGGTGGTAGCGTCAACATTGACGATATCCCCACTTTTCAACACCTGATGAGGATCCGGGATCCCGTGGCAGATTACATCATTCACAGAAGTGCACACGGATTTGGGGAATCCCTCATAGTTCAGACAGGCTGGAATGGCGTGGAGTTTCATTGTAGTATCATACACAATGGTATTGATGTCATCGGTGGTCATCCCCACCTTGATGTTCTTTTCCACCGCATCCAGCACTTCGGAATTGACCTTGCCGGCTTTCCGGATCCCTTCGATCTGTTCCGGGGTCTTGATCATGTCCATCCGAGGTACCTGGTACCCTTGGGCGGCAAATTCCATGAGTTTCAGTTTTAGTTCGCTTCTATCCAAGCTTTTCCCTCCCTTGCATCGGAAAAGAGATTTCCTCCGCTATTCTATTTTCTCCTGAAATACGATATAATTAGGAATTACTGTCAGGACTGGCAGGAACATCCAGTCCGATGAATCATTATAACACAAATCTTCCTGATTTTTTTCCTGTTTGTTTTGGAATTGTTTAAACCCGATTTTTATAATATTGAGCAAGAGATGGAGGGGCACGGCCCCAAGAAAGGATGAACATCTATGGATCTGTTCCTGAATATGGTCCGGGGTTTCTGCATGGCCCTGGCCGACAGCGTCCCCGGAGTATCCGGCGGTACCATTGCCTTTGTGCTGGGCTTTTACGACGAATTCATCGGTTCCCTGTATGTGCTCACCCACGGCAGCCGGGAGCTGAAGCGGGAGGGCATCCGGTTCCTGGCTAAGCTGGGCATGGGCTGGGTCATCGGCATGGGGTCTTCGGTGCTGGTGATTTCCAGTCTCTTCACCAGCCGGATCTACGAGCTGAGTTCCCTGTTCCTGGGCTTTTCCATTTTCTCCCTTCCTCTCATTATCCGGGAAGAGAAGGAATGCCTCCGCCGGGTCAGCCGGATCCTGTTCCTGGTACTGGGGATCGTGCTGGTGCTGGTGATTGCGGCGTTGAACCCCACCGGCGGCCAGGGGACCAATGTAGAGATTGCCCATCTGACCCCGCTCCTGGGAGGCTACATCTTCGTCTGTGCCATGATCGCCATCTGTGCCATGGTACTGCCGGGGATCTCCGGTTCCACCATGCTGCTGATCTTCGGGCTGTATGTGCCCATCATCAGCGCCATCAAGGAATTCCTCCATATGAACCTGTCCTATTTCCCGGTGCTGTGCATTTTCGGCTTCGGAGTGCTCACCGGGATCGTGGGGATCATCAAACTGGTGAAGAATGCCCTGGACAAACACCGGGCGGCCATGGTGTACTTCATCCTGGGGCTGATGATCGGTTCCCTGTATGCCATTGCCCAAGGTCCTACCACCCTGAAAGTGCCCCAGCCGGCCCTCACCTGGGAAACCTTCCATATTTTCTGGTTCCTGATGGGCGGAGTGTTCCTGGCCGGCCTCAACGGATTGAAGGCCTTTACAGAAAAGAAGATGCATCCGGACAAGTAAGAAAGGGGGTGTTGCCTGAGCAACACCCCCTTCGTCATACGTCAGTCGTCATACGTCATACGCTCTTGGAAATCAATTTTTATAAATTGATTTTAAAACGTCAAAATCTATTCGATGAATCAACTGATTATCTTAAATTCGGAGCCAGCAGAGCTGGCTTCCATCGGCGTATGACGTATGACCTATGACGTATGACAAGGCCATTGCTCAGGCAACAGCTCCTTTTTTCGCCAAACCTGTTGACTCTCTTGTTAGTGTGTGCTAACATATTTCACATAAAGATTTGCTTTTATGAACTTCATGGAAAAGAGGTAGCAGCATGCCCTTATCATTTGCCGACGAAGGCAGGACCCTGGTTGTCCTGCGGGTAGGCGGGTCCCCCAAAGTGCGGACCCATCTGGAAAACCTGGGCATCACCCAGGGCGCGGAGATTTCCATTGTCCAGCACACCCCCAGCGGGCTGATCCTGAACATCCGAGAATCCCGGGTGGCCGTCAGTATGGAAATGGCTGCCAAGATCACCGTACAGTAACAGCAGGAGGTCATATGATGAACACATTGAAAGACGCCCGGACGGGCAAGGATTACGAAGTAGTGAAACTCCATGGCACTGGAGCCATCAAGCGCCGGATCATGGATATGGGCCTTACCAAGGGCACCCCGGTGCATATCCGGAAAGTGGCTCCGCTGGGAGACCCGGTGGAAATCAACGTGCGGGGCTATGAGCTGTCCCTGCGGAAAGCCGATGCGGAAATGGTGGAAGTGAAGGAGCTGTAATTTTTCACCCATGCATTAGTTTTTTCTAACTATTTTTAAAATCAGTAAACGATGGGAAAGAAGGTAACGATTTATGGAATTCAAGATTGCCCTTGCCGGCAACCCCAATACTGGCAAGACCACCCTGTTCAATGCCCTGACCGGATCCAACCAGTTCGTGGGCAACTGGCCCGGAGTAACAGTTGAAAAAAAAGAAGGGAAACTGATGGGCCATCCGGATGTGATCATCCAGGACCTGCCCGGCATCTACTCCCTCTCCCCCTACACCCTGGAAGAAGTGGTGTCCCGGACCTATCTGGTCAAGGAACGGCCGGACGCCATCCTGAACATCGTGGACGGGACCAACCTGGAACGGAACCTGTACCTGAGCACCCAGCTGGCTGAACTGGGGATCCCCATGGTGATGGCCGTGAACATGATGGATATGGTCCGGAAAAACGGAGACATCATCAACATCGACAAGCTGTCCCAGAAGATGGGCTGTCAGGTGATCGAAATCTCCGCCCGTACCGGGGAAGGCATCAAGGAAGCCGCGGACCTGGCGGCCAAAGTGGCCAAGCACCAGCAAGTGATGGTGGCCAAACATTCCTTCGACGGCCCGGTGGAACACGCTCTGGCCCACATCGAAGAAGCCACCCAGGGCATGCTGCCGGCCCATCAGGAACGGTGGTACGGCATCAAACTGTTCGAACGGGACGAAAAAGTCCGGGCCGCCCTGAAGCTGCCCCAGTCGGTCATCGACCACATCGACGGGGACATCGAAGCGGTGGAACAGGAAATGGATGACGATGCGGAAAGCATCATCACCAATGAACGGTACAAATACATCAGCTCCATCATCCATGAGTGCAACATCAAAAAGAGCAAAGGAAAACTGACCACCTCCGACAAGATCGACAAGATCGTCACCAACCGGTGGCTGGCCCTCCCCATTTTTGCCGCCATCATGTTCCTGGTCTATTATGTATCGGTGACCACCATCGGGACGGACGCTACGGACTGGGTCAATGACACCCTGTTCGGAGAGATGATCATCCCCGCCGCCCATGATTTAATGGAAAGCCTGGAAGTGGCTGACTGGCTGGACGGCCTGATTGTGGATGGGATCATTTCCGGTGTGGGCGCCGTACTGGGTTTTGTACCCCAGATGGTGGTGCTGTTCATTTTCCTGGCCTTCCTGGAAGCCTGCGGTTACATGGCCCGTATCGCTTTCATCCTGGACCGGGCTTTCCGGAAGTTCGGCCTGTCCGGGAAATCCTTCATCCCCATGCTGATCGGTTCCGGTTGCGGCGTGCCCGGGATCATGGCTTCCCGTACCATTGAAAACGAATCTGACCGGCGGATGACCATCATGACCACCACCATGATTCCCTGCTCCGCCAAGATGCCCATCATCGCCCTGATTGCCGGGGCCTACTTCCACGGAGAATGGTGGGTGGCTCCCTCCGCTTACTTTGTGGGGATTTTCTCCATCATCATCTCGGGGATCATCCTGAAAAAAACCAAGCTGTTTGCCGGGGATCCGGCCCCCTTCGTCATGGAACTGCCTCCCTACCATATGCCCACCCTGGGCAACATCGGCCGGAGCGTGTGGGAACGGAGCTCCTCCTTCATCAAGAAGGCCGGTACGGTAATCCTGCTGTCCACCATCCTGGTATGGTTCCTGTCCAGCTTCGGCTGGGATGACGGTGCCTTCACCATGCTGGATGAAGATGCCCTGAACGAAAGTATCCTGGCCTTCATCGGCACCAAAGTGGCCTGGCTCTTCGCGCCTCTGGGCTGGGGTGACTGGAAAGCGGCCGTGGCTGCCTTCACCGGCCTGATTGCCAAGGAAAACCTGGTGGGGACCTTCGGGATCCTGTACGGGCTGGCAGATGCCGCCGAAGACGGCCAGGAATTCTGGGGCACCTTTGCTCAGGAATTCTCCGTGCTCAGCGCCTACTCCTTCCTGGTGTTCAACCTGCTGTGCGCTCCCTGTGTGGCTGCCATGGGCGCCATCAAACGGGAAATGAACAACGGCCGCTGGACCCTGATCGCCATCGGCTACCAGTGTGGCTTCGCCTACTGCATGGCCCTGCTGTTCTACCAGTTCGGAAGCTTCATTTCCACCGGAGTCTTCACCCTGGGTACGGCAGCCGCCTGTGTGATCCTGGCCATCATGCTCTACCTGCTCTTCCGTCCGGCTCCCAAATACAATGGAGAAATCCAGATCAAAGACGCGGCAGACGCAGCGGAATAAGGTATAATAATGGGGGCGCAGAATACGCCCCCATTTGGTCAACGGTCAGCTGTCAACGGTCAGCGGCCGTTGGAAGGCAGGCCCAAAGGCCTGTCTTTGCATAAAAAGGAGAATTGATTATGGGTACTTTTGTTGTGGGACTGGTGCTCTTCCTCATTGTGGCGGCGGTGATCCGCAAGATGATCAAAGATCACAAGGCAGGAAAAAGTTCCTGCGGCTGCGACTGCGGAAGCTGCGGCATGTGTCATGGGAAGAAGTAAAAAAGAAGGTGTTGCACGTTCTGCGCAACACCTTCTTTCGTCATACGTCAGTTGTCATACGTCATACGCTTTTGGAAATCAATTTTTCCAAATTGATTTTGAAATTCAAAACCTGATATGGAATTCAATAGGTTTTCCTGCGTTCAATGCCAGCAAAGCTGGCTTCCATCGGCGTATGACCTATGACCTATGACCTATGACCTATGACCTATGACCTATGACCTATGACAAGGTTGTTGTTTGCACAACAGCCTCTTTTTTATTTCACCCCCAGACTCTTCACCCAGTCCTTCACCTGGCTGTCCTGGAGGGTGCCCGTGAAGCCTCTCCCCTGGAGCCAGGTGCCTTTGCCTCCGACCAGCTGCTTCAGATGGTCGGCGCTGCTGCCCATACCGGAGCTGTAGGACGTGGAGAACGGGATCACCGTCTTGCCGGTGAAATCATTGCTTTTCACGAAGGTATCCATGGGCCAAGCGGCAATGCCCCACCAGATGGGATAGCCGATGAATACGGTATCATATTCTTTCCAGTTGGCGGGTTTGGCATTCTTCAGTGCCACGTTCCGCAGACTGGGGTCATCATGTTCCTTGTAGACCCGGGAACTTTTGTTGTTGTAGTCCAGATCCGCTTCCGTATAAGGATTTTCCAGGTCCAGCAGGTACAGATCCCCGCCGGTCTCCCCTGCAATGGCCTTGGCCACCTGTTCCGTCCGGTGGGTATTGGTATAATAGACCACCAGCACCTTTTTGGCCTTAGCAGGTGCTTTTTCCGCAGCCGCCGTACCTGCTGTCTTGCCCCCCTTATCCTGGGAAGCAGATTGTCCTCCACAGGCACTGACTGCCAGCAGGGACAGGGACAGGCAGATAATGGATATCACTTTTTTCCACTTCATGTTTTTCCTCCTTTTATTGTCGTTCTTCCAGATGGTCTCTTCCGGACAGCCGGCCGCCTGAAGTTCTTCCTGGCTCAGAGTCGTCTTTTTGAAACTCTCCGCCTCCTTCTCATTCATTCCCGTATACCTCTTTGGCATACCGAAAGGCTGCCCAGGCTTTGGGCCAGCCGGCGTAGAACCCCAGCTGGGTAATGGCCTGGACCATTTCCTCCCGGGTTACTCCGTTCTTTTTGGCAGTGGCCATATGGTACTGGAGAGAACTGTCCGTCAGTCCCTGGGCCACAAGAGCTGTCACCGTCACCAAACTCCGGTCGTGGAGGCTTAGCTTATCGTTGGCGCTCCACACCTCTCCAAAAAGGATGTCATCGTTGTACCGGGCAAAATCCGGAGCAAAAGTCCCCAACTGATCCCTTCCTGCCGTCTGTACGATTTTAACCGGTTTTTTCGTTTCATTTTCCATGGCTGCTGCCTCCCCAAAATGTATGCCCATGCAAGTCGTCATGACCAGGGCCAGTGCGAAGCTAGCAAATTGTTTCAAGCGTCCGTCCATCATGATTCCTCCTTCGGGTTATCTCTTGGATGTATCATAGCAAATCCGGCCACTCAGGTTAAATGCTTATCGTTCATCCATGGCCATAAGTAAAATGTATAAAAAAGAAAAGCTTACAAAAGTGCCAGGATCTCTGCAGCCGCCAGCTGTGGCGTCAGATGGTTTTCTTCTGCCAGCCTTGCGTAGTCATAGCGGTCATAGAAGGCCTTGGGGATGCCGAAATTCAATATGCGCATATCCGTTTTGCCATAATAGCTGGCGATCTTTTCTCCGAAGCCACCGGCCAGGCAGCCATCTTCCATGGTTGCAACGACGGTATGATCTTTCCGCAGCTC
>SFHH01000073.1 GCA_004555735.1 Acidaminococcus fermentans
GGCGAAAAGATCCCCTGTGACCTGACGGTGGTGGTGGATGCTTCCTCGAAAGACCGGATGGGAGAGGCGGAGAAATGCCTATCCGCCCCCATCCTGAACATCGACCACCATATCTCCAATACCCGGTACGCGGACTATCTGCTGCTGGATGATAAGGCAGCGGCCACCGGGGAGATCATGTACCGGCTGCTGGAGGCCAACGGGATCCCGGTGGACCAGGAACTGGCCACGGACTTGTATACGGCCATCGTCACGGACTGCGGCTATTTCAAGTACGCCAATACCACCCCCCAGTGCATGCGGGTGGCGGCGGACCTGGTGGCCCTGGGCGTGAAGCCTGACGAGATCTCCGACCAATTGGAACTGAAGGCCCGGAATTCCGTGGAGCTCCTGGCCAAGGTGCTGCCCAGCTTGAGCTTTTATGCAGGGGGGCGGATTGCTACACTGGAAGTGCCCTACGCCCTGTATGATAAGACCATTTCCACAGAAAGCTTCATCTACCATCCCCGCTACATCGCCGGGGTGGATGTGGCGGTACTCTTCAAACAGGTGGAACCCAAGGCGACCCGGGTGAGCATGCGGTCCAAACAGGTTGACGTGAGCAAGGTGGCTGTGTCCTTCAACGGGGGCGGCCATCCCAAAGCCGCTGGCTGCACCATCGGGCTGCCTCTGGAAGAAGCCAAGAAAGCTCTCCTGGAAGCCCTGGAAAAGGCACTGGAGGCATTGTGATGGATGGGATTTTCAACGTACTCAAACCACCGGGCATGACCAGCCATGATGTGGTGGGGGCCCTGCGGAAAATCCTCAATATGAAGAAAATCGGCCACGGGGGCACCCTGGATCCTCTGGCAGCCGGAGTCTTGCCGGTGTTTGCCGGGACGGCGACCCGGTTCCTGGAGTATGCGGCCCACGAGGAGAAGAGTTACCGGGCGGAGCTGACTTTCGGGATCCGGACGGATACGGGGGACACGGAAGGGAAGATCATCGCCCGGAGTCCGGTACGGCCCCTGGACCAGGAGGAAATCGAAGCCGCCCTGGCTTCTTTCCGGGGAGAGGGGACCCAGATCCCGCCTATGTATTCTGCCATCAGCGTCAAGGGGACCAAGCTGTATAAGCTGGCCCGGCAGGGCATCGAAGTGGAACGGAAACCCCGTCCCATCACTCTGTTCACCCTGGAAGAAGTGGATTACACTGGGGATACCCTGGTCTTCGATGTGACCTGTTCCAAGGGGACCTTCATCCGGACCCTCTGTGAGGACATAGCGGCCAAACTGGGCATGGAAGGGACCATGAGTTTCCTGCTCCGGCGGAGCGCCGGGGTGTTCCGTCTGGAAGACGCCCATACCCTCCAGGAAATCGCGGCGGACCCGGCGGCCTGCTGTGAGGGCGTGGAACCGATCCTAGCGGCTTTCCCCCGGCTTACGGTGAACGCCCTCCAGGGGCGGCGGATCGCCCAGGGGGTGGCTACTACTGTGCCGGGCGTCGCCGAGGGTGTCCTCTACCAGCTCTGGACCCGGGAAGGTCTCCTGGTAGGATTGGCCAAGGCCGTGGACGGCCGGCTCCGGGCCCACAAGATCATCCACATCCCGGACGTGGAAACAAGGACGGAAGGACAACCATGAAACTGATTACCTCACTGGATGAACTGCATACGGCCCATCTCCTGCCTTCTGCAGCTGCGCTGGGGACCTTTGACGGAGTCCATCTGGGACATCAGGAAGTCATCGGGACCACCCGGGCCTATGCCTGGCAGCACAATCTGCAGCTGATGGTCTTTACCTTCAGTACCCATCCCCTGGCCAGCCTGAAACCGGAACTGGAACCGCCCCGGCTGCTGGACAATGGCAGCAAGGTGAAGCTGATGGTGGACCTGGGCGTGGATATCCTGGTGAACATTCCTTTTACCCGGGATTTGGCAGCCATGAGTGCCGATGACTTCCTCCAGATGCTGGTGGACTGCGGTGTCAAAGCCGTGGGCATCGGGGACAACTTCAGCTTCGGGGCCGGGGGCAAAGGGAACGTCCGTCTGCTGAAGACAGAGCATACCCGGTTCGGGCTCACCATCCTGTCCCGGCCCCTGCTGAAACAGGAGGGACTGGTGGTGAGCAGTACCAACATCCGGAAAGCCATCGCGGAGGGGAAGGTGGAACGGGCCACCCAGATGCTGGGCCGTCCCTATGAGATCCGGGGCCAGGTAGTCCTGGGGGATCAGCGGGGGCGGCTGCTGGGCTTTCCCACGGCCAATATCCGTATCCTGGGGCAGCATTTCGCCATCCCGGCTTTCGGCGTCTATGTCGGACGGGTGCAGGTGGAAAAGGCCTGGTACGGGGCCATGGTGAATGTGGGGGACAACCCTACTTTTGCCCATCAGGAAACCCGGCTGGAAGCCCATCTTTTCCATTTCCAGGGCAATCTGTATGGAAAAGAGCTCCGGGTACAGCTGCTCCAGCGGCTGCGGGGCGAGAAAAAGTTCCCTTCCCTGGAGAGGCTCCAGGGACAGCTGAAGGAAGATGCCCGGCTGGCCCAGGGACTTTTGCTGGGACAGGGAACCGGGATGGAGCAGGAAAAGAAATAAATGGAAAAATCCCTTGCACAAAGGGACCATCCATGATATTATATTTTGGTAAAGCTTATTGGTGGAGGTGAGAACATGCCGAATATTAAGTCTTCCATTCGTAGTGTCAAGACTGATGCCGAACGGCGCGCTGCCAATGGCCCGGTGAAAGCTGAAATCCGCAGCACCGCACGCAAGGTTGAAGCTTTTGCTGCTGCAGGATCCAAAGAAGAGGCCCAGGCCACTTTGAAAGTAGCAGCGAGCTTATTAGATAAAGCTGCTCGGAAGGGCACGGTGAACAAAAAAGCCGCAGCTCGCAAGAAATCCCGTTTAGCTAAGAAAGTCAACGCAGTAAAATAAGGCTGAACAGCAGGAAGGCTGACAACTCTGGTTGCCGGCCTTTTTTGTTGTATGTGGAAGGGTCCGACCGAAAATGATATAATAAAGTATTGAAATATTACTGCCTGTTTTTCAGGCTTTGGTAGAAAGCGAGAAGATTCCATGGCAAAACGTGATCATATTCGAAATTTTTCCATCATCGCCCATATCGACCACGGGAAATCCACCCTGGCCGACCGGCTCATCGAAATGACCGGGACCCTGTCCAAACGGGAAATGGAGGACCAGATCCTGGACTCCATGAGTCTGGAGCGGGAACGGGGCATCACCATCAAGGATCAGGCCGTCCAGCTGGACTACAAGGCCAAAGACGGGAACGAGTACATCCTGAACCTGATCGACACACCGGGGCATGTGGACTTTTCCTATGAAGTGTCCCGGGCTCTGGCGGCCTGTGAAGGGGCCCTCCTGGTCATCGACGCCACCCAGGGCATCGAGGCCCAGACCCTGGCCAATGTGTACCTGGCCATGGACCACGACCTGGAGATCATCCCAGTGATCAATAAGATCGATCTGCCCAGCGCCGATGTGCCCCTGGTGGAAAAGGAAATCGAGGATGTACTGGGGATTGACAAGGAAGATTGTGTGCTCTGCAGCGCCAAGACCGGCCTGGGTGTGGATGAAGTGCTGGAAGCTGTGGTGAACCGGGTGCCGGCCCCCAAAGGGGATCCGGCAGCTCCTCTCCAGGCCCTGATCTTTGATTCCAAATTCGACGCCTACAAAGGGGTCATGCTGTATGTGCGGGTGGTGAACGGCTGCCTGAAGAAGGGCATGTCCATCCGGCTCATGGCCACCGGCAAGGTCTATGAGGTGACGGAAGTGGGGGTCTTC
This sequence comes from Acidaminococcus fermentans, assembly GCA_004555735.1. GTDB lineage: Bacteria > Bacillota > Negativicutes > Acidaminococcales > Acidaminococcaceae > Acidaminococcus > Acidaminococcus fermentans_A. The sequence continues at coordinate 3,785 of SFHH01000073.1, forward strand.
AAACCCGCCATGGTCAATGTGCCGGAACTGGGGGAAGGCCAGGTAGGTTTCCTGGCCGCGTCCATCAAGACGGTGAAGGATGCCCGGGTGGGGGATACTATCACCGACAACAATCGGCCGGCCAAAGAACCGCTGCCTGGCTACCGGAAAGCCACCCCTATGGTGTACTGCGGCCTGTACCCGGTGGAAAATTCCGAGTATGACAATCTCCGGGACGCCCTGGAAAAACTCCAGCTCAACGATGCCTCCCTGACCTTCGAACCGGAAACCTCCACGGCCCTGGGCTTCGGCTTCCGCTGCGGCTTTTTGGGGCTGCTCCACATGGACGTGATCAAGGAACGGCTGGAACGGGAATACAACCTGACCCTCATCACTACCGCCCCCAACGTCATCTACGAAGTGGTGAAGACCAACGGGGACATCGAAATGGTGGACAACCCCTCCCAGTTCCCCAACCCTACGGTGATCGAGCATGTGGAGGAACCGTTCGTGAACGCCACCATCATCGTGCCCAAGGATTTCGTAGGGCCGATTATGGAACTGTCCCAAGAAAAGCGGGGCGAGTACCAGAACATGACCTACCTGGACGAGAACCGGGTGATGATCCATTATGCCCTGCCCCTGTCGGAAATCATCTTCGATTACTTCGATCGGCTGAAAAGCGTTTCCCGGGGCTATGCCTCTCTGGATTATGAACTCAGCGGCTATCGGGCCTCTGATATGGTGAAGGTGGATATCCTCCTGAACGGGGATCCGGTAGATGCCTTGAGCGCCATCGTCCATCGGGACCGGGCCCAGTACTGGGGCCGTGCCCTGGTGGAAAAGCTTCGGAAACTGATTCCCCGGCAGCTGTTCGAGATCCCCATCCAGGCGGCCATCGGCAGCAAGATCATCGCCCGGGAAAACGTCAGCGCTCTGCGCAAAGATGTGCTGGCTAAGTGCTACGGGGGCGATATTACCCGGAAACGGAAACTGTTGGAGAAACAGAAAGCCGGGAAGAAGCGCATGAAGCAGGTGGGAAGTGTGGAACTGCCCCAGGAAGCCTTCATGGCCATTTTGAAGATGGACGACAAATAACAGGGAAAGGGGGAAGGTCCATGGTGACCCGGCAGAAATCCACTCAGGAACTGATCTGCCAGTCCCTGCGGGACAGAATCGCATCCGGTGACCTGGAACCGGGGACGGAACTGAAACAGGTGGAACTGGCTAAGACCTACGGAGTATCCCGGATGCCCATCCGGGAAGCCCTCCAGAGCCTGCAGCTGGAAGGACTGGTGACCCGGCTTAGCAATCGGCACATGGTGGTGGCCGCTTCGGCCCAAGAGCGGCTCCGGAACCAGAAGGCCGGACAGGATCCGGATCCTGCGGAACCGGAACCACCGGCGTCCCAGGCTCCGGTATACCGGATGGCCGGGGACATACCGGTCAAGAACGTGGGGAAGATCCATCTCCTGCCCGCCCGGGAACAGGTGGCCTCCTATCTGCGGAAGGCTATCCTCCGCCGGGAGATCCCGGAAGGCAGCGTGCTGACCCTGGAAGAGACGGCCAGGCATATGGGGGTCTCCGCCACTCCCGTCCGGGAAGCCCTCCAGCTGCTGGCCAGCCAGGGCCTGGTGAAGCTGCGGCCCAATAAGGGGGCTTTGGTGCTGGGGATGGACGAAAAATCCATCCGGGACCATTTTGCCGTCCGGAAGATCTTGGAAGGAGAAGCCGCGGCCCTGGCCGCCCGGCCTGGCAGCGATCTGACAGAAGTGGAGCGGGTGTACGCCGGGATGGAAAAATGCCTGGAAGAACACCGGTACGGGGACTACAAGCATTATAATGAAAGTTTTCATATGGCCCTGTGGGAAGCGGCGGACAACCCGAAGCTGACCCAGATCCTGGCCAGCCTGTGGAACGGCCTTTCCCTAGGCTTTCTGGTAACGGAGACTGATTATGCCAAGATATCTTTCTTCGAACATGAGCAGCTGATGGAAGCCCTCCGGGCCCACGACCCGGACCGGGCCCGGAAGCTCATGGACGAACACATGAAGCGGAGCATGGAAAACATCCTCACCAACTACCGGGAACAGGTGGGGAAGGGAGGGGGTGCGTGAGCACCCCCTCCCTTAGCAGTAGAGCCGCACAGCGGCTCGGTCTCGAGTCTCGGGTCTCGAGCCGAATGTTAAAATTTGCAGGCAAATTTTTGAATAGACAAACCCTGATCTGCTAACGATAAGATATTTACTTCGATATCCAGCACGACTCTGGTTCTGTATTTTCAAAAGGACCTGGCCGCAGGACGGGTCCTTTCCAACGGCTCGAGACTCGAGACCAGAGACCCGAGACCCCAAAAGTGGCTGTTGCCGAAGCAACAGCCACTTTGTATTTATGATAAACAATCCAATTTGTAGTCAAAAATCAGATAATTCATAAATCCCATTGACTCTTTCTGTCGATGGGGGTATAGTATAACCAACAAATGGATACATTATCAAATATTAAAGATTAATCCAAAAGCGCGCGGGATTGATGAAAACAAAGGAGGAGAAATCCATAATGTCACCCATTGCCATTACTCTGACCCTTCTGGTCTGTGTCATTATCCTGTTCGTCACCGAAAAACTTCCCCTGGCCGTCACGTCCATGCTGGCCCTGATGGTGCTGGTGCTCACCGGCGTGCTGAGTCCCAAGGATGCCTTTGCCGGCTTTGTGGACAACAACCTGATCCTGTTCGTGGCCATGTTCATCATCGGCGGTGCCTTTTTTGAAACGGGCATGGCCAACAAGGTGGGGGGCATCGTTACCCGGTTCGCCAGCTCCGAACGGCAGCTGATTGTGGCAGTGATGCTGGTCACCGGCATCATGAGCGGCATCCTGTCCAACACGGGCACTGCCGCCATCCTGATCCCGGTGGTCATCGGCATCGCTTCCAAATCCGGCTTTGCCCGGTCCCGGCTCCTGTTGCCCCTGATCTTCGCCGCCGCCATGGGCGGGAACCTGTCCATCATCGGGGCTCCCGGGAACCTGCTGGGGAAAAGCGCCCTGGAAGCCATCGGCCAGGACCTCAGCTTCTTTGAATACGGTTTCGTGGGCTTTCCCATCCTGCTGATCGGCACTGCCTTCTTCGCCACGGTAGGTTACCGGTTCCTGCCGGAACGGCAGGGGAAGACCGGGGAAAGCATCTACGACAAGGCACCGGATTTCTCCCAGGTCCCCGCCTGGAAACAGAAAGTTTCCCTGATCGTCATGGTGCTCACCATCATCGCCATGATCTTTGAAAAACAGATCGGCATCAAATTCTACCTGTCCGGCTGCATCGGTGCCCTTGTGCTGGTCACCCTGGGTGTCATCAGTGAAAAACAGGCGTACCAGTCCATCGACCTCCAGACCCTGTTCGTGTACGGTGGCACCCTGGCCCTGGCCAAGGCTCTGGCCAAAACCGGCGCCGGCAAGGCGGTGGCCGACGGGGTGATCGGTCTCCTGGGATCCAACGCTTCCCCGCTGCTGCTTTTGGCGGTGATTCTGCTGCTCAGCTGCGTCATGACCAACTTCATGAGCAACTTCGGTACGGCGGCCCTGCTGATCCCCATTTCCGTGAATATTTCCGAAGCCATGGGGGCGGACCCCAAGGCGGTGATCGTAGCCACGGTCATCGGCGCTTCCCTGGCTTTTGCCACCCCCATTGGCATGCCTGCCAACATGATGGTGTTCGCCCCCGGGGGATACACCTTCAACGATTACGTGAAGGCCGGCATTCCCATGGTGATCATCGGCTACATCGTCTCTCTCATCCTGCTGCCCATCCTGTTCCCTTTCTATCCCTGATGGAACCGGAACCTGTACATAAAAAATTCCTGTGTGTTCAAGTATAAGGAGGAAATGAAAATGTCCAAAGAAGCCCAAGTGAAACAAATGACCGACATCATGGCCAAGTTCGTGGGATACACCGCCAAGGTGCTGCCCGATGACGTGGCCGCCAAACTGAAGGAACTGGCCGAAAAGGAAACCGTGCCCATTGCCAAGCTGCTGTATGAAACCTATGCCAAAAACCAGAAGCTGGCCAAGGAACTGAACCGTCCTTCCTGCCAGGATACCGGGGTGCTCCAGTATTTCGTGAAATGCGGCACCAACTTCCCCCTGATCGGGGAACTGGAAGGGCTGCTGAAGGAAGCCACCGTCCAGGCCACCTTCGCCACTCCCCTGCGCCACAACAGCGTGGAAACCTTCGATGAATACAACACCGGCAAGAACGTGGGGAAAGGCACTCCCACCGTGTTCTGGGAAATCGTACCGGATTCCGATACCTGCGAAATCGACACCTATATGGCCGGGGGCGGCTGCACCCTGCCGGGCCATGCCATGGTGCTGATGCCCGGGGAAGGGTATGAAGGGGTCACCAAATTCGTCCTGGAACGGATGTACACCTATGGACCCAACGCCTGCCCGCCCTTCCTGGTGGGGGTAGGGGTGGCCACCTCCGTGGAAACCGCCGCCGTACTCTCCAAAAAAGCTCTGATGCGTCCCCTGGGGACCCACAATCCCAATCCCCGGGCTGCGGAAATGGAAAAACTCCTGGAAGAAGGCATCAACAAGATCGGTCTGGGGCCCCAGGGCATGACCGGCAGTGCTTCCGTCCTGGGCGTCCACATCGAGAACACCGCCCGTCATCCGTCCGCCATCGGGGTGGCTGTGAACATCGGCTGCTGGAACCACCGCCGGGGCCACATCATTTTCGACAAAGACCTGCATTACACCATCACTTCTCATAAGGGGGCTGAATTATAATGGCTAACAAAGTTGTGCTGCATACACCCATTAAATCCGAAGACATCGAGAACCTGAAAATCGGGGATATCGTCTATCTGACCGGCAAGATCACCACCTGCCGGGACGTGGCTCACCGCCGTCTCATCGAAGAAGGCCGGAAGCTGCCGGTGGACCTGGAAGGGGGCGCTATCTTCCATGCAGGCCCCATCGTCCGTCCCATCGAAGGCCAGGAAAACGCCTATGAAATGGTCTCCATCGGACCTACCACCTCCATGCGGATGGAAAAATTCGAAAAGGATTTCATTCCCCAGACCGGCGTGAAGCTGATCGTGGGCAAGGGGGGCATGGGCCAGGACACCATGGATGCCTGCCAGAAATACAAGACCATCTTCTGCGTGTTCCCTGCCGGCTGTGCCGTGGTTTCCGCGGTGCATTTCAAGAAGATCATCGATGCTCAGTGGAAGGATCTGGGGATGCCGGAAACCCTGTGGACCAGCGAAGTGGAAGAACTGGGGCCCCTGATCGTGGCCGTGGACACCAAAGGCGGCAACCTGTTCGAAGAAAACAAGAAGACCTACAAGAAACGGGCCGAAGAAGTATACGAGGAAATCATCCCCAACGTCCGGTTCATTAAATAAGGAAAAATGTAAGAAAAAAATGGGGCTGTGAAATAATAGCTCCATGAAAACGAAAGGGACTTTCGATTCTTGTGAATCGAAAGTCCTTTTTCGTGTTAGAATTTAACTGCTATGAAAAAC
>SFHH01000074.1 GCA_004555735.1 Acidaminococcus fermentans
CCTACTCCCCAGAACTTTAAAGACCCAGCAAGCAGAATATAACGTAAATCTGGAGCTGAACAAAATCCACCTGATTACCAGCCGCATCCCCGTTTTTGAAAAGGGGAATTTGATCGGTGCCGTATCCATTTTCCGCAACCACACAGAAGTCATCAAACTCTCCGAGCAGCTGACCGGAGTCAATCATATGGTAGATGCCATGCGAGCCTATGCCCATGAATTCACCAACAAACTCCATGTGATATTGGGCTTGATCCAGACCGGCAACCGAGAAAAAGCGGTGGACTATATCATGCATATCACCACTCTCCAGAAGGGCAAGATCGGCATGATCATGAATACCATCAAGCTCCCCACCATATCTGCCCTTCTGATTGGCAAGATGTGCCGTGCCAACGAACTGAACATCGCCTTCGACATCGATCAAAACAGCGTTGTGGATGAAACAAAAGCCTTCCTGCCTGAAAATACCATAGCCACGATTTTAGGGAATCTTCTGGAAAATGCTATGGAAAGCATCAACCTTTCCAAAGCAAAAGTCCGTGAAATCAATCTGGGGATTTTTTACACGGAAGAAGGCTTTTTCCTGACCATCAGTGATTCCGGGCAGGGTATCCCAGAAAAAGTCCTTCCCCACATTTTTGAAAAAAGCTTTTCTACGAAAGGCCAATTCAGGGGTACTGGATTGTTCCTCGTCAAAGATCTGGTAGAATCCTATCATGGCGATATCCAGGTCACAACCGAAGAAAACAATGGAACCATATTTACCGTTTCCATAAAAAATGAAGCCAAAGAAAGGAGTCCTCACACATGATCCGCACCATCATCGTAGAAGATGATCCCATGGTAGCAGCTCTCAACAAACAGTATCTGCTGAAATCTTCTTCTAAGCTGAAGATCGTTGGAGCCTTCAAAGACGGGCAAAGTGCTTTGGACTACCTTCTCAAAAAGCCGGTGGATCTGGTCATCCTGGATGTATATCTGCCAGTCCTCAATGGATTGGAACTGCTCCAGCAGATCCGTCAGGAAAAAATCGAAACGGACGTAATCATGGTCACCGCAGCCAGGAACCGTGACGAAATCCAGCTGGCCATGCGATTGGGGGTTATGGATTATCTGGTCAAGCCATTCGATTTTGACAGGTTCCAACAGGCAATCCAGCATTTCTTCCATAAACATGATTTAATGACATCCAAAACCACACTGGACCAGGGAACCATCGATGCTATCGCCGCAGTGGAACCTTTGGATAAATCTCAATCTTTCCCCAAAGGCCTGCAAGCCCAAACCCTGAAAAAAGTCCTAGATTTTATCGCTTCTCTAGAAAATTTTACTTGTAAAGCAGTAGCAGTGGGTACCGGGCTGTCCATTGTCACCACCCAACGATACCTAAATTATCTAGTAGACCAACAGAAATTAAAGACAACCATCGATTATCATACAGGAGGCCGTCCCAAGCTAGTCTATCGGCTTTTAAAATAAAAGTAGACGTATAGAAAACTAAATAAGGCTGTGCAAAGATTCCGATTCGAAGAAAGGGAGCTTCTTTCACAGCCTTATTCCATTTTCAGTTGTTTGTTCTTTCTGGAGCAATAACCAGCCCGCGGACTATCCGGGGTTTATCATTTCTTCCGATCATACAGCCACAGAGCCCCTTCATCCGCCCCATGGACACATTCCTGGTAGGCTGCCAGCATACCGGGAGCCTTGTGGTCCGGGGCTTTGGCCTCTTTCAGGCGCCGGGCGATTTCTTCTTCCGGCACTTCCAATTCCAGAATTTTCTTGTCCAGATCGATGGTGATCATATCCCCGTCCCGCACCGCAGCAATGGGACCGCCCTCATAGGCTTCCGGACAGATGTGGCCTACGCAGGGACCCCGGGAGGCTCCGGAAAACCGTCCGTCAGTAATCATGGCCACGGATTTATGGAGGCCCATCCCCACCAAAGTGGCAGCTGGGATGGACATCTCCCGCATGCCCGGTCCCCCTTTGGGCCCTTCATACCGGATGACCAGCACGCAGCCCGGTTTGATTTTATCGGCCATGAAGGACTGCATCAGTTCTTCTTCGCTTTCAAAGACCACGGCCGGCCCTCTGTGATGGAACATCTCTGGATCCACACCGCTCTTCTTCACCACGGCCCCCCGGGGAGCCAGATTCCCGTGGAGGATGGTAAAGCAGCCGTCCGGATACAAAGGATCTTCCGCCGTATGGATCACGTCCCGGTCCACCGGTCCCTGGAAGCTGTCCAGGAGCTGCCGCATGGTCCCGCCAAAGGCCATGGGCACATCCAGATGGAGCTGGCTGCGGATTTCGTTAAGGGAAGCCCGTACGCCTCCGGCCAGGTAATAATCCCACAAGTTGTATTTGCTGGACGGTTTCATCTTGGCTACCACCGGCACGCTTTCCTGGATGGCATCGAATTCATCCAGAGTCAGGGAAACTCCCGCACACTTGGCAATGGCCATCACGTGCATGACAAAGTTGGTAGACCCTCCGGTGGCAGACACGTGGCGGATTCCATTCTCCAAGGATTCCCGGGTCATAAAGGTCCGGGCATTTACCTGTTTCTTTACCAATTCGACGATTTTTTCTCCTACATTCCTTGCTTGTTTCACTTTATCAGAGGCACAATAGAGCATAGCGGTAGAATCTGGAGGGCAGAGGCCCAGTACTTCAGCAAAGACCCCCATGGTATTGGCAGTCCCGTACATGGAACAGGTGCCACAGGAATAGCACACATGGTCTTCATAATCCCGGAACTGCTCCTGGGTGATCCGACCGGCCTTCACTTCCCCTATGGATTCCTTCAGGTCGCTGGTAGCCATGGGATGATCCCGTCCCGGGATCTGATAAGGCACCATGGACCCTGCGGTGAGGACCAATGCTGGGATATCCAGAGCCCCAGCGCACATCAGCATACCGGGGACGATCTTATCACAGGAACACAGGAACACCATCCCGTCGAAATGATGGGCCCGTGCCATGGCTTCTGCTGAAGCCGCGATCATATCCCGCTGGGGCAGAACATACTGCATCCCCAGCATCTGGGACATCCCGTCACAGGGAGCCGGCACTCCGAATTCGGCCGGCGTTCCCCCTGCTGCCCAAATCCCTTCTTTCACATATTGGGCTAATTCCTTGAAGGGTTTGTGGCCCGGATTCACATCATTCCAGGAATTCACGATGCCGATCAGGGGTTTGTCGATATCTTTTCTCCGATACCCCACTGAAGCCATCAGCCCCTGATAATACGCATCCGTAATCTTATCATACCGTCCCATTCGTCTCTCTCCTGTCTCTTTATATGATGTCAGCAGTTACCCACTTCTTTTTCGTGTTTCCGCAGCTCCGCCGGGTCCTTTTTGTGGTATCCATGGCGCCGGGCCACACAGAACAGTTCCGTACCTCCCAGCTTTTCCGCTGCCGTCTGTTCTCCGCTGGCCACCCGGATCACCAGATCCAGCAGTCTCTCCCCTTCTTCTTCGATACTGGCTCCCTGGCTGATGATGGGAGAGGCATCGAAATCGAAGCATTCCATCATGGCAGCATAAGTTTTGTAATTCCCCGTCACTTTCAGCACCGGCACCAAAGGATGCCCCGTAGCATGGCCCCGTCCTGTGGTGAAGGCGATCAGCTGACTGCCGCATCCGATTTCCCCGGTGACTACTTCCCCGTCCTGGCTTTCGTAATCCATCAGGAACAGCCCGTGCTGCCCTTTCTGGGGCGGAATGGCATAGGGCAGTACATCCTGGATAGGATGGGTCCCGCCTTTGTGGACGCCTCCCAGTGCCTTTTCCACTACGCTGCTGACCCCTCCGGCAAAATTGCCCCGGCTGATCAGGTGGTTCCGGTTTTCCGGCAGGCTGAAGTCCAACCCACCCCGGAGTACATCTTCGATTTCATAAACCGCATCGTAGATTTTTTGTGCCACCTGAGCATTCACTGCCCGTTTGGCCAAGAACTTTTCTGTTCCCAGCAGTTCATTCAGCTCACTGAGGATAGCACTGCCACCTGCATCTACCAGCCGGTCCACCATATTCCCTACCGCCGGGTTGGAAGCCAAACCGCTGGTGGCATCGGTCCCTCCGCATTTCGTCCCCACCATCAGGGCACTGAGGGGGCAGGGCACCCGCTGCTGCTGAGCCAAGATCTCTGCAAATTTCTTTCCTGTGGCCACAGCTTTTTCTACGATTTTCGTCGGTCCCCCCTCTTCCTGGATCACGAATTTCGCCACGGGTTTCCCGGTGGCTTTGACAGCCTGGTACAATTCTTCTGGGTCGAACCGCTCACAGCCCAGACCTACCACGATTACTGCCCCTGCATTGGGATGGCATCCCATGGCTTTCAATGTCCTAGCCGTCAGTTCCAGATCCAGTCCCACCTGAGCACAGCCCACACAGTGGGTCATGGGGACGGCTCCCGGAATCTGGGCAGCAATCTTCTGCACCGTGGAATTGGCACAGAACACGGAAGGCAGGATCACCAGATAGTTCCGGGTCCCCACCGAGCCGTCCGCCCTTTGGTATCCCATAAATGTACGTTCCATGTATCTTACCCCCTATCGTCCGTCAGATCTTCCCACGGTCACATCCCATATTGTGCATATGGATCCAGGTCCCTTTGGGTGCATCACTGAGCATATATCCGATTTCTTCTCCGTATTTGATGACGGAGTCGCCTTTTTTCAAATCCTTGACTGCCACCTTATGGCCAAATTCGATATCTTCCAGAAGGACAATGGTCTCTCCCTCCGGAGTTTCCACGGTATCTCCCTTATAGGCATCCTCCAGCACGCACATGACGGAATCTTCCGGATGGATACGCAGGCTTCTTCTCAGCATGGTCATTCCACCTCTTTTCTCTAGCAGTATTTTCATTATTCTCTGACTTTTATAATAAAAGTAACACATTTTTCTCACAATGTAAAACAAAACATCTTCACTATATTCACAATGATTACCTTGTGATAAAATAGAGAAAGCAAATCTTTCCTGAACCCTGAAGGAGGAAGCCATGGATACCTCACAGAAGATGTTCCTGCTGGCCGTAGAAGAAATGAACTTCACCCGGGCCGCCAAACGGGCCCATGTGACCCAGCAGTGCCTCAGTGAACATATCAAGCATCTGGAGACGGAACTGGGGACCAAGCTGTTCCAGCGCACGCCCCGGCTGACCATCACAGAATCGGGCATTGCCCTGCGGAAGACCCTGCTGCGGATCTCCAATCTGGAAAAGAACCTCTCCCAGAAAATCCAGGAAATCGAAAAAGGACAGATCGGGGAGATCCATCTGGGTCTCAATGCCACCCGAGCCCATATCCTGCTCCCCAACATCCTGCCCCAGTTCCATCGGATGTATCCCAAAGTGAACATTATCATCACCCTCCAGGATACAGAGGAACTGGTCCAGCTGATGCTAAACCAGAAATTAGATGTGCTGCTGGGAGTGGATTATCCTCCGGATCCTCTCTTGACCCCGATTCCAGTGGGAGAAGAGATCCTGATTCTCACCGCCACCAACCAGTTCCTGAAAAATCATTATCGGGGTCCAGGTCCCTGGCAGGATCTCCATCCCGGGGATTTCCTGGATTTCCGGCAGTTCGTGGCCCTACCCCTGGTGGGGAACCGGCAGAAAAGTACCGTCCAGCACCTGTACACCGCTTTCCTCAAAAGCCAAAATATCTACGCCCAGCAGATCGTATCCATCAGTGATTATGGGACCCAGTTCGAGCTTTGCAAGAAGGGTCTGGCAGCCACTTTTTCTTCTTCCTTCATGTACCATGTGATCCAAGAATGCAATCGGACCTTCCCTGGCTCGGCCCCCCTGGTCCCCCTCCGGATCCTCCACGCCGACCATCGGATCCAGACCCATCTCTTTGTTCCCAAACGCCCCTTCGTCCCCCGGTACATGCAGGATTTCCTCCGGATCCTGTCCACCGAGATCAAACGCTACCATAAGGAGATTGCAGAGATTTTTTGGTATCAATGAAAAGGGGGTTGTTGCACGTGGATGATTTTCACACGTGCAACAACCCCTTAATCTTTTAAAAGAACACCGACCCCACATACACAAACAGGATCATCAAATCCAAGAAGCAGCAGTACCCGAAGCACCGATTGGTCCATTCGAACTTGCTGACCAGTTTCCGGTCCTGGGTCAACAGGAATTCGGACCGGAGGCATTCGGTGAGCCCCCGGAAGGCCAGGGTCAGTCCCACGGGCAAGATCACCCAGGAACTGTGGGCGAACAAAGGCTGTTCCCCGGATACATTCACCATCCCCCGGACAAAGAAATACAGCAGCAAGGCCACCCCCAGGAGATAATGGATGATGCCCACCTTCCAGTATACAAACCGTTTCACAACCACACAGCTAAAAAGCGTAAGACCGATGACCGCCAAAGGGCTGGCCAGCATAAATGGCAGACTGCTTTCCATGATTTCCACCCAAATTCCTTCCCGATGATTTTTCACTGACAGACTGAACTTGTATATTATACCATGGTTCCCGTCAGGGCTCCAGCCCGTCCGGGCTTTCCAGCACAGCATCCCTGCCGCTCCTTTTCCCGGAAAAAGCCCAGGAGCTCTGCCATCCCGGCTGAACGGTAATGGTGTTCTTTCCAAATCAGGCTCAGCTGGATTTCCATGGGATCCTGGAAGGGCACAAAGATCAGTTCCGGATCTTCCTGGACCATCTCCCGATACAAAAATCCCACAGCCTGCCGTTTCTTCACCAGCTGCAGCATGGTATAGATCTGGGAAGTCCGGAACAAGATCTGAGGCTGGATCCCCGCCTTGGCAAACCGTTCCTCCAAAAGTTCCGACTGAAAGAACAATTCCGGCATCAGGACCATCTTTTCTCCCGTCAGCTCTTCCAGCCGGAGTTTTTCTTTTCCCGCCAGCGGGTGCCGCCGGCTGAGGATCCCACCCGATTCCAGTTTGGCTGCACACAGGGTCTTATAATTCCCGCTGAGGGGCTGGGTATGGATCACAAAAGCCATATCCAGCAGTTCATGTTCCAGTTTCTGCTGGACTACGCTGCGCCGTTCTTCCAGGATGTCCAATTGGAGATCGGGATGCTCTTGGAAAAAATCTTCATACAGGCGGGGCAGCAGCCATCCTCCCAGGACGGGAGGGACCCCCAACCGCAGGGTATGGCGTCCGGCTCCCAAGTCCCCCATGATCCGGGTCAGCTTGTCCGCATCTTCCGTCAGGGACCGGGACATCTTCAGCAGCCGTTCTCCTTCCGCCGTCAGCTCCATGCCCCGGTACTGCCGGATGAACAGGACCACTCCGAATTCTTTTTCCAGGGACTGGATGGCACTGGATAGGGACGGCTGGGAGACTTTCAGAAGTTCCGCGGCCTGGGTCATATTGCCGCAGGCACAGACCGTTTGGAAATAACGCAGCTGGATCAGGTTCACATTTTCCTCCAATAGATCTTTTCTATATCATAACAAATAAAATATATTATACAAATTGCTTTTTCCATTATATACTAAGTCCAAGAAAAAATCCTGTACTTTTTCTCCGTACAGAAAGGAGATGCCCTATGACTACCTGCTCCACGGTACAAAACCTGCAAACTGAAAAAAGGACCCTGGCCCTGGGTCTCCTGACAGATTCCTGGCCTCTGTTGATCCTGGTAACGGCTGCCGGCGGTTTTTCCGCTTCCTACAGCTTCCTGGCCCGGGGCGGTGTCTTTGCCTTCGCCCAGACCGGGAACATCATCTATTCCGGCCACGTCCTGGCCTCTGGCCATCTCTGGCAGATCATCCCCTTCCTGCTGCCGGCTCTTTCCTATATGCTGGGCCTGTTGGCCGCCCGGCAGCTGGAAAAACGGCTGGCCGACCAAGTCCGTTTCCAGAAATACATCCTCCTGCTGGAAAGTTTCCTCCTGCTCCTGACCAGCCAGCTCCCTGCCTCGGCCCTGATGACTCGGCTTTCCCTCTGCCTCATGGGCTGCGCCAGCGGTCTCCAGATGGAGACCTTCCACCGGGTGGGAGACAGGGAATACACCAGCATCATGGTCATGGGGAACATGAAACGGACAGTGGAAGCCTTCGGATCCTATCTGGAAGACCACCAGCCCGCTTCCCTCCGGAAAGCCCTGATCTATGTCCTCATTAATGGCATATTCTGCCTGGGCTCCGCCTGGGGTTACGTCCTCACCCAGATCCGGGGAGACACAGCCATCCTGCTGCCGGCCCTGTTCCTGGCCCTGGCTGCCTGGCGTCTCCAGCCCGCATCGAGGGGATAAAAAAAGGGGCTGTCGCCTATGCAACAGCCCCTTCAACTTACTTATTCAATTACGCAGCATCCTTGCTGTGATCATATTTCTGCAGCTTCATGGAAGGAACCCACCAGCCACACTTATAGGCTACGATCCACATGATGGCCACGATCCCGAAGGTTGCCCAGGTGACGATGACGCCGCCATTTTGCGGATACAAGTTCATGATGATGGGCGGAATGACCTGATAGCCGATGATCAGCGGACGGTTGAAGATATCGGCGATACCGGAGTCTTCAATCCCTCTGGATTTCAGGTCAGGGTCAACGATCCGCTGCAGCAGCAGGCCCGTTGCAGCTACGCCGCTAGCATGGCCCCAGACCATCATGTTCCGTTCGAACCAGTCGCTGAAAGAGCTCTTCCCGCCGATATAGATGAACCACAGCCAGTTGGTAATAAAACCGGCCAAGCAGACAATCAGCAGAGGGCCTGCAAAGTCCAATACTACGCTCAGTTTCAGGGAACCGATCCCGGAAACCATCAGGAAGTCAGTGCTCATGCCCTGGATACGGCTGATGGAATACCGGTCACAATATTTAATGGCGCCGGATTTGTTCAAGAACTTGTTGATGATCAAGCCCCAAATCAGGGACAGGCAGAATGCCGGGATAGGTACACCATAGTTGATGGTGGCTTTGGTGAATACCTTGAACCAGGCAGAGCTGTAATACCCCAGCATGGAAGCCAGGAGGATCAGACCTACATGGAAGGCCATGGGGTCCAGGCAGATGGCGGAAATGGTGCCTCTGCCGGCAGCTTTCTGTTTTTCAGGAGGAACCAAACCAGTCCGCAGTTCAACAGGCAGCTCCTGGGGATCAGTTACATAGTGGGTATACCCTTTTCTGGTACCCCAGCCGATGATCACGATTCCCAGCAGGATACCGCCTACGATACCTACCGTTGCGGTGGTATACCCCAGGTCCGTCATATTGGCATAACCCAGGCTTTCCAGCCCAGGTCCGTCATGTTGGCATAGCCCAGGCTTTCCAGCACAGGCCCTACAGCCGCTGCCGTACCATGGCCACCATAATACCCAGTAGCCATCATCAGGCCAAAGGGATCCGTAACTTCCGGCCAGATGAACTGGATCACATAGATGGTCAGGAACATACCAACCGCATATTGCAGGATGGCGATCCCGGTCAGGTTGAAGAACATGCCCCCGATGACCTTGCTGTTGACCTTATCCTTGCTGGGAGTATCCCCGATAGGGGTAGCAGCGAAGATGACCACGATCAGCACAGCGGCATAAACGCCGAATTGGGGAGACAGGGGCAGGAAGCCGTAGCCTCTGGGCCCGAAAATCAAGGCAAGGACCCCGCCGATCAGGGAGGCAGGAATCAATGCTTTCTGGAACAATGAAATCTTTGCACGGCAGATCTGGCCGATCAGCAGGAGGATCGCCATGATGCCGAAATCAATGAAGACTTGCCAAATTGCTTTTGACATATCAATCCCTCATTTCTCGTATGTAGGGAGCCTTTTACAGACTCCTTCTTTTAGAAAGTACCCGGTGATTATTTCAGGGTGTAATAAGGCAGCTGTTCATCGAACTTCTTGCCGCCATTCTTATACCATTCGCAGACGTGGATGATGGCGTCCTTGGCCTTTTCCAGAGCAGCTCGGTCAGAGTTGAAGCCCTGGTGCGGCTGCACATAGAAGTTCTCGCTGCGGTCCATAGCCTTGTCCAGAATTTCCTTGGCAGCCTTCAAATCCGGCGTATTGAATTCCCCTCTGCCGTTCAGGGCTTCGGAGAAGGCCGTTTCGTCGGTGAATACATCGGTGCCGATCCCCAGGATTTTCCCTTCCTTGTACAGTTCCAGCAGACCGGATTCCGGAGCGATATCCCCACGGGTCACATTGATGAATTCAATGGGCCGGGTTGCCTGCAGCAGGTATTCCTTGGAGAAATACCCCACATTGTAGAGCGGACTTTCTTTGATCCGGGTCAGGTTCATTACGTTCACGACGATATCCGTATCTTTGATGCCTTCTTCTTTGGAAACGAAGTTCACCGTATGGTTGTAGAGCTTGTCCAGTTCCTTGGCCCGCAAGTCCACAGCCTTGACTTTCAGCCCATTGGCTTCCAGCAGTT
>SFHH01000075.1 GCA_004555735.1 Acidaminococcus fermentans
GAAGTATACCCTTTTTCTCTTGCCTTTTACTGCCAGGAGTAAAAAGAGACAACAAAAAAGGAGCTGTGAAGAAATGAATCCTCATTTCTTCACAGCTCCCTTTTTTAGAAAGGAAGATAGCATGAAAAACGATGAAAGCCGCAATCTGGGGGGGCTGGCCTTCCTGCCCCTTCTGGTTTTCCTGGGACTGTATATTGGCTGCGGTCTCTGTTTCACTCTCCTGGGGTTCCCCAAACCTTTCAGCTTCCTGCCCCGGCACGTGGCACTCCTGGCCGGGACACTGGTGGCGTTTTATCTCTGGAGGAAAGGTCCCATTGATGAAAAATTAAAGGTTTACTGTACCGGCATGGGGGATCCCGGGGTCATGATGATCGTGCTGATCTACCTCCTGGCCGGAGGCTTCCAGGGAGCCGCTGCTGCCATCGGAGGCAAGAGTTCCGTGGTAAATTTCTGTCTTCAGTTCATCCCGCCTTCTTTCCTGATCCCTGGGGTGTTCCTGTTCTGCTGCTTCATCTCCACGGCCATCGGCACCAGCATGGGGACCATCGCCGCCATGGCTCCAGTGGCCATCGGTGTGGCCCAGGGGGCCGGCCTCAACGCAGCAGCGGTGTGCGCCGCGGTGATCTGCGGGTCTTATTTCGGAGATAACCTGTCCATGATCTCTGATACCACCATTGCGGCGGCAGAAGGGTGCGGATCGAAAATGCGGGACAAGTTCCGGATGAACTTCGCCATTGCCCTGCCGGCAGCCCTGGTGAGCCTGGTGCTGTTCTATCTGGTCAGCGGCCAGGTCCAAGGAGGCATCCAGGTGGGGGATTACAATATCTTGCAGGTTCTGCCCTATGTGGTGGTCCTGGTCTTGGCCCTTCTGGGGATCAATGTGGCCCTGGTGCTGTTCGGCGGCATCCTTTTGACCGGAGTCATCGGCCTTTCCCAGGGAACGGTGGATATATTCACCTGGTCCAAAGGGCTGGGAGATGGGATGGCGGACATGTTCTCCATCAGCATGGTGGCCATCCTGGTCTCTGGGATCATCGGCTTGGTCCGGTATTACGGGGGTGTGGAATGGCTGGTGGCCAAGATCACCGGCTGGATCCATGGCCGGAAGGGAGCTGAATACGGCATCGGTCTCCTTTCCGGGATCCTTTCGGCCGCCATGGTGAACAACACCATCGCCATCATCGTCACCTGTCCCATCGCTAAGGTCATCGGGAAGAAATACGAGATCGCTCCCAAACGGCTGGCCAGCCTGGTGGATATCTTCGCCTGCAGCTTCCTGTGCGTCATGCCCCATGACGGAGGGATGCTGATCGTCACCCAGCTGGCAGGCACCTCGCCTCTGGAAGTGATGAAATACTGCTACTATATCTACGCTCTCCTCATCGCTGCCTGCGTGACCATCCAGCTGGGGACCCATGAGAACAAGTAAAGGAAGTCAAGAGGGGCTGTTTGCATAGCAACAGCCCCTCTTGACTTTTTTAACTGTATTTGCTAAAATTACAGTAATTAAAGATCCACTGTTTTCAATAGATTAAAGGAGGTCGTATTCATGGAATTCTTACATATCACCAAAGACAATTTCGATAAAGAGGTGCTCCAGAGCAGCAAACCCATGGTGGTAGGCTTTTCCGCTCCTTGGTGCGGGTACTGCAAACGGCTGAAACCGGCCCTGGGCCAGCTGGCTATGGAAATCGCCGACAAGGTGTCTTTCGGCGGCGTGAACATCGATGAAGAACGGGAACTGGCAGAACAGTACAAGATCGAGACCATCCCCAGCCTGATGCTGGTGAAAGACGGCCTGTGCAGCGAACTGCTGGTGAATCCGCCTTCCAAAGCAGCGGTGAAGACCTGGCTCCAGGAGAAAGGCGCATTATGAGCAAAGTCTATGACATCCTGATCATCGGCGGCGGCCCCGCTGGCTATACCGCCGCTCTCTACGGGGCCAGGAGCGGTTTCTCTACCGCAGTGCTGGAAAAGCTGTCCCCGGGAGGCCAGATGGCTACCACCAGCGACGTGGAAAACTATCCTGGCTTCCCTGGCGTGGTAGATGGGTTCGAACTGGGAGAACGGATGCAGGAAGGTGCAGAGAAGGCCGGAGCGGAAACGGTCTTTGCGGAAGTCACCAAACTGGATCTCTTAGCGGACCCCAAAGTGGTGGAAACTTCAGAAGGGACCTTCCTGGGCCGGACGGTGATCTTGGCTACGGGGGCCCATCCCCGGAAACTGGGGATCCCCCAGGAGGAGGCTCTGGTGAACCGGGGCGTGGCCTATTGCGCCACCTGTGACGGCAACTTCTACAAAGACAAAGTGGTGGTGGTCAACGGCGGGGGCAATACGGCTGTGGGCGATGCCCTGTACCTGGCCAAACTGGCCAGCAAGGTCTATCTGGTCCACCGGCGGGATACCCTGCGGGCTACGCCCATTTATCTCCAGAGGCTGAAGGACGCCGGGGTGGAGATCATCTGGAACAGTGTAGTTTCCGGGCTCCAGGCAGACAAGAAACTGACCGGGGTGGAGCTGACGGATGTGAAGACCGGAGAGAAACGGGTGCTGCCGGCGGATGGCCTGTTCGTAGCCATCGGACAGCTGCCGGAAAGCAGCCTGGCGGCCGGACAGGTGGCCACCGACAAGGCCGGCTATATCCTGGCAGGGGAAGACACCAAAACCTCCGTACCCGGTGTGTTCGCCGTAGGGGATGTGCGGACCAAGGCCGTGCGTCAGATCGTCACCGCTGCTGCCGACGGAGCGGTAGCCGTCCATTTTGCCGAGGAATATCTCAACGAAAAATAAAAGGAAGGGGAAAAGCAGGCTGGCAGAGACCGGCCTGCTTTGCGAGCAAGTATGAAAAGTGATTTTATTGTGGCTGTCCATGCGTTAGTCTATTTGTCCCATCGGGGGTGTCTGGCTTCCAGCGAAGAATTGGCGGAAAACATCTGCACCAATCCGGCAAGGGTCCGGAAAATCATGGGAAAATTGAAGAAAATGGGCATCATCACCACCCGGGAAGGCCATGTGGGAGGATACTGTCCTTGTGAAGGGCTGGAAAAAGTCACCTTGTACGAGATCGCCCAAGGAATGGGAACCGTCTTCGTGGATACCAAGTGGCGCAGCGGGAACGAAGAGAACAACTGCTTCATCAGCAGTGGCATGTCCTCCGTGTTCGATGCCCTGTACCGGGATCTGGACCGGCTGTGTATGGACCATCTGAAGGGAATCACCCTGGGGGATGTGACCCAGGATATCGTGGAAACCCAGCGCAGCAGCATGAGAGAATGCCATGGGGCTATCAGCGGGGATTGTCCTGCCTGGCAGAAGGCCCAGGAGGGACAGGGAACTTGCCTGGAAAAATGACTGTTGCATTATCCGTTCTGTCCAAAGTATGCTATAATACCTGTATTCACAAATTTCTTATGGGGTGATTCTATGAAAAAAATCGGAGCATTGTTTGCAGCAGCTGTACTGGCTTTTAGCCTCCATGCCACACCGGCCTGGGCGGATCAGCCCTTGGACACCATCCAGATCACTGGGACAGCCAGCCGTACGGTGGACCCGGACATGGCCACGGTGAACTTTGCCTATGAGAAACAGGGAGCGACCCTGGAAGAAGTCCGGGAAGCTGGGGCCCAGGCCAGCCAAAAATTCGTGCGTACCATGGTGGCCCAGGGCATTGCCCGGGACGATATCGCCACTACAGGATACAATGTGTCTCCTCGATATACCTATCAGAAGAACGGGGGACAGAAACTTGTGGGCTATCAGGTGACCGCGGACTGGAGCGTGAAGGTCAAGAACCTGGATGCTCTGGGGACGGTGATCGACAAGGGTCTGGAAAGTGCCAACCGGATGGACAATGTGCGGTTCGGGCTCCAGGATGAAAACCTGATCAAACGGCAGCTGCTGGGGCAGGCTGTGGAAAATGCCAAATATACGGCCCAGGCAGTGGCCAATGCCGGCGGACGGGGACTGGGCGTACTGCGCCAGGCCAGCATCCCCACCACGTCCGTGGTGGAAGCCCAGCCCCTCCTGATGGCTCGGATGGAAAAATTGGAGGTGGCCAATGATGCAGCCACTCCTACCCAACTGGCTCCCAAAGCCTTGACAGTGACGGTACGGGTGAATACGCTGTTTGCCCTGACCCTGGAGTAAGGATATGGCAGGACAGAAAAAGGAACCGGCTTTTCTCCTGGGGGAAAAGCCGGTTTTACTGCAAGGAGCCATGGAATTGGAAGTGGCGGTGCTCCGGGAGGCTCTGACTGACTGCCGCAGCTTCCAGTATGGTGCCTTTCCCTTCTGGGAAGGCAAACTGGGGGACCAGCCGGTGATCCTGAGCCGGACGGGCATCGGCACGGCAGCGGCGGCAGCGGCCACTGCCGTGGGATGTACCATGTTCCAGCCTGCCCTGGTGCTGAACCAGGGGACGGCAGGGGGTTATCCGGAAGGGGTACGGCCCTTCGATCTGGTGATCGGAGAACGGTGGTACAACAGCAATGCCTTGTTCCAGAGCCGGTATGGCCAGGAGTATGCCCTGGACCTGGAGGCTTTGGAAGGGGAAAGCAAAGAAAGCGGATTCACCGGGGAAAAGCCTTTTTGGCACTGGTGCGATCAGGATGCCCTGGAGTGGCTGGACCGGGAAGGGATCCGCTGGCACCGGGGCCGGGCCCTGGTAGGGGGCATTGCTTCCGGAGACCGGTGGAACGCCTGTCCGGACACCATCCGGCAGCTGGAACAGGCCACCGGTGCCCTGTGCGAAGAAATGGAAACCGCCGCTGCCGGGGAGACGGCCGGCCGGTTCGGGATCCCCTTCGGAGCCGTCCGGGTGATCTCCAACAACAACCGGACCGGGGAGCCTTTCGACCCGGAAACGGCCAGAGCATTGCAGGAGTGGATTGTCAGGGCAGTGCAGAGTGCAGAGCGGGACTGATAAGAAGTCAGACACGATCCCCCAAGGGGTCCTTGAGACGTCAGACGTCAGCTCTGTTCGGCCATAACAGTAGGTCAGTACTGCTTTAATGCCAACAAACTGACTTCTGGCTTCTGAAAGGCCTGAAAGGCCGGTCTGACGTCTTTTTCATCATAAAAAAAGCTGCCGCACTGGGCGGCAGCTTTTTTCGCTTACTCCCCGAACTTCTTTCCGGTGAGCATTTCGTAGGCTTCTTTGTATTTGGCGATGGTCTTGTCGATCACGTCCTGGGGCAGCAGATAGTCGCTGTCCGGGTTGGCTTTCAGCCAGTCACGGACGAACTGTTTGTCGTAGGACGGCTGGCTCTTGCCGGCTTCATACCCTGCCAGGGGCCAGAACCGGGAGCTGTCCGGAGTAAGCATTTCGTCGCCCAGGACCACTTCGCCTTTTTCGTTCAGGCCGAATTCGAATTTGGTATCCGCGATGATGATGCCTCTTTCATAGGCATAATCGGCGCATTTTTTATAGAGGGCGATGGTGGCGTCCTTGATGGCCTTGGTATATTCCGCCCCTTTGCCCGGATAGATCTTTTCCAGGTAGGTGACGCACTGGTCTTCCGTGATGTTTTCATCATGGTCGCCCAGTTCGGCTTTGGTGCTGGGGGTGAAGAGGGGTTCGGGCAGCTTCTGGCATTCTTTCAACCCTTCGGGCATCTGGATACCGCAGACGGTGCCGTTTTCTTTATAGGATTCCCAGCCGCTGCCAGTGATGTAGCCCCGGACGATGCATTCTACCGGGATCATGTCCAGTTTCCGGCATTTCATGCTCTTGCCGGCAAATTCCGGCGTCCGGAAGAATTCAGGCATATCCGCAGGATCCACACTGATCATGTGGTTGGGGATGATGTCCTTGGTATAGTCGAACCAGAATTTGGACATCTGGGTCAGGATGGCCCCTTTGTCGGTAATGGTGTTTTTCAGAATGTGGTCGAAGGCGGAGATCCGATCGGACGCCACCATGATCAGGCTGTCGCCCAGATCGTAGATTTCACGGACTTTCCCAGATTTAACGGGTTTATATTCCTGCATGATCCATCCTCCTTGAAAATAGACAGTACGGTTTTGTATCCCTATCATATCACAAGAACGGGGTTTAGTCGAATAATTTTCTCGTTATGGGTGGGAATGTTTGTTTCATATGATACGGAAGGCCCCCTCTACCCGCTGACGCGGGGCCTTTCTCCCTTTCAGGGGGACACACATCCCGTGCATCGGAGACGGAAAATCGTGAAATCCTTGTGGATTCTTTCAGTAACATTGAAGGCAGTGGGATTTTATCGTATAATAAAATGTAAACTCCTGCAGTAAACCAATTCCGGAGTCCCTGAAACAGAAAGGATGTTATCTATGCGTATCGTTATGACCATCGTAGGTGTGGACAAAGTGGGCATCATCGCCAAGGCAAGCACGCTGCTGGCGGAAAACAATGTGAATATCCTGAACATCAACCAGAACATCGATGACGGATTCTTCAACATGGTCCTGATCGGTGACCTGGACAATGCGGCTGTATCTGTGGAAGCCCTGAAAGAAAAGGCCACGGCCCTGGGCAAGGAACTGGGCGTGGAAATCCGCGTACAGAGCGAACAGATCTTTACGGCCATGCACCGGATTTAAGGAGGCCCGTACATGTTCTACGAAATCAAAGATGTACTGGAAACCACCCGGATGATCACCCAGAATAACTTGGATGTGCGCACCATCACCATGGGCATCAGCCTCAGGGACTGCGCGGATCCGGATGTGAAGGTCTGTGCCCGGAAAATCTATGATAAGATCACGGACAAAGCCCGGAATCTGGTGAAGGTGGGCGAACAGCTGGAAGCAGAACTGGGGGTGCCCATCATCCACAAACGGATCTCTGTGACCCCGATCTCTCTGGTGGGAGAAGCCTGCCAGACGGACAGCTACGTGCCCCTGGCCAAAGCCTTGGATGACGCGGCCAAAGCCGTAGGGGTGAACTTCATCGGCGGCTTCAGTGCCCTGGTGGAAAAAGGGTACACCCATGGGGATCGGACCTTGATCAGTTCCATCCCGGAGGCTCTTTCTACTACGGACATCGTATGCTCTTCTGTGGCCATCGGTTCCACCAAGGCCGGCATCAATATGGACGCCGTCCGGGAAATGGGCCAGGTGGTGAAGGAAACCGCCCGTCTCACCGCGGACCAGGATGCCCTGGGCTGCGCCAAACTGGTGATCTTCTGCAACCCGGTCCAGGATAACCCCTTCATGGCCGGAGCCTTCCATGGGGTCACGGAACCGGAAACCGTCATCAATGTAGGGGTATCCGGCCCCGGCGTGGTGAAGCACGCCCTGGAAACGGTCCGGGGAGAAGATATCGGCGTGGTGGCGGAGACCATCAAGAAGACAGCCTTCAAGATCACCCGGGTAGGCCAGCTGGTCGCCCAGGAAGCGGCCAAACGGCTGGATACCCAGTTCGGGATCATCGACCTGTCCCTGGCGCCCACCCCGGCGGTAGGGGATTCCGTAGCCCATATCCTGGAAGAGATCGGCCTGGAATCCTGTGGCTGCCCGGGCACCACGGCGGCCCTGGCCATGCTGAACGATGCAGTGAAAAAAGGCGGCCTGATGGCCTCCAGCTATGTAGGCGGCCTGAGCGGTGCTTTCATCCCTGTATCGGAAGATGCCGGCATGATCGCGGCGGTGGAAAAGGGCTCCCTGACCATCGAGAAACTGGAAGCCATGACCTGCGTGTGCTCAGTGGGGCTGGATATGATCGCCGTCCCGGGAGATACTACCGCAGAAACCATCTCCGCCGTCATCGCCGACGAAGCGGCTGTGGGCATGATCAACAACAAGACCACCGCGGTGCGGCTGATCCCTGTGCCCGGCAAGAAGGTAGGGGACAAAGTAGAATTCGGCGGTCTCTTGGGCTATGCTCCCATCATCTCCGTCAATTCTTTCAAACCGGATGTGTTCATCCATCGGGGCGGACGGATCCCGGCACCGGTACGGAGCCTGACCAACTGATGCGGAAGAAAGAACGGGTGCAGGCCATCTTGAAGGGCCTGGAGGAAACCTATCGGGGGCAGGGGACGGCCCTCCACTATGGGTCTCCTTTTGAGCTGCTGGTGGCGGTGGTCCTTTCGGCCCAGTGCACCGATGAACGGGTGAACAAGGTGACGGCCCGGCTGTTCCCGGAATTCGATACGCCGGAAAAGCTGGGGGCTCTCACCCAAGAACAGCTGGAAGAAAAGATCCGGGACTGCGGCCTGTTCCGCTCCAAAGCCCGGAATATCCTGGGCCTGTGCCGGAAGCTGGTGGAGGAGTTCCATTCGGAAGTCCCCCAGGACATGAAAAGCCTCCTGAGCCTGCCCGGAGTGGGGCGGAAAACGGCGGATGTGATGCTGAGCGTGGCTTTCGGCCAGCCGGCTATCGCCGTAGATACCCATGTGTTCCGGGTGGCCCATCGGCTGGGGCTTTCCGAAGGGAATGATCCCCTGGCCGTGGAACAGGATCTGATGAAGCTGATTCCCCGGTCCCAGTGGGGAGAGGCCCATCACTGGTTCATCTGGCATGGCCGGAAAATCTGCAAGGCCCGGAAGCCGGACTGCGGGGCCTGCCCGGTAGTGGACTTCTGTCCTTCCCGGATCTTGGGCTGAGGGCCTGTTGATAGCAAACAATGAAGTAAGGTGACAAACAATGCCGAATGTCTATGATGCAATAGAAAGTTTTTACAGTAATGATACCGGCTGGGAATTGGTGCTGCCCCAGGAAGATGTGGAAGCGTACTTCCGCCATCTGGGCTGGCACGGAGTGGATGACCCGGCCATGCAGCATCAGTGGGGACAGCTGGTGATGCTGTGCATCTATATCGAGAACGCAGAAATGACCTTGGAAGAGATGACAGAAGACGACATTGTGGATCTGGTTTCCTGGTGCGGCCGGAATGTGGTGGATTTCCAGGTTTCCTACGCTTCCGTGAAGGATTTCCTGGATACCCTGGGAAGCTTTTTCGTGTTCTTGAAGCAGGAGGGGAAACTGTCCAGTTCCCTGGCTCCCTATCTGGCCCGGGAACAGCTGCTCCGGGACGACGGAACCCTGGCCATCATCGATGAGAGCGGGGTGTATCTCCCTGGAGAAGAAGCCCGGGAAGAGAAGGGCGCCCCTCCCCCGGAAGGCAGGGTGTTCCTGAATGCGGGAGAATCCCTCCGAGGGGTGATGGAAGAGATCCATCAGTT
>SFHH01000076.1 GCA_004555735.1 Acidaminococcus fermentans
CTTCATCATACGTCATACGCCTGCTGTTGCCTGGGCAACAGCACCACCATCATCCCAGATGCTCCATGATCCGGTTGATCAATTCTTTCCTTGTGATGTGGCTGGTAGAACTGTAGGTCATGATCTGCTCTTCCCGCAGACCGAAGGTCTTCTGATACAGTGCCTTCTGGCTGGCCACTGCCCCCTTGCTCAGCTTATCGCTCTTGGTCAGGATCACCATGATGGGCAGCCCCAGGCTCAACAGCCATTGATAACAGTCGATATCGCTTTCCATAGGTGCATGGCGGATATCCATCAGCACACAGACCAGTTTCAGGTACTGGGAGTTTTCCATGTACTTGCAGATAAAAGCGGACCACTGTTCCTTGTTGCCCTTGCTGGTCCGGGCAAAGCCATACCCGGGCAGATCCACAGCATAGTAGGTATGCCGTTCCACTTTTTCCTCCTGCTGCCGTTTAGCCTGGAAGGAATAGAAGTTGATGGTCTGGGTCTTGCCCGGAGAACTGCTGACCCGGGCCAGGCCTTTCCGCCGCGCCAGGGAATTCAGCAGGGATGACTTCCCCACATTGCTCCGTCCGATAAAAGCCACTTCATCGATGGTATCTTGGGGATACTGGGTGGCCTTTACCGCTGAAGCCACATAGGAAGCACCGATGATGTCCCACTCTTTTCCTGCCATCTCACGCCTCCAGGGCCAGCTTGGTCACCTGGTCCATGCTGTCCACTGGGATGAAGGTCATGTCATTCCGGACCTTTTCCGGGATTTCCTCCAGATCCTGCTGGTTCTGCCGAGGGATCAGCACGGTCTTCACCCGGTAGCGGTGGGCTGCCAGTACCTTTTCCTTCAGGCCTCCGATGGGCAGGACATGGCCGGTAATGGTGATTTCCCCAGTCATGGCCAGATCCGCCTTCACCTTCCGTTTGGTCAGGGCGCTTTCCATAGCCGTAGCCATGGTGATGCCGGCAGAAGGTCCATCCTTGGGAATAGCCCCTTCCGGTACATGGATATGGATATCCACTTTTTCATTGAAGTCCGGATCCAGACCCAGTTCCTTAGCCCGGGAGCGGATGTAGGTAAAGGCTGCCTGGGCACTCTCTTTCATTACATCTCCCAGTTGGCCGGTCAGGACCAGTTTGCCTTTGCCTTCGCAGACCACCACTTCGATCTTCAGCAGTTCACCGCCCACGCTGGTCCATGCCAGACCAGTGCAGACCCCTACTTCTGATTTGGCCCGCATATCGCTCTCCAGGAAAATGGCCGGCCCCAGATACTCCTTCAAATGAGCCGGAGTCACACTGACTTTGGCCACTCCGTCTTCCACAATCTTCCGTGCTGCCTTCCTGCATACGGTGGCGATTTTCCGTTCCAAGTTCCGCACGCCGGCCTCCCGGGTGTAATCCCGGATGATATGCTGGATGGAAGCAGCTCCCAAGCTCAGCTGTTTCCCAGTCAGTCCATTGGCCTTCCGTTCCTTGGGCAGCAGATGGAGCTGGGCAATCTTCAGCTTTTCCTCATCGGTATAGCTGGAAAGCTCTATGACTTCCAGACGGTCCAAGAGAGCCGGAGGGATGGTCTCCACCGTATTGGCCGTGACGATCCAGAATACATTGCTCATATCGTAGGGGAATTCGATGTAATGGTCGCTGAAATGGCTGTTCTGTTCCGGATCCAGCACCTCCAGCAAGGCAGAGGCCGGGTCACCCCGGAAATCCGCCCCCATTTTATCCACTTCATCCAGCAGGAACACCGGGTTATCACTGCCGCAGTCGATCATCCCATTGATGAGACGTCCGGGCATGGCCCCGATATAGGTCCGCCGATGGCCCCGGATCTCCGCTTCATCCCGGATGCCGCCCAAAGAGATCCGGGTGAATTTCCGGTTCACGGCCCGGGCAATGCTCTGGGCCAGGCTGGTCTTGCCCACACCGGGAGGTCCTACCAGGCAGATGATGGGTCCCCGATTGCTGTGGGTGAGCGCCCGTACCGCCAGATAATCCAGGATCCGTTCCTTCACTTTCTTCAGGCCGTAATGGTCCTTATCCAATACGGCAGCAGCTTTCTTCAGGTCGTAATTGTCCTGGGTCATCTTTCCCCAGGGCAGGCTCAGCACCGTATCCAGGTAATTCCGGATCACGGCGCTTTCTGCCATCATAGGAGGCATTTTATACAGCCGGTCCAGCTCCTTGTCCATTTTTTCCTGGACGTCCTGGGGCAGCTTCAGCTTCTTCATCTTTTCCTGGTATTCCTTGACTTCGGAGCCTTTTTCTCCTCCTTCGTCCAGTTCCTTGTTGATGGCTTTCAGCTGTTCCCGCAGGTAGTACTCCCGCTGATTCTGCTCGATCTGCTTCCGGACCTGTTGGGAAATGTCTTTTTCCAGGTTGACGATTTCCAGTTCCTTGCACAGATCCCCATAGAGCAGATGCAGCCGTTCCTTCACATCCACCGCTTCCAGGAGTTTTTCCTTATCCGCGATGTCGATGGTCAGATACCCGGCGATCATATCAGCGATCTTCCCTGCATCCGGCTGATCTTTGAAGGTAAGCAGGACTTCTGTATTCACTTTCTTGCTGGCCAGGACCCATTGCTCGAAGGTTTCCACCAGCATCCGCTTCAGGGCTTCCACTTCATTGGAGCGGTCATTCACGTCTTCCCGTTCCGCCACATAGGCTTCCAGGTTCATGCCCACAGCGTCCACCACAGAGATCACTTCCACCCGGCTCAATCCTTCTACCAGGATCCGCATAGCTCCGTTGGGAAGCTTCAGCAGCTGTTTGATTTCTGCAATGACCCCGAAATTGTACAGGCTCTTGGCCGTCGGATCATTTTCTTCGGCGGATCGCTGGGTCACCAGCAGGATCCGCTTTCCCATATTCATGGCGCTTTCCACTGCCTTGATAGAACGGTCCCTTCCCACGTCCAGGTTGATGATCATTCCAGGGAAAACAATGATTCCCCGCAAAGGCAGCAAGGGCAGTCTCATGGTATTTGCTTCCAACATCTTTCTCACCGTCCTTATTGGATAGAGAAAAAGGGAAAAGGGATGCCAGCACCCCTTTTCCTTTTTCTAAGCATTCTTTCTTGTATCGTTATTTTCCTGCTTCAGCAACAGCTTGGGGTCTTTGTGCTTTGTCACCACATCGGCTGTCACGATGCATTTTTCCACATTATCCTGGCTGGGGACTTCATACATCACATTCTTCATGATGCCTTCGATGATGGCCCGCAGCCCTCTGGCTCCGGCATTCCGTTCCAGGGCTTCATGGGCGATGGCTTTCAGGGCCTCATCTTCGAAATCCAGCTCCACATGGTCCATGGCCAGGAGATGTTCATACTGCTTGGTCAGGGCATTCTTCGGTTCCGTCAGGATCCGGATCAGCGCCTTTTCGTCCAAATTGTCCAAGGTGACCACCACCGGCAGCCGGCCTACGAATTCAGGGATCAGTCCATACTTCACGAAGTCTTCCGGCAGTACATGGCGGAAGGGATTTTCGCTTTTCTTTTCCGCTTGGGTAGGGATATCCGCCCCAAACCCCATGCTCTTTTTCCCTGTACGGGCATTGATCACGTTCTCCAGCCCAGCAAAAGCCCCTCCACAGATGAAGAGGATATTGGTGGTATCGATCTGGATCAATTCCTGATGGGGGTGCTTCCGGCCTCCTTGAGGGGGCACATTGGCCACCGTCCCTTCCAGGATCTTCAGCAGAGCCTGCTGGACCCCTTCACCCGACACATCCCGGGTAATGGAAGGATTCTCGGATTTCCGGGAAATCTTATCGATTTCATCGATGTAGACAATCCCCCGTTCCGCCCGTTCAATGTCGTAATCGGCATTTTGGATCAGCCGGAGCAGGATGTTTTCCACATCTTCTCCCACATAACCGGCCTCTGTGAGACTGGTGGCATCCGCAATGGCAAAGGGGACTTTCAGGATCTTGGCCAGGGTCTGGGCCAGAAGGGTCTTGCCACTGCCGGTAGGTCCCAGCATCAGGATATTGGACTTCTGCAATTCCACATCCTGGTGGTGCCCCTGTTCATAGTTGATCCGTTTATAGTGGTTGTAAACTGCCACAGCCAGGGTCCTCTTGGCATCTTCCTGTCCGATGACATATTCGTCCAAGATGGCCTTGATTTCCTTGGGTTTGGGCAGATCCGTGATGGTTTCTTCCGCCGGAGCTTTCAGGTCTTTCTCCAGCATCTCATTGCACAGAGCAATGCACTCATCACAGATGAATACGTTATGTCCGGCGATCAGTTTCTTTACCTGGCTCTGCTTTTTGCCGCAGAAAGAACAGGTATAGTCCGGTCCCTCCAGACCATTCTTATCATCGTAACCCATCTGAAACCCTCCTTACAGCCAGGGCAAGATGGTCTTTCTTACCCCTTATTTCTGGGTCTTGATCTGATGGACCACCTGGTCGATCAGACCGTACTTCTCGGCCTCCTCAGCCGTCATGAAATGATCCCGTTCCGTATCCAGCCGGATCTGTTCCGGTGTCTGACCGGTGTGGTGGGCCAGGATCTGGTTCATCTCTTCCCGGATCCGCAGGATCTCACGGGCATGGATCTCAATGTCCGTGGCCTGCCCTTGAGCTCCACCCAGAGGCTGATGGATCATCACTCTGGAATGGGGCAGAGCATAGCGCTTTCCCTTGGTCCCGGCCGCCAGCAGTACGGAAGCCATGGAGGCTGCCATCCCTACGCAGATGGTAGAAACATCTGGGCGGATATACTGCATGGTGTCGTAAATCGCCAGCCCGGCGCTGACGCTGCCGCCCGGGCTGTTGATGTAGAGATGGACATCCTTATCCGGATTCTCGGATTCCAAGAACAGCAGCTGGGCAATGATCAGGTTGGCCATATGATCTTCGATTTCTCCGGTGACGAAGATGATCCTGTCCTTCAGCAGCCGGGAATAGATATCATAGCTCCGTTCGCCCTTGCTAGTCTGTTCTACCACAATAGGCACATAGCTCATGCCGTCCACCTCCTGCGGTTTTATTTTTCTTCTTTGGCTTCTTCAGCAGCTTCAGCCTTAGGAGCATTCTTGGCGCTGTCGATTACCAGACGGGCAGCTTTCCGGCGGGCAATGTTGCTCACCAGTACAGCCAGGGACCCATTTTCCTTGACGATCTTTTCGACCTGTTTCAGGGTAGCCCCATGCATAGCACCCAGCTGTTCCATTTCAGCCTTGATTTCGTCTTCGCTGACTTTGATTTCTTCCTTCAGGGCAATGGCATCCAGCACCAGATCGGTCTTGATGTTTTCCAGAGCTACAGGTTTCTGTTCATCCCGGTAGGTCTTTACATCTTTGCCCAGATACTGCAGGTACAGGGGCAGGCTCATCTTATGGGCCTGGAGGTTCATAGCCAGTTCGTCCATCATCTGGTTGGCCCGCTGGGTCACCATCACATCAGGCACCTCGAATTTGGCGTTTTCCACAGCCTTTTTGATCAGGTTGGTTTCGTAGTCGGACTGTGCCCGCTGGGCTTCCGCCTTTTTCAGGCGGTCCATGGTCTTTTCCCGGAATTCAGCCACAGTCTTGCTGTCGCTATTGGCAGCGATCAGTTCATCAGTGACTTCGGGGACTTCCTTCACTTTCACATCCTGGACGTTGACCTTGAAAACAGCTGCCTTGCCAGCCAGTTCCTTGGAGAAATAGTCTTCCGGGAAGGTCACGTTCACATCCGTGGAATCACCCTTCTTCAGGCCCACCAGCTGATCTTCGAAGCCGGGGATGAAGCTGCCGCTGCCCACTTCCAGAGGATAGCCTTTTCCTTCGCCGCCTTCGAAAGCTTCTCCGTCAACGGTACCCGCGAAGTCGATGATGGCCAGATCGCCTTTTTCCAGAGCCTTGCCTTCCGGAGCTTCCACCATCTTGGAAGCCCGTTTTTGCAGGTTTTCCACTTCTTTATCCACATCAGCGTCGGTGATTTCTTTTTCTTCCTTCACCACGTCCAGGTCCTTGTACTGGCCCAGTTCCGGTTCCGGACGCAGGGTGACCACCAGGGTCATTTCCATGGGCTGGCCTTCTTCGAACTTGGAATCCTTGATTTCAGGATCGGATACGGGCACCCATTTGTTTTCTTTCAGGGTCTCTCTATATTCACTGTTGGCAGCGATTTCAAAAGCTTCTTCTTTGATGGCATCTTTGCCTACGTGCATTTCCAGCACACGACGGGGAGCTTTACCCTTACGGAAGCCAGGGATCGTGACCTGCTTATTGATTTTGGCAACGGCTTTTTCAAAAGCCTTGGCTACGTCTTCTACCGGCAAAGTGACTTTCAGGGTTGCTTCATTACCTTTTCTTTCTACGGAAACGCTCATTTAAAAAAATCCTCCTCACATGCTGTCAGCCATTCTCTCGTATCATGCTTAACAGTCTGTCTGTAATTGCTTAAAAAACCGCTCATATAGCATAGCACAAAAGGTGGAAATAAGCAACCAAAAGTCAGACTTTCCGGGCAAAAGAAAAACTCTCCCTGTGAGGAAACAGAGAGAGTTTTGCCGAAAAGATTATTTCCAGTAATCCAGATCGGCGTCATCCAATCCGATATCGGAAGCCTTGAACACAGGTTTCTCTACTCCGGCATCCAGCTGCCGGCCGTAGTCATCCATCACGGCAATGGCTGTCCCGTTCAGGGCCAGGATGGAAGGGATATTGATCAGGCACATGAAAGCCATGCAGATATCCGCCACAGCCCAGGCGTTATCCATGGACATGCCGGCCCCTACAAAGATCACCAGCACCGCCACCAGACGGAAGCCCTTCATGAAGCCCTTGCTGGGAGTCTTCTTCCCGTTCAGATAAGCCAGGCAGTTGTCCACATAGAACAGGTTCCCGATCAGGGTGGTGAAGGCGAACAGCACCATGGCCACCGTGATCATGATGGGTCCGAAAGCTCCGAAATCCGTCTGGGTAGCAGCCTGCACATAGGGAGCCCCTGCCATAGCCTTGGTAGGCGTCACACCGGAGAACATGCACATGAGGGCGGTAGCCGTGCAGAGCACCGTATCGATGAACACGGACAGCATCTGCACCAGCCCCTGCTGAGCCGGATGGGAAACATCAGCCGCAGCCGCCGCATTGGGAGCGGACCCGACACCGGCTTCGTTGGAATACAGACCCCGTTTGATACCGTACATCATGCAGGACCCGCTAATGCCCCCCAGGATCTTCTGGAAGTCAAAGGCATCGGCCAGCACCTCAGACAGGACGGAGGGAATCATCCCGATATGCATCACGATGATCACCAGGGACAGCAGCACGTACAGGACTCCCATGAAGGGCACCAGCACTTCTGTGATCCGCAGGATCCGTTTGCCACCGCCCATGAGGCAGTACCCGACCAGCACCGCCAGGATACCGCCGATGATCCAGGATGTGACACCCTTTTCATAGAACCCGTACACACTGAAAGTGGACTGGAGATTGTAAGAAGCCAGTGCATTGAACCCGCCAGCATAGGTAATGATCAGGAAGAAAGCAAAAGCCCCTGCCAGCAGCTTATTGTGCAGTGCGTTTTCGATGTAGTAAGCCGGTCCGCCATAGCTGTCTCCATGGGCATCCCGCCGTTTGTAGACCTGAGCCAGGGTGCTTTCGATGAAAGCCGTTGCTCCCCCGATGATGGCAATGGCCCACATCCAGAACACAGAACCGAAACCGCCCAGGCACAGCGCGGTGGAGATCCCGATGATATTCCCGGTCCCCACCCGGGATGCTGTGGAAACCATCAGCGCTTGGAACGATGAGACGGACCCCTCCTTACTGGGTTTCTGCATGACCACGCGGATACACTCCCTGAACCAGCGGAACTGGATCAGGCGGGTCCTGACGGTGAAGAAGAGCCCTGCTGCCAGTAGTACAATGATCAGGATGGGATAATACAGGACGTCGTCCATGGTGGTGAGTATTTGTGACATTGACATTTGTCCTCCCTTTCGCGTATTCTCCTCCTATCCTCGTCAGAGAAAAATACAAAGTAATTATATACATTATACACAATAAAGCAGAAATTGGCACGGGATCGGGAAAACAATATGCAAAACGGGGGTGTTGCACAGAACGTGCAACACCCCCGTTCTTCATTTTCTCTCCAATTCGTAGACATCCGGCCGACGGTTGTCCAAAGTAAAAGTGCTCTGCCGGACTTTGGTCACATAGTCCAGGTCGATTTCGGCGGTGATCACACCCGTTTTTTCTGAGGCTCTGGCAATCACGGTCCCCCAAGGATCCACAATCATAGAGTTTCCATAGGCGGTGAAACGGGGCTTCTTCCCCATTTGATCCGGAGCGATCACATAGCATTCGTTCTCGATGGCCCGGGCCCGGACCAGGATTTCCCAGTGGTCCTTCCCTGTATTCACAGTGAAATTGGCAGGCACCGCGAAGATCTTCGTTCCTTCCAGAGCCATGATCCGGAACATCTCCCCGAACCGGATATCGTAACAGATGCCAAGGCCTAGTTTTCCCAGGTCCGTATCTGCCACTGTCAAATCATGGCCCGGGCAAACCCTGTCGCTTTCCCGGCTGGTGACCCCATTGGGCAGCACCACATCGAAGGGGTGGATCTTAGCATATTTGGCAGCCAGGGTGCCGTCCGGCCGGATCAGGAAAGTGGTGTTGAAGGGACGGGCCGGATCTTCTGGATTGTGTTCATAGATACTCCCGGCCTCCAGCCAAAGGCCTAGTTCCCGGGCCAGTCCGGACAGGCGCTGGAACGTAGGACCTCCCGGAATGGATTCCGCTTCCTGGGCCATGTTCCGTCCGATGTAATTCATGGATTCCGGCAGGACCACCAGTTGGGCCCCCCGGTCAGCCGCCTCACGGATATAGCCTTCCGCAGCAGCCAGGTTGGCCATCTTGTCATCCTGGGAATCCATCTGGATGGCAGCAGCAATGAATTTAGTCATGTGGTTCTCCTTTCGGCGTAGCAGTCAGCCTGCGCCCCCTGTATATCCGCCCTTTTCAAGGGCGGGGGACCAGCCGCAAGGCTGGTGGTGGATTCGTCACTCATCACTCAATATGATAATATTCCCGATACCATTGGGCGAATTTCCCCAGCCCTTCCGCAATGGTGGTGCGGGGCTTGAATCCGAAATCCTTTTCCAGTTCACTGACATCCGCATAGGTCTGGT
>SFHH01000077.1 GCA_004555735.1 Acidaminococcus fermentans
TTCATAGCAGTTAAATTCTAACACGAAAAAGGACTTTCGATTCACAAGAATCGAAAGTCCCTTTCGTTTTCATGGAGCTATTATTTCACAGCCCCTTTTTGTGTCTGATTTATTTCGCTCCGACAGCCTTCAGTACATCGTTGGTGATATCCACGCCACCGTCAACTACGGCACCGGCGTTAAGCACCGTATTGATGCCCTTTTCCTTGGCTACTTTGTGGACGGTATCCAGGATCTTCTTCCGGATGGGATCGAACAGATCCTGTTCTCTCTTGGCGATCCGTTCCGTCAGGGTATTGTCCAGGGCCCGTTTGCCATTATCATCCAGGCTGGGGGCCTTTTCTTGGAATTCCTTCTGAGCTTTCTGCTGTTCCAGGCTCATGGCAGCCCGGGCAGAAGCAAAATCAGGATGGTGGGAGAATACCGTATTTAAATCTACATAACCGATGGTGTCAGCCGCATAGGCCGTAGCCGGTACCAGAGCGCCGGAGTATCCCACACACACCAGCAATGCCATAACCAGTGCCATAACTTGCTTTTTCACGTAAAATCATCCTTTCTGTGTGCAAACTTGCAGAGTTGCAAAAAGAGAATCTAACAGGAGTCATTATATCATGAGTGGTTTTCGGGCGCAAGAGAAAAAGGGGGTGTGAAAGAATCCACATCCCCGGTCGCGACCCGCGACCCGCAGCTTCGCTGCCCCTGACCATTTTTACGCCAGCTCGTACCCTGCGTCTTCGATGACCTTCTTGAATTCGTCCTGGGGAATATCCCGGTCCGCCGTCACTTTGGCGGTACCTTTTTCCAGGTTTACGTCCACAGCAGAAACGCCGGCCATGGCGGCCAGGGCATCATGGACATGTTTCTGGCAGTTGACACACATCATTCCGTTGACTTTCAGTTCTTTTTCCATTGTTTTTTCCTCCTTCAGTTTACACAGGCAATCGGCCATTTTTTCATTTCATCAGTTTCTGCAGGGTTTCGCACAGCTCGTCCACTACAGAATCATCTCCGGCCCGGATATCGTTCACCACACAGGATTTGATGTGGTTTGCCAGGAGCTTTTTATTGAAGGCATTGAGACCGTTGGTGATGGCGCTGACCTGGGTCAGGATATCCACACAGTACCGGTCCTCTTCCAGCATTTTTTTCACTCCCCGCACCTGGCCTTCGATCCGGTTCAGCCGGGTGATCAGATCCTGATAATCCTTACATTCTTTATCCCGCACTGTCTTCAGATGTTCCATGGTACTATACCTCCGTTACGTATATTGTAATCGGAAGGAAAGGGATTGTCAAGATGACAATCCCTTTTACGGGGTCTCGGGTCTCGAGTCTCGGGCTTCTGGACAGAACCTGTCCTGTGGCCAAGTTCTTCCGAAAGTGCAGAACCAGTATCGTCCTGGCTGCAGAAACGATTATCTTATTGCCGGCACAGCAGGTTTTACCCATTCAAAAAATTTGTCAGCAAATTTTATCATTCGGCTCGAGACTCAGGACGCGAGACCCGAGACCGGTGTGTTGCCCGTCACAGGCAACACACCTTCCTCACTCCAACGCTTCGCAGCATTTTGCGCAGAGAGTGGGATGCTTGGGATCCTGGCCTACGGTCTTGCTGTAGCACCAGCACCGTTCGCATTTCTCCCCTTCAGCGGCTTCCACCACCACTTTCAGGTCGTCCCGGCCGGTGGCTTCCCCGGCTTCGGTGAGTCCTTCGTGGACTTCCGCCTGGGATACGATCAAAAGGGTGGGCAGATCTTTTTCTACAGCCTTCAGTTCCGCCAGGGCATCCCCGGTGGCATACAGTTCCACCTTGGCATCCAGGGAATGGCCGATGGTCTTAGCCCGCCGGGCCCCTTCCAGAACCTTGGTGATCTCGCCCCGGATGGCGATGAAGGCATCCCATTTGGCTTTCAGGTCTTCCTTCACGTATTCCGGATGGGCCTGGGGCCAAGGCAGCATCTGGACGCTTTCCGGCGCATCCGCCGGTTTGTTCATATATTGGTAGACTTCTTCCATGGTGAAGCTCAGCACAGGCATCAGCATCACCACCAGTTCCCGGAGGATCTGGGTCATGGCCGTCTGGGCGGACCGACGGGCTTTGCTGTCCTTCCGGCTGGTGTACAGACGGTCTTTGATGATATCCAGGTAGAAAGAGCTCATGTCCACCGTGCAGAAATCGTGGATGGCATGGAACAGCACATGGAAATCGTAGGTCTCATAGGCTTCGGTGACCGCCTTCTTCAGAGATTCGAAGCGCATCAGGGCCCATTGATCCAGTTCTTCCATTTCCCCGAAGGGAACCTTTTCCGTTTCATAATCGAAGTCGTGGGTATTCCCCAGGATGTACCGGATGGTGTTCCGGACTTTCCGGTAAGCTTCCGCCAGCTGCTTCAGGATCACCGGGGAGATTCGCACGTCCTGCTTGTAGTCGGAAGAGGCCGCCCAGAGCCGGACGATATCGGCGCCGTACTGGTCGATGACTTCCTGAGGCACCACCACGTTCCCCAGGGATTTGGACATTTTCCGACCTTCCCCATCCAGCACGTAGCCGTGGGTCAGCACGCTCCGGTAAGGAGCTTTGCCGGTGACGGCCACGGAAGTCAAGAGGGAGCTCTGGAACCAGCCTCTGTGCTGATCGCTGCCTTCCAGGTACATATCCGCGGGCCAGCTCAGTTCCGGACGGCGCTTGCAGACCCCCATATGGGAGGAACCGCTGTCGAACCACACATCCATGATATCCTTTTCCTTCCGGAAATGGGTGCCGCCGCATTTGGGGCATTTGGTCCCTTCCGGCAGCAGTTCTTCCGCCGTATGGTTCCACCAGGCATCGCTGCCCTCTTTGTCGAAGATGTCGGCAATCTTTTCCACAGTGGCTTCATTGATCAGGGGTTCCCCGCAGTCTTCGCAGTAGAAGATGGGGATGGGCACGCCCCAGACTCTCTGCCGGGAAATGCACCAGTCATGGCGGTCAGCCACCATGTTGTGGATCCGGGATTCGCCCCAGCTGGGGATCCACTGGACATCTTCAGAAATGGCCTTCAACGCTTCATCCCGGAACCCGTCCACGGAAGCGAACCACTGCTCGGAAGCCCGGAAGATGATGGGGTTCTTGCAGCGCCAGCAGTGGGCGTACTGGTGATGGATGGTCTTTTTGCCCAGGATGGCATTCTGTTCCGCCAGGTGTTTGATCACCAGGCCGTTGCTGTCAAAGACGAATTTGCCCTGGAACAGTTCCCCGGCTTCTTCCGTGAAGCAGCCCTTCTGGTCCACCGGGCACAGGATGGGCAGCTTGTATTTCAGACCGGTGAGATAGTCCACGTCCCCATGGCCGGGAGCCGTATGGACGCAGCCGGAACCGGCTTCCTTGTCCACATAGTCCGCCAGCACCACCAGGGATTTCCGGTGGTTGTATTCCGGGAAGGGATGTTCACATTCCGCATATTCAAAGGCACGGCCCTTGGTGGTCCCCAGCACCGGCCCGAATTCTACGCCGCATTCCTGGGCCACTTTGTCCACCATGTCGGCGGCCATGATCAGCACTTCCCCGTTGTATTCCACCCAGGCGTAGTCGAAGTCCGGGTTCAGGGCCACCGCTACGTTGGCAGGGATGGTCCAGGGGGTGGTGGTCCAGATCACCATATAGGCTTTCTTGCCTTTGGCGGCTTCCGGGGTCAGCCCGTTATCCTTCACCAGGGGCATCTTCACGAAAATGGTCGGGGTCTTCTGGTCAGCGTATTCGATTTCCGCTTCCGCCAGGGCCGTTTCGCAGTGGGGGCACCAGTAGACGGTCTTCTTGCCTTTGTAGATGTAGCCTTTGTTGGCCATGGTGCCGAACACCCGGATCTGTTCCGCTTCGAAATGGGGATCCAGGGTCACATAGGGATGGTCCCAGTCACCCAATACGCCCAGCCGTTTGAAGTCTTTCCGCTGGGTATCGATCCACTGGAGGGCATATTCCCGGCACATTTTCCGCAGTTCCACCGGGGACAGCTTGTGGCGGTCCACCCCAGTAGCCTTCAGGCAGGCATGTTCGATGGGCATGCCGTGGGTATCCCAGCCGGGGACATAGGGGGTATCATATCCCTGGGCGTATTTGTATTTGATGATGATGTCCTTCAGGACCTTGTTCAGGGCATGGCCCATGTGGATCTTGCCGTTGGCATAGGGAGGCCCGTCGTGGAGGACGAACTTCTTATGGCCGGCATGGAGTTTCTGTTTTTCTCCATAGATATCGTTTTTATACCAGAAATCCAGGAAATCCGGTTCCCGTTTGGGCAACCCTGCCCGCATGGGGAATTCCGTTTCCGGAAGATTCAAGGTCGCTGCATATTTGTCATCTTTTTTGCTCACTGCTTCACACCTCCAAAAAAATAAGTCCCGTCCCCCGAAAGGGACGGGACAAAGGACCCGTGGTACCACCCTCATGACAGCTGCGCTGCCACTTTGTATGAGATAACGATCATAACCCGGGACCATCTACTGCTGCTTCGATGACCGGCTCCAGAGTGATCTTCTTCCGCAAGGCCTCCTGCCCGGGCTCCCACCTTCCCCGGATCGCTGCACCAGCCCAGCGGCGTACTGTCTCTGTCATCGCCTGTTGGTATCAAATTCTTGTTTATTATACACTTCTTCTACAGAGAGGTCAACTGGAAAAGGGGGTATTGCACGTTCTGTGCAATACCCCCTAGTCTCATGAGCCGCATAGCGACTCGGTCTCGAGTCTCGAGCCGGTTGAGAAATTTGCAAGCAAATTTTTGAACGTGTAAAACCTGGTCCGTTCTCGATAAGATATCCGTTCCTATATCCAGCACGGCTCTGATTCTGTACTTTCAAAAGAACCTGGCTGAAAGACAGGTTCTATCCAGCGGCCCGAGACTCACGACTCGAGACCCGAGACCTGAAAAGGGGCTGTGCTTACGCAACAGCTCCGTCATACGTCCGACGTATGACGACAATCAGTGCCGTGCCGCCTGGAACATCACGATTCCCCCGGCCACGGCCACGTTCAGGCTTTCAGCCTGGCCGGCCATGGGGATCTTCACCTTCTGGTCCGCTGCCTGGAGGATCTCCGGGGACACCCCTTCTGCCTCGCTGCCCAGTACCAGGGCCGTCTTTTCCGGCCACCGGAGCTTGGTCACGTCTTCTGCCCCTTCCAGGGCCGTGGCCCACAGGGCGTATCCATGCTGCCGGCACCAGTCTTCCAGTTCTCCGGCCTTGACGCCCGTGAACACCGGCAAATGGAACAGGGATCCCATGGTGGACCGGACCACTTTGGGATTGTACAGGTCGGCCGTATCTTCCAGCAGCACCACCCCGGCAGCTCCCAGAGCATCCGCGGTACGGATCAGGGTCCCCAGGTTCCCCGGGTCCCGGATCTGGTCCAGCACCAGCAGCAGCCCCTGCCTCGGGGCATAAGCGGCCAGTTCTTCCCGGCGGATTTCCACCAAGGCCGCCACACTTTGGGGATCTTCCGTGGCCGTGATCTTCTGGAGCACCGGCAGGGGCACTTCATACCAGGGGAAGGAACTGGTTTCCGCCTCCTGCTCCCAGCCTTCCGGCAGCCGGGTGAAAAAGAGGTTCCGGATCGTCCAGCCGGACGCCAGGGCTTCCTCCACCGCCCGTTTCCCTTCCAGCAGGAACAAGCCTTCCTTCTGCCGGTATTTTTTCATCTTCAGGGAAGCCGCCCGCTTCACCAGGTCATTTTTCAAGGAAGTAAGGGTTGTGATCATATGCCGTCCTCCAGGGCTTCCACGCTTTTCCGGCTGCCGATGACCACCAGCAGATCCCCTTCCTGGAGGGGCTTGGTGGGTTCCAGGGTCATTTCTGTGGAGCCGTCCTTATGCTTCACCGCCACCACGTTCACCTGGTATTTCCGCCGCACATTCAGTTCCGCCAGGCTTTTCCCGGCCATGCTTTTATTCAGGTTCACTTCCATGAGGCAGATGTTGTCGGACAGTTCTACGAAATCCAGGATATTGGTGTAGGCCAGATTGTGGCCCACCCGGCGACCCATATCCCGTTCCGGATAGATGATCTTGGTTGCCCCCAGCTTCTGCAGCATCTTCCCGTGGATGGGATTGGAAGCCTTGGCCACAATGGTCTTCAGCCCGGCTTCCTTCAGCAGCATGGTGGCTAGCAGACTGGGTTCCAGATTGCCGATGGCCACGATCCCCACGTCGAAATTCCGGATGCCCAGGCTGTTCACGGTCTTTTCGTCGATCACGTCGCAGACCACCGCATGGGTCAGCTTGTCCGCCATGTTTTCCACCACATCTTCATTGTTGTCGATGCCCAGGACCTCGTGGCCCAGTGCAGTGAGGGTTTCCGCCACACTGCTGCCGAACCGGCCCAGGCCCCAGACGATAAATTGCCGTTTGTCTTTCATGATATACTGACAGCTCCTAACCGATGATGATATTTTCCTTGGGATAATGGATATGGCCTGTGGATTTCCGGGCTGTCAGGGCCAGGGCAAAGGTCATGAACCCCACCCGGCCCGCATACATGGACAGGATCAGGATGATCTTGCTGCCCGTGCAGATATGCTGGCTCAGCCCGGTGGACAGTCCCACCGTGGCATAGGCCGAGACCACTTCAAAAGCAGCCGCCAGGAAATTGGTGTCTTCCAGACAGGTAAGGATCAGGGTAGCAAACACCACCCACAACAGGGACATGCTGGCAATGGCGAAAGCCTGGAACATAGTTTCGTCCGTAATCCGCCGTCCGAAGATCTCACATTCGCTTTTGCCCCGAATGACCTGCCAGATATTCAGCAGCAGCAGGGAAAAGGTGGTAGTCTTGATCCCGCCCCCAGTGGATGCGGGAGAGGCACCGATGAACATGAGCAGGATGACGAAAATCATGGTGGGCACCCGCAGGCTGTTGATATCGATGGTATTGAACCCGGCAGTACGGGGGCTCACCGCCTGCATGAAGCTGGCCCAAAAGGCATCTCCGGCGCTGAGGCTGTCTAAGGTACCCGGATTCTCTCTTTCCAGCAGGGCGATGACCGCTGTCCCCCCCACAACCAGTGCCGCCGTACTCACCAGCACGATCTTGCTGTGGAGCTTCAGATGCCGAAAATCCCGATGGGCCATCACATCCCGGATCACCGCAAACCCCAGCCCTCCCAGGATGATCAGGAGGCAGATGCTCAGATTCACCACCGGATCTCCTACAAAGGCCGTCAGGCTCTGGTAATGGCCGAACAGGTCGAACCCGGCGTTGCAGAAGGCGGAGACCCCGTGCCAGTAGCCGTAATAAATGCCCCGGAGCCCGTACTGGGGATAGAACCGGATGGCCAGGATGGTGCCGAACAGCCCCTCGATCACCGCGGTGTACTTGGCAATCCGCAGGCTCATCCGCACCACCCCATCCAGTTCATTCTGGTTGAGGGAAGCCTGGATGTTCAGCCGGGACTGGAGGTCGATCCGTTTCCGCATGATGACGGAGAAAAGGGTCGCAAACAGCACCAGGCCCAGGCCTCCCAGCTGGATGAGCGCGATGATCACCAGCTGGCCGAACAG
The DNA here is from genome assembly GCA_004555735.1 of Acidaminococcus fermentans. Taxonomy (GTDB): domain Bacteria; phylum Bacillota; class Negativicutes; order Acidaminococcales; family Acidaminococcaceae; genus Acidaminococcus; species Acidaminococcus fermentans_A. The sequence continues at coordinate 7,530 of SFHH01000077.1, forward strand.
AGAAAAATACGTCCCGGTATCCACCACCACAAGGCCCGTGACACAGGAGGCGGAGGTGGCGGTGAACAGAGCGTCCACAAAAGACAGGGACGAACCGTCCACACTGGCAAAAGGCAGCATCAGCAGCAAAGTTCCGGCCAGGATCAGCCCCACGAAAGTCAGGGCGATCAGCTGGGAAGGGGAAAAGCGTTTGATCTGGTTCAAGATGGTCTCCCTTATTTCCGAATCATTTCAGGAGTGATTTCCTTCAGAGAAGCAGCACCGCACATTTCCATGGTGTCCGCCAGTTCCGCTCCCAGTTTGTCCGCCAGCAGCTTGGCGCCTTCCCGGCCGCCGCCGTACACCGCATTGACGAAAGGCCGGGCGATGAGCACTCCATCAGCGCCCATAGCCAGGGCCTTGAACACATCCACCCCGCTGCGGATACCTCCATCCACGAGGATCTTCAGGGTACCGCCCACCGCCTGGGCGATTTCTTCCAGCACTTCCGCCGTTGCCGGACTCTGGTCCAGCACCCGTCCCCCGTGGTTGGACACCACGATAGCAGCCGCACCGGCTTCCCTTGCCTTCAACGCTCCCTTGACGCTCATGATCCCTTTGATGATGAAGGGCAGGCCCGCATCTTTGATGATGGCCTTCATCTCTTCCACAGATTTGCTCCCCGCAGGAGGTACGAAGTTCTTCAGGAAGGGCAACCCGGCCGCATCTACGTCCATGGCCACGGCAAAGGCCCCGGATTTTTTCACCAGGTCCATCTTTTCCGCGATCATCTGGGCGTTCCAGGGCTTCACCGTGGGGACCCCCACCCCGCCGCAGGCTTTGATGGCGTCCGTGGCTCCCTGCATCACCATAGGATCCATTCCGTCCCCGGTGAAGGCCGCGATGCCGGCTTCGGCACAGCCGGGCACCAGTTCTGCATTGTAAGTCACATCATTGTATTTGTCACTGTAGTGCATGGCCACAGCCCCAACTGGGCCGGCAAAGATTGGGTATTTGAAGGTGCGGCCGAACAATTCAATGGAGGTATCCACCGGCCGTTTCTCACAGAGGGTATCCATCACCACCCGGACTTCCTGCCATTTGGCATAGTTCCGGATGGCCGTATCCCCTACGCCCTTGGCGCCGGGCCCCGGAATGGTGTTCCGGCAGGCGACCCCGTTGCAGATCGGGCATCCCTTGCATTTTCCCAGACACTTCCTGGCATTTTCCATGACTTCCTTGAAATCCATACCTGTCACTCCCCTGTGTATAAAGAGGCAAAGCCTCCTAGATTCGGTTTCTATTATACCACATCTTCTTCCCCTTGCACTTCCCCCGAAAATACGCTATAATACCCATACCAATTGGATAATCCCTTCCTGCGGATGGCACAGGGGTAGGAAGGATCATGAGGACCTGGCATTGTAAAAATGTCCGGTCCTCTTTTTTGGTATGCTGCCTGGCACATTTTACAACGAGGTGATTCTATGTCAAACGCAAGCAAAGTCTTTCAAGAATTATTCGCCGGTGTCATGGGCA
>SFHH01000001.1 GCA_004555735.1 Acidaminococcus fermentans
ATCCACCTGTTCCCATGCCGAACACAGCAGTTAAGCCCTTATACGCCGAAAGTACTCGACTGGAAACGGTCCGGGAGGATAGGGAGCTGCCGGTTAAGAAAAAGGCCTGCATCGAAAGATGCAGGCCTTTTTTGTGTATGTCAGCGGCCAAAGGAGGAAACCTGCGGTTTGCATTTTTTTTGAGCACGAGTTCGGAGCCATTCAACTTATGGTTGTTGTGTTGGCAATACTTTTTTCACAGAATGTGTTAAAATCCTTCATGTCATTTTGTTGATATATGTTATAATGTTAATTAAACAGTTACAATTTCATCGCAGAAAGGATGGATACTATGGAAAATAAAGATCCGGACAAGCAGTCGAAACGAGTCCGCTTGTATTACATCGCGGCCATTTTGCTGATCCTGGTTATCAATACAATCATCAGCCCTATGTTTTTCCAGCCAAAGGTCCATGAAGTCAGCTATACCAACTTCTTGAACATGGTGGACGAAGGGAAAGCCTCCAAGGTGGAAATCACCAAGGATCGGATCGCTCTTCTCTGCAACCAGGATGGTAAGGAACAGATCTACGTTACGGGGCGGGTGGATGATCCGGAGCTCGTCAGCCGTCTGGTCAAAGCCAAGGTTGAATTCTCCCAGGTCATTCCCAAGCAGGAATCCCCTATTATGAGTTTCTTTAATAACTGGATCCTGCCTTTCCTGCTCTTTATGGTCATCGGTCAGCTGATCATGCGCTATCTGGGACCTAAAATGGGCGGGGGCAACATGATGAGCTTCGGCAAGAGCAATGCCAAGGTATACATTGCTGCTCAGACAGGCAAAACCTTCAAAGATGTGGCCGGCCAAGATGAAGCCAAGGAAGCTCTCCAGGAAATCGTCAACTACCTCCACAATCCAGCCAAATATAAGGCCATCGGTGCAGTGATGCCCAAAGGCGTACTGCTGGTAGGCCCTCCCGGCACTGGGAAGACCCTGTTGGCCAAGGCTGTTGCTGGGGAAGCCAAGGTACCCTTCTTCTCTATCTCCGGTTCCGAATTCATTGAAATGTTCGTAGGGATGGGAGCGGCCCGAGTCCGGGATCTGTTCAAGCAGGCCCAGGAAAAGGCTCCTTGCATCGTGTTCATCGACGAAATCGATGCCATCGGCAAAAAGCGTGACAGTGGTTCTTTTGGCAGCAACGATGAACGAGAACAGACATTGAACCAACTGCTGTCTGAAATGGATGGGTTCGATGGCAGTAAAGGCGTAATCATCTTAGCAGCTACCAACCGTCCGGAAGTCCTGGACAAGGCTCTCCTGCGGCCGGGGCGGTTCGACCGCCGGGTACCAGTGGAGCTGCCGGATCTCCAGGGACGGGAAGCCATCCTGAAAGTCCATTCCCATGATGTGAAGATCGATCCTCATGTGGACTTCCATACCATTGCCCTTGCCACTAGTGGGGCTTCCGGGGCAGAACTGGCCAATATCGTCAATGAAGCTGCTTTGCGGGCGGTCCGGATGGGCCGGACAGAAGTGATCCAGGAAGACTTGGAAGAAAGCGTGGAAGTGGTCATTGCCGGGGCCCAGAGAAAGGGGGCAGTAATCTCCCCTGAAGAGAAAAAAGTCATTGCCTACCATGAAATCGGCCATGCCCTGGTGGCAGCCAGTCAGAAGGATTCTGCGCCTGTCCACAAGATCACCATCATCCCTCGGACTTCCGGAGCCCTGGGGTACACCATGCAGGTGGATACCCAGGAAAAGGTGCTCATGAGCCGGGAAGAATTGTATAACAAGATTGTGACCCTGACCGGAGGACGGTCGGCGGAAGAAGTGGTGTTCCATCTGGTGACCAGCGGCGCCTCCAACGATATCGAACAGGCCACCAAGCTGGCCCGGGCCATGATCACCCGGTTCGGGATGACGGATGAATTCGATATGGTAGCTTTGGAAACGGTGAACAACGCTTACTTGAGCGGGGACACTTCCCTGTCCTGTGCGCCGGAAACAGCGGCCCGGATCGATGAGGCGGTCTTTGCTTTGGTGAAGAAAGCTCATAAGGAAGCCAGGGAAATCCTGGAAGCCCATCGGGAAAAGATGGATGAGCTGGCCCAGTACCTGTTGAAGAAAGAGACCATTACCGGAGATGAATTCATGGCTATCCTCCATGGGACTATGCAAGAGGAAGCACCGGAGACGGCAGAAGCGGAACAAAGTCAGGAGCCGGAAGCCTGAAGCCGGGAGTCCAGACTTAAAAGAGGCTGTTGCGTGTGCAGCAGCCCCTTTTCTATGATATAATGGACTCCCTATGGAATCCACAATCAGTTTTAGAAACAGGATGAGAAATATGGAAATACGTACAAAACCTTGGAAGCAGGGAAAAAGCATATTCGATTATGTCAAGAATAATCTGGATTCGGACGGGTTCTTTACCAAAGAGAATCTGGAAGACCGGTCGGTGGTGGAGAAAGAGAATGGAGAGCTGATGGAACCGGGAGCTGCCGATGCGTTTCTGGCCAGCAGCGATCAGGCCGGTGAAACGGCTGATGTGGTAGGACCTCAGATCTATCAGGTCTTGGAAGCCTATGCAGAGGACCCGACTCCGGAAAATGCTACCATGCTCTATATGGGGATTTCTTCCACTCCCTGCATCCTTTACTATGAATCCCTGGTGGATGCCTTGAGTGAAGAACGCATCCCCCAGCCTTTGTGGGAATTGGCCCGGGAGTGGCTTTATGAGGCTTCCAGCCGGGAAACTGTGAAGCTGGCCATTGTAATCTGCGGCCTTTACATGCTGAATGAACAGGATCTTGTAATCAATTGGCAGCTGAAACGGGATCTCCTGCTCTTGGCACGGTGTGAAGAATTTACCAGCTTTGTCATCTATGCGCTGGAGCTTTCCCATCAGTTGGAACAAAAAGATATGGAGGACATCCTTCGGCATACGTCCGGCTGGGGAAAACTGTGTGCTATACAGGGCTACGATTTTCCGACACCGGAAGAGCAGGCTTGGCTGGTGATCCATGGGTGTGAACTGACCATTACCTATCCGTCGGTCTCTGTACTGATCTTTTCCAAGGTCAATATCCCGGCACTGTTGGATGAACCTCATCTGGAACAGCCACAGTTCGAAGGGATTTGCCGTCTCCTCTTGAATTATCTGGCATTCCTCCTGGGATTCCAGCAGCTGCAGCTCCCCGATGATGACAAACTTCCCGTTATCGATCTGTTTTCTGTCATGCAAAAATTCCTGAAGCATGCGAAGGAATACCAGCGGGATTTGATGGCGGCCGCGGCTCTGACCAATCTGGCAGAAGGATTCCAAACCATGGTGGATGATGAATGCTGGGACTATCTGACGATGAACCAGTGCCATATCCTGATCAGTGAGTTGGAATCTTTGGTCCTTTCTATTGACTGGCTGCCAGAAATCAAAAAAAATCTGGTAGAAGAAGATGGACGGACCAATCTGGTGGTGATCCATATGGCGTATGCATTGGATCTGGACCTCCATAAGGAATTATGGAACCTTCTCAAGAAAGAACCCATGCGGACAGAGCTCTACGAGTTCCTTCTGGATACCCAGGACAAGCGGCGGTTCAATCGGGTCATGAAGTTCGCTCGGGAGCATGCCGATGGATATCTGCAGGAGGAACATGCCATAGAACCCCTCCTGGAGGCTTTGACGGATCATCCGGGAGAAGGGGAAGACCTGCTGGAAAAAGCCCTGACATCTATCTATGATTCCTGTCGGAGTACGGCTTTAGGAGTGCTGGATACTTGGCCGGACAAGAACTGGTCACCCCAGATGCGCCTGGCTCTCCTGAAAGCCAGGGAAATGAGTCAGCACCCCCTGCTGAAACTGCGGGTGGATGTGCTCCTCAAGAAAAGGAGTATGGATTTCGCCAGTTTCCTGGATGTAATCCATGAACATCAAAAGTAAACAAAGGGGATGTGAAAAAATGAAGAATCATTTTTTCACATCCCCTTTTCAATCCGTTACTTCTACGAAAATCACTTCCACTCCGGCAGGCAGCTGGACCGGGACAGGGCCTTCATCTGGAGATAGGACGTACAGGGTGTCCCGTTCCAGGGGAAGGTTTCCGATGGAGGCTCCCTTGAGCTGTCCTTCCGGCAGCAGGGGAACATAGAGAAACCGATGGCCTTGGGAAGGCGGCAGAGTCTGGGATCCTTTCAGCCGTTTGTAGACAGCAGACATCCCCTTTTGATACATTACGTTGAAGTCGACGGCCTTCCCCACCGAATGGGTATGCCAGCTTCCGTCAAAGAAAGCTTCTTCTAAGGGAGCCAGGGTTACCTGCCGGCTGCCATCTTCCGGAAATGTCAGGGTAAATCCACCCTGGAGAGGCGTGATGATTCTATTGTAGCCCTGGACCAGGGTGAAATCGGATTCCGCCAGATCCACTGTGGCAGAACTGATCCGAATGGCGAAATCCCTGTTGGCATAGCTCTTGTCCGGGGGATCGATATAGAATTCCGTCGTGGTTCCCCCTGACCAGTGGGACGTGGATGCTGCAGAACGGGAAATTTTCTGTATACTCATAAAGACCACCTCTCCATAGGAAGATATCAATTCAAAACTATCCTAGGGAATGAACGTCCAGAAAGTGTCAAAAAATAAAAAAGTCGGAAAAAATTGATTTCAGACGTTTTTTAGGCGAAGAATTCATACTATAATAGCAACTAAGGGCATAACGACATGCCTTTCAGCTGCTACTAAACTAGAACAGATTGATGGAGGTGCCATTATGGCAAAGAAGTTAGTTGAATTTGTACCGAATTTCAGTGAAGGCCGGGATAAGGATAAGGTTGAAAAGATCGTTGACGAAGCCCGCAAGATCAAAGGGCTGAAGATTCTGGACTATTCCAGCGATGCGGACCACAACCGTTCTGTAGTGACCATCATCGGCTCTCCTGAAGCTGTTACGGAAGCAGCCATCAATATGGCCAAAGTGGCAATCCAGCTGATTGATATGCGGACCCACCATGGGGCACATCCTCGGTTCGGTGCAGTGGACGTGGTTCCTTTCACTCCGGTCATGGGCGTGACCATGGACGAATGTGTAGCCATTGCCAATGCAGTGGGCAAAGCCTATGGGGATATGGGCATCCCTGTCTATCTGTATGAAGATGCCTGCACCAAGGAAGCCCGCCGGAATCTGGCATCCGTCCGGAAGGGACAGTATGAAGGCTTCTTTGAAAAAATCAAGGATCCGGAATGGAAACCTGATTATGGCCCGGCTGTCATGAATGAAAAATCCGGATGCTCCGCAGTAGGGGCCCGTGTACCGCTGGTGGCTTTCAACGTAAACCTGGACTGCAGCGACAAGGCTGTGGCAGACGCTATCGCCAAAAAAGTGCGGAACATCGGAGGCGGCCTCCATTACGTAAAAGCCATGGGAGTCAAACTGGAAGAACGGAATCAGGTACAAGTTTCCATGAACCTGGTCAATTATGAAAAATCCGCTGTTTACCAGGCTTTTGAAATGATCAAGATGGAAGCCCGCCGGTATGGGGTCAATGTGGTAGGCAGCGAAGTCATCGGGACGGTTCCTATGAAAGCCCTGCTGATGGCTGCGGAATATTATCTGCAGATCGAAAACTTCAACATGGATGAAATCCTGGAAAAACGCCTGCTGGAATTGGAAGAATAAGCACTGCCCACAGAGGAGGAAAAGCAATGCTGAGCGATATCGAGATTGCACAAAAAAATGTCATGGAACCCATCAGCAAGATTGCGGATAAAATGGGGATCCTGCCGGAAGAACTGGAACAGTATGGCCATTATAAAGCAAAAGTTTCCCTGGATGTGCTGAAACGCCTGGAAAAGAAACCCAACGGGAAATTGGTCCTGGTGACCGCCATCACTCCCACTCCTGCCGGAGAAGGGAAATCTACCACCAGCATCGGTCTCGCACAGGCTTTGAACCGGATCGGGAAAAATGCTGTGGTCGCCCTGCGGGAACCGTCTTTGGGGCCTGTGTTCGGAATCAAAGGGGGCGCTGCTGGAGGCGGTTATGCCCAAGTAGTTCCTATGGACGATATCAACCTGCATTTCACGGGAGATATGCATGCAATCACCGCTGCCAACAACCTGCTGTCGGCGATGATCGACAACCATATCCACCATGGCAACGAACTGCGGCTGGATGCCCGGCAGATCACCTGGCGCCGGGTCATGGACATGAATGACCGTGCCCTGCGGAATGTGGTAGTGGGCCTGGGGGGCAAAGTCTGCGGCTTCCCCCGTCAGGATGCCTTTACCATTACGGTGGCTTCTGAAATCATGGCCATCTTGTGCCTGGCCAAAGACCTGGAAGACCTGAAGGAACGGTTCGGCCGCATCGTCATCGGCTGCGATCTGGATGGGAATCCAGTCCATGTCCATCAGCTGGGCTGTGAAGGGGCTATGGCCATGCTGATGAAGGATGCCATCAAACCGAATCTGGTCCAGACCCTGGAACATACGCCGGCCATCATCCATGGCGGGCCCTTTGCCAATATCGCCCATGGATGCAACTCCCTGCTGGCCACCAAGATGGCTCTGAAACTGGGAGATATCGCTATTACGGAAGCCGGCTTCGGTGCTGATCTGGGCGCAGAAAAATTCATGGACATCAAATGCCATTATGGCAGCCTGTATCCGGATGCCGTTGTGCTGGTTGCCACCATCCGGGCCCTGAAGATGCATGGAGGTGTCGCCAAAGCAGATCTGAGCCAGGAAAATGTCCAGGCTGTCAGCGATGGTTTCTCCAACCTGGCCAAACAGGTTGAAAACATGCGGACCTTTGGCCTGCCGGTACTGGTGGCCATCAACAAGTTCGCTTCCGATACTCCGGCAGAAATCGATATGCTGCTCCAAAAATGCGCCAGCTACGGTGTGGAAGTCAGCTTGAACGAATGCTGGGAAAAAGGCGGCGAAGGCGGCATCGATATGGCCCACAAACTGGTGGGGATGCTGGAAGAACAGAAACCTCAGAAAGTGGAACTGTACGATGTGAACGATTCCATCCCCAACAAACTGAAGGCCATCGTGACCAAGATCTATGGCGGTGACGGCGTGACCTTTACACCCAATGCCAGGAAACAGATCAAACAGCTGGAAGACTGGGGGTTGGATAAGCTGCCGGTCTGTGTGGCCAAGACCCAGTATTCCCTCAGTGATAACCCGGCTCTTTTGGGAGCTCCCAAAGGCTTCAAGATCAATGTCCAGGATGTACGGGTATCCAATGGAGCAGGCTTCATCGTCTGCCAGACCAGCAACATCATGGTTATGCCCGGCCTGCCCAAGAAACCGGCTGCCCTGAAGATGGACATCGACAACAACGGCAAGATTTACGGCCTGTTCTGACAGGGAGGAATGGATCCAATGGAATTACGGAAACTGACTGTAGAAGGTTTCATCAATGAAACCGCTTCTTCTTCACCGGCTCCTGGGGGTGGCAGCATTGCAGCGCTCAATGCTGCTTCTTCAGCAGCCCTGATCACCATGGTGGCCAACCTGACCTTGGGGAAAGAAAAATATGCGGCTGTGGAAGAAGACATGAAAGAAGTGGCAGCCAAGGCCGGCGCTCTGAAAGATGATTTCCTGGCGCTCATCGACGAGGACAGCAATGCTTTTAACAAAATCATGGCTGCCTTCAAGCTGCCCAAGGATACGGATGAAGCCAAGAAGGCTCGGAGTGCAGCCATCCAGGAGGCCACCAAGGGCGCTGCCTTGGTTCCCTTCAAAGTAGGCCAGAAGGCCAATGAACTATTTGCCCTGGCAGAAGAAGTCATCACCAAGGGAAACCAGAACGCCATTACCGATGGTGCCGTAGCGGCCATGAATGCAAGAGCCTCTGTAAGAGGTGCCTTCCTGAATGTAAAGATCAACCTGGGCAGCATCAAGGATGGGCTGTTCGTGGAAGACCTGCAGAAAAAGATGGCTGAAATCGAAAACGAAGTGGATGCCCGGGAACAGGCACTGCTGGGTCAAGTGAAACTGTAAGCAAAGAAAGAAGCTGCTGCACGGTTCAGTGTGGCAGCTTCTTTTTTACTGTCCAGAGCATTTGATTTTAGCCAATCTGAAAAGAATTGACTCTTTATGGACGGGTGGAGGATACAATAACAGCATCTAAAGGATTTTATGACCATTTTACTTTATCACAATATAGCAATAGTGTGATAAAACGATCGCTCCAGATGGTCATTCCTGCGCAATGAAATCCTTTAGATCCATTTCTGTATCCCATAAAATAGAATGGATTCTAGGAGGGCCTCTGCCTGTCTCGAAGGAGTGCTGCGCCGAACGTGCAGCACTCTCTTTTTGTGTGTCCAAAAAACGTCTTTCGCTTTAGCACAATAGCGGAGTAAAAAACGACAAAAAAGAACCCTTCTGCAAATAAAAAGAAAATTCAAAATCATATTATAAAACCGAAACTTTTGACTTTCTTTTGACCTTTTAACAGTACAATAGACCTGTAAAAAGTCGGGGATTGCGCAGGAATCCCCGCAAACGGAAAAGTGAATAAGAAAAGGAGTGATCAATGTATGGAAATCTTAACCAACCCCATCGTCGTTTCCGTCATCGTCATGTCCGTGCTCTGTCTGCTCAAGATGAATGTGCTCTTTGCCATCCTGATAGCAGCTATTGTAGCCGGAGCCACAGGCGGACTGGCCATTGACAAAACGGTCAGTATCCTGATCGGCGGTATGGGCGGGAACTCAGAAACCGCTCTGAGCTACATCCTGCTGGGAACGTTGGCCGTTGCCATCGGGCGGTCCGGGCTGGCAGACATCGCTGCACGGAAAATCACCAAAATCGTGGGAAACAAAAAAGCCGCCTTCGTATTCCTTATCGCTTTTGTCTCCTGTTTCTCCCAGAACCTGATTCCTGTGCATATTGCCTTCATCCCTATTTTGATTCCCCCACTGCTGGTGGTGATGAACCATATGAAGCTGGACCGGAGAGCGGTTGCCTGCGCACTGACTTTCGGCCTGAAGGCTCCCTATGTTTCGCTGCCAGTCGGGTTCGGTCTGCTGTTCATGACCATCATCAAGGACCAGATGGTAGCCAACAATGTCCAGGTCACCATCAGTGATATTTCCTCCGTTATGTGGATCGGCGGTGCGTCCATGCTGGTGGGCCTGATCCTTTCTACCATTTTCTACAGCCGGGATCGGGAATACAAGGACCTGCCTATTATGGGTCAGGATGAAAAAGCCGGAGAAACCGAAATGAATGCAGATTGCTGGAAGGCGCTGGCCGGTGCGGTGGCTGCCTTCGTGGCACAGCTGTATTTCAAATCCCTGCCTATCGGTGCTATGTGCGGCCTTCTGGTGATGCTGGTCACCGGTTCCATCAAATGGAACAAGGTGGATGATATGGTCAGCGGCGGGGTCCAGATGATGGGCTTCATCGCCTTCGTCATGCTGGTGGCTGCCGGCTATGCCAACGTACTCCGGGAAACTCATTCAGTGGAAGCTCTGGTCATGGCTACGACGGCTGTCATTAACACCAAACTCAGCGGGGCTATCCTGATGCTGGCTGTGGGTCTCTTGATCACCATGGGTATCGGGACTTCCTTCGGGACCATCCCGGTCGTGGCTTCCATCTATATCCCCATGGGCCTGAAACTGGGCTTCAGCATCCCTTCAATCATCCTGCTGATCGGGATCGCTGCGGCTTTGGGCGATGCAGGATCTCCGGCTTCCGATTCCACCCTGGGACCGACTTCAGGGCTGAACGCGGACGGACAGCACAACCATATTTGGGATACCTGTGTACCTACTTTCATCTTCTTCGATGTGACCCTGTTAATCGGCGGTGTAATCGGCGCCATGATCCTGGGCTAATTGGATAAATAAACAGGGGCTGCCAGACAGCCCCTTTCTATGGAACTGATTTGTAAGGAGGATACTGAAATGTTGAAAGATGTAAAAGCCATCAAAGAAGTCGTCCTGACCGGAAATGATCTGTCTCTGGAACAGCTGATCGCTGTCAGCCGGTATGATGCCAAACTGTCTTTTGATCCGGATGCAGTGGCCCGTATCAAAGCTTCCCGGGCCCTCATCGATGATATCGTCAACAGTGACCGGGTGGTCTACGGGGTCACCACAGGGTTCGGCTCTCTGTGCCGGGTCCATATTTCCAAAGAAGATTGTGCCCAGCTCCAGGAAAACCTGATCCGTACCCATTCCTGCGGGTATGGGAAACCTCTCAGCCGGGAAGTGACCCGGGCCGCTATGACCATCCGGGCCAATGCCCTGGTGAAAGGGTATTCCGGTATCCGCTTGTCCACCCTGCAGACCCTGGTGGATATGATCAATAAAGGGGTCCATCCTTACATTCCGGAAAAAGGGTCTCTGGGGGCTTCCGGTGATCTGGCCCCTCTGGCCCATATGGTCCTGCCCATGCTGGGCTTGGGAGATGCTGAATATCAGGGCACAGTGATGCCCGGCAAGGAAGCCATGGAAAAGGCCGGGATCCCCATCATCCACTTGGAAGCCAAGGAAGGCCTGGCCCTCATCAACGGTACCCCGATCCTCACCGCCATGGGCGTGTTCGCCCTGTGGGAAGGCATGTCCCTGCTGAAACAAAGCGATATCGCTGCTGCACTCTCTATCGAAGCCCAGCGGGGCATCATCGATGCCTTTGATGAACGGCTCCATGTGATCCGTCCCCACAGAGGCCAGCTGGATACCGCCTACAATATGCGGAACCTGCTGTCCGGCAGTACCTATGTGACCCATCAGGGCCAGCTGAAAGTACAGGATGCCTACTGCCTGCGCTGCGTGCCCCAGATCCACGGGGCCAGCAAGGATGCCTTAGGCTTTGTGAAAGAGAAAGTGGACATTGAAATCAATGCCGCTACTGATAACCCCATCGTCCTGCCGGATGGGGACGTGATTTCCGGCGGGAACTTCCATGGCGAACCCATGGCTCTGCCTTTCGACTTCCTGGGCATCGGGATCTCTGAAATCGCCAATGTGTCCGAACGGCGCCTGGAACGGCTGATCAACAATTCCCTCAGCGGATTCCCGTCCTTCCTGGTGAAACATTCCGGCCTGAACTCCGGCTTCATGATCACCCAGTATGCGGCGGCTGCCCTGGTCAGCGAAAACAAGGTCCTGGCCCATCCGGCTTCCGTAGATTCCATCCCCTCCTGCGAAAACCAGGAAGACCTGGTCAGCATGGGCGCCCATGCTGCTCGGAAAGCTGGGGAAATCGCCTTCAACGCCCGCCGGGTGGTGGCTACGGAAATCTTGGCCGCCTGCCAAGCTATCGACCTGCGGGAAGGAGAAGGATTCAAACTGGGGACTGGTACCCAGGCTGCTTATGATGCCGTCCGGAAATCCAATGATTTCATTGCCTACGATAAGGACATCGAGATGTTCAAGGAACTGGAAAAAATCACGGATCTGGTCCAGGCAGGCGGAATCCTGGAAGCCGTAGAAGACAAAGTCGACCTGAAATTCTTCTGATCGGCCACACATATCCATCCCTTGGGGGGGCTGTACGAAAAGGTACAGCCCCCCCTGTTGATTTTCTTTTGACGGTATTTGCTGAAAACGTCCAGAAACGACAGCTGAAAAAACTGAAAAATTTTTCAAAAGATGGCTTGATTAGACGTTTTTTAGATGAAAGTCTTTTACAATAGAAGCATGAAGTCAAGAAAATCGAAGTCCTGCACGAAGGCATTATGCAAAGGAGTGGTATACCATGATGAAAAATGAAGAAATCGGAAAAGCCATGACCATCAAATTGGAGTTCCCCAACGGACTGCCCAAACCGAAACCTTTCCAAGAAGGCATCCGTCGGGCTCCGGACCGTGGCTTCCGCCTGACTCCGGCACAGACTGAAATCGCGCTGAAAAACGCTCTGCGTTATATCCCGGAAGAATATCATGAAGAACTGATCCCCGAATTCTTAGAAGAACTGACCACACGGGGCCGGATCTATGGCTACCGGTTCCGTCCGGAAGGCCGGATCTACGGGAAGCCCATTGATGAATACAAAGGCAAATGCACCGAAGGCAAAGCCTTCCAGGTGATGATCGACAACAACCTGGACTTTGAAGTTGCTCTGTATCCCTATGAACTGGTGACCTACGGGGAAACCGGCAGTGTCTGCCATGACTGGATGCAGTATCTGCTGATCAAACGGTACCTGGAAGAAATCACACCGGACCAGACCCTGGTCATGGAATCCGGCCATCCTCTGGGCCTGTTCCATTCCAAACCGGAAGCGCCCCGGGTCATCATCACCAACGGTTTGATGATCGGGGAATATGACAACCTCCATGATTGGGAAATCGCCGAAGAAATGGGCGTAGCCAACTATGGTCAGATGACGGCAGGCGGCTGGATGTACATCGGACCGCAAGGAATCGTCCATGGGACCTTCAACACCATCCTGAACGCCGGCCGTATGAAACTGGGGATCCCGGAAGATGGGGACCTGGGCGGCAAGCTGTTCGTCACCTCCGGTCTGGGCGGCATGAGCGGTGCCCAGGGCAAAGCCGCGGAAATCGCCAACTGTACGGCAATCGTGGCAGAAGTAGATGCTTCCCGGATCAAGACTCGTCTGGATCAGGGCTGGATCTCCGGCGTATCCGATTCCCTGCCGGAAGTCATTGCTATGGCCCAGAAATCCATGGCGGAAAAGAAGGGCAAATCCTTTGCTTACCACGGCAATATCGTAGATTTACTGGAATACATCGTGGACCACAACATCCATGTGGATCTGGTTTCCGACCAGACTTCCTGCCACAACGCTTACAACGGCGGGTACTGCCCGCAAGGCCTGACCTTCGAAGAACGGACCAAGATGCTGGCAGAAGACCCGGCCAAATTCCGGGAGCTGGTGGACAAGACCCTCCATGCGCACTTTGCCGCACTGAAGAAGATCACCGCCCGGGGCGTGTACTTCTTCGACTATGGCAACTCTTTCATGAAGGCTGTGTTCGATTCCGGCGTCAAAGAAATCTCCAAGAACGGCGTGGACGACAAAGACGGTTTCATCTGGCCTTCCTACGTAGAAGACATCATGGGACCGCAGCTGTTCGACTACGGTTATGGACCGTTCCGCTGGGTCTGCCTGTCCGGCAAGCCGGAAGATCTGCATAAGACCGATATGGCCGCTATGAGCTGCATCGACGTGAACCGCCGGTACCAGGATCGGGATAACTACAACTGGATCCGGGATGCGGAAAAGAACAAGCTGGTGGTAGGTACCCAGGCTCGTATCCTGTATCAGGATGAGGTGGGCCGTGTGAATATCGCCCTGAAGTTCAACGAATTGGTCCGTAACGGTGAAATCGGGCCTGTGATGATGGGCCGTGACCACCACGATGTATCTGGCACGGATTCTCCGTTCCGGGAAACTTCCAACATCAAAGATGGTTCCAATGTGATGGCTGATATGGCTGTCCAGTGCTTCGCCGGCAACGCAGCCAGAGGCATGAGCCTGTGCGCTCTCCACAACGGCGGTGGCGTGGGTATCGGCAAGGCCATCAATGGCGGGTTCGGGCTGGTCCTGGATGGCAGCCATCGGGTGGATGAAATCATCCGCAGCTCCCTGAGCTGGGATGTGATCAGCGGTGTGGCCCGCCGGTCCTGGGCCCGGAATGAACATGCTATGGAAACGGCTGTAGAATTCAACAAGACCCGTCATGGCATCGGGCAGATCACCCTGCCGTACCTGACGGATGAAAAACAGATCAAGGACGCAGTGACCAAGGTATATCCGAAGGCTCATGTGATCAAAGACTGATCGAGAGGAATCATACAGAAAGAAAGGGCTGCTGCACAGATCCTGTGCAGCAACCCTTTTGTGGCCCATAAAGGAGGCAAAGCAATGGTTGACAGACTACTCATCAAGAATGCGGCCCAGATCGTGACCCCGGAAGGGAATACGGCTCGGCACGGCAGGGAAATGAAACAACTGAAAATCTATGAGAACCAGTCCATCCTGATCGAAAATGGCATGATCCGCAGCATCGGGAATCAGCCGGATTGGGAAAAACTGGTTCCTGCGGATAAACAGATTGATGCCACCGGCAAAGCGGTGCTTCCGGGATTCGTAGATTCCCACACCCATCTGGTGTTCGGAGGCTACCGGCCTGATGAATTCCTCTGGCGGATGGGCGGCATGAGCTATATGGAGATCATGGAACGGGGCGGGGGCATCCTGAACACCATGAAGGCTACCCGGGAAGCAAGCCGGGAAGAGCTGGTGGATCACAGCATGGACTTCCTGAAGAAAATGCTGGCCATGGGGGTCACCACCGTGGAGGCCAAAAGCGGCTATGGCCAGGATTACGATACGGAAATCAAGCAGATGGAAGTGGTCCAGGACCTGAATGAAAAGCAGCCCATCGAGCTTGTGTCCACTTTCCTGGGGGCTCATGCGGTACCTCCGGAATTCAAGGGACGGGGCGATGCTTTCATCGAGTTCCTGCTGAAGGATGTCATGCCGGAAGTGGCAGAGAAGCACCTGGCGGAATTCTGCGACGTGTTCTGCGAAAAAGGGGTATTTTCCATCGAACAGAGCCGTCATCTCCTGACGGAAGCCCGGAAGATGGGTTTCAAACTGAAAATCCATGCCGACGAAATCGTCAGCCTGGGAGGGGCTGAATTGGCAGGAGAACTCCATGCCACCAGCGCCGATCACCTGCTCCATGCTTCTGATGCGGGAATCCGGGCCATGGCGGACAACGGGGTGGTCTCCACCCTGCTGCCCACCACCGCCTTCTGCCTGAAGGAACCTTTTGCCCGGGCTCGGGAGATGATCGATTCCGGCTGTGCCGTAGCTTTGGCCACCGACTTCAATCCTGGCAGCGGTTTCACTTTTTCCGTTCCTCTGATGATCGGGCTGGCGGTCATCTATATGAAAATGACCGCCGAAGAGGCCATTACGGCTTTGACCCTGAATGGGGCTGCCGCGGTGGACCGGGCTGACCGGATCGGTTCCCTGGAACCGGGAAAGCAGGCAGACCTGGTGATCCTGCAGTATCCTTCCTACAAATTCCTGCCTTATCATACCGGCATCAATATCGTGGGGACCGTTGTCAAGAAGGGCAAAGTGGTATTCCGGTGACCATGCAGTCCAGCGGGCGTGCAGCATCGCACGCCCGGCTTTTTTTTAAGAAGATTTTATACTATAATAATACTGATTGCTATGATAATTTTGAGGGGACCGCACAGGAGTTGATCGAGTAACGGAAATTTTCAGTGATGAGGTGTGAACGATGACAAGTCTGATCCAAGCGCGTTTTTTGGGCGCTCCTGTAATCAAAAAAGATGGCAGGGAAATCTTTTTCCCCTACAATAAGGTCAATGCATTGGTGTATTATATCCTGGTCAAAGGG
Organism: Acidaminococcus fermentans; assembly: GCA_004555735.1. GTDB lineage: Bacteria > Bacillota > Negativicutes > Acidaminococcales > Acidaminococcaceae > Acidaminococcus > Acidaminococcus fermentans_A. The sequence continues at coordinate 15,352 of SFHH01000001.1, forward strand.
ACCGTACTGCGGGATGAACTGAGCGGCGTGCTGTGGGCAGACAAGCCGGATGCCATTGCCCGGAAAAATCTGCGCAATGCCATCTATGAGACCAAGAAGATCCTGGGACCGGATGTCTTCATTTCTCCCCGCAAGGCCATCATCAAGGTCAATCCGGCCATACCCGTCCAAGTGGATGTGAAGGAGTTCGAAGCGGATCCGGGACGGAATCTGGAACTGTACCAGGGGGCCTTCCTCCAGGGATTTTTCATCAAAGATGCAGCAGAATACGAAAACTGGTATCTGACGGAACGGGACCGTCTGGAAGGCATGTACATGGATGCTCTGCTGCAGAAGCTGAAAGAAGCAGTGGCTGTGAAGAACCTGGGGAAAGTGACCTGGTATGGACGGATGCTGATCGCCCATGATCCCTATGATGAATCCATCTACACCCTGCTGCTCAGGACGTACTGTGAGCAGGGAAATATGAAACAGGCCACAGAACTGTATGAAGAGATGAAGAAACTGTTCCGGGAGGAACTCCAAAGCAATGTGCCTCCTGAAATCGAAGAACTGATGAAAAAGAACCTGCACCAGGGGAAAAGAGAGCAGGGACTGCAACTGCGTTCCCAAGGCGCATTCACCGGCCGGGAAAGGGAATTGCAGCAGGTCCGGCAGATGCTGGACCGGTTCCTCCAGGGCAGCAGCAGTGAAGCATTGCTGATCCGAGGCGAGGCGGGCTGCGGCAAGACCATCCTGAAAGATACACTGGTCAATGAACTGCCTTCGGAAGTGGCAGTGATCCAATCCAACTGCTTTAAACCGGAACAGAATATCCTGCTGCGGCCTTGGACAGGGATCGTAGAAGGCTTGGGGAACCTCATCCGCCGGGAGAAGATCCCAGTCCCCAATATGGACCCGGGCAAACTATATGAATTGTTCCCCCAGATGGACATGAGCGGGGACCGGGAAGCGGGCCTGGCGGAAATCAAGGACCTGCTGAAATTCGATGCTATTTTCCATACCTTGTATACGGTGATGGAAACGGCTGCCGAAAGCAAACGGATCCTTTTCATCTTTGAAGATCTTCAGTGGATGGATCCCCTGAGCCTTTCCCTGCTCAGCAGCCTGATCCTCCATCAGAAATCCCGGCGCTTCATGTTCCTTTTAACGGCTCAGCCTTCCCGGGATAAGAATTACCAGAAGTTCGAGACCTCCGTATCCATGTATCACAAACTGCAGATGTTGGACCTGAAACCCTTGGATCGGGAAACCATCCGCCTCTTCGCCCAGCATGTGGATCTGCCTGTTCCGGTAGATGGGCCTCTGGTGGATCGGCTCCAGGAGGAATCAGAGGGGAACCTGTTCCTGCTCCGGGAATGCCTGGTGGCCTTGAAAACCACCGGCAGCCTGGACAATCTCACCGAGAATATGCGGAACATCTTTAAATCCAACTGCTTTGCCCTTACCGACGATCAGCAGAAAATCTTGGATTTCATTTCTTTGTTCTATGATGGTGCACCTCTGGCTATGATTTCGGAATACATGCATATGAACAGTCTCCAGGCGCTGGAAAACCTGGAAGTGCTCCGGAAGAACAATTTCATCCGGCCAGTACCTCAACAGCCGGAAGTCATCTATGAAATCGTCCAACAGAAGCTGAAGGAATACATCCATCAGCAGATTTCTCTGGAAAAACAGAAGATCCTCCACAGCTATATCGCTGGGCTCTGGGAAAAGCGGCTGACCCATTCCCCCCAGGACATCCGCCTGTATCACCATTTGGAGTACCATTACCAAGAGGCAGGGGAATTGGTCAATATGGGACGTTACAAGCTGAAGATCCTCATGTATTATTTGAATTTCAGCAACGAGCTGTTCCCCGTGCTCAGCAGTGCGGATATCACTCCCGATGATGATAAGAGCCGGTTCATCGAGACCAATCTGGGGCAGTTTTTGGCAGAAGTGGATGAGATGATGCATGCCATCAGACGAAATTGCGGAGAGACTCCGGAAGTCCGGGATCTGGAGATGAATTACCTCCATCTGATGGGGCGGCATTATATCCGGATGGGCGAATATGAAAAGGGCGTCCGGAACATCCTGAGCCTGATCGAACAGGCTGCGGAAGTCCATAACCGGGACTATATGCTCATGGGCTATAAACAGATGATTTTCTATGATATCCAGATCGGCAATACGGAGGAAATGAAGAACTATCTGGAGGTGGCCTTGAACCTGGCCGATGAGTGCAATTACCATAAGGAAATGGGGATCCTGCTCCGTCTGAAGGGACTGAACATGATCATGCAGGGAAATTTCCCAGAGGCAGAACGGCTGCTGAAGGAATCCATCTCTACTTTCATGGTGACCCAGAATGTGCAGCGGCGCTATGCCCTGAATATTGCCGGCGCTTACAATTATCTGGGAGAGATCCGGCGGGGAGAAGGCAAGTTCCGGGAGGCGCTGGATTACTATGATAAAGCACTGGACTATGCCAGAGATCAGGAAGCCTACAGCTCTTGGGTGGTCTTTTCCTGCAATGCAGGGGTAGCCTGCTACAACCTGGAGCAGTATGAGCGGGCCAAGCAGTACTTCATGCAGGCCTATGAATTGTTCCCCCGCTATGTGTTCTACTGGCGGCATCCTATCGTAGAATCCTACCTGGCGCTTCTGTCTATGAGGGAAGGAAAAGAAAAAGAAGCCATCCGGTTTTTGGACGATGCGCTCCACAAGCTGGGGAATATGAACAATCCCCGGGAAGCCGGTTATGTATATATGGCCATTGCGCTGCTGAAGAAGCAGCATCCGGATAGCGGGATCTCCCGCCACTATGAAGGCAGCCTGAGCTCCTATGCTACTCGGGCTCTGCAGGTCCTGGATCCCTACCGGGATGCTTGGGAACGGAAGCAGATGGAAGCTTTGTTTTAAGATCTTAAAGGAGGGGTTGGAATGGTAACATTGAAGAAAGTGGCAGACGTGTTGGAAGCCCAGGTGGTTTCCGGACAGGAAATGCTGGACAGGACGGTGAAACAAGCTTGCGGCAGTGACATGATGAGTGATGTACTGGCCTATGCCAAGGAGGATTTCGTATTGCTGACAGGATTGCTGAACATCCAGGTGGTACGGACGGCAGATGTGAGTGATGCAGCGGCCCTGATCTTCGTCCGGGACAAACATCCGGAACAGGAAGTACTCCTGGCTGCTCGGAATAAAGAGATCCCGGTGCTGTATACCCGCTGCACCATGTTCGAAGCCTGCGGACGGCTGTATGATCTGGGACTCCGGGGCTGTTCTGGCAAAGATCGGAAGTAAAAAGGCATGGAAGAGATCTATACTGTGATCCCTGATGATTTCGAACGGGCCGGGGCTGCTTCTACTTCTTTGAAAGATTTGCTGAAAAAGCTGGGACTGTCACCAGAACTGATCCGCCGGATCGCCATCGGGACCTATGAGGGAGAGATGAACTGCCTGATCCATGGAGGAGGGGGGCAGATCCAGGCAGAAATCGGTCCCCGGGATATCCGGGTGAGCATCGAAGACCATGGGCCGGGGATCCCCGACGTGGAAAAGGCTATGCAGGAAGGCTGGTCCACAGCCTCTGCCAAAATCCGGGCCATGGGGTTCGGAGCCGGCATGGGGCTGCCTAACATGAAAAAAGTTTCTGATGAAATGCAGATCGATACCCAGGTGGGGAAAGGGACCCGGGTCACCCTGGTCTTCCATCTCCCTGCCTGAAGGATCCAGTTGTCCAAGGAATCAGGTGAAAGCCTTTGCGTGAAACCTATCTCAATTCTGTCAGAGTCAACGCCAGCCGCTGTACTGGCTGTCTGATCTGTGTGAAGGACTGCCTGGTCCAGGCTATCCGGGTACGCAGCGGCAAAGCTGTCATCCTTTCCGACCGCTGCATCGACTGCGGGGAATGTATCCGCTGCTGTCCCACCCGGGCCATGGAAGGCTGGGCCGATCCTTTGAGTGAACTGAAAAAGTACAAAGTGAATATCGCCCTGGCCACTCCGTCTTTCTATGCCCAGTTCGACGGCAATGTAGCTGCTTCCGTGATCTGGGAAGGCCTGCGGGAGCTGGGGTTCGATACGGTCTTCGATGTTGCCCTGGCAGGAGATTATATCAGTGATGAGATGGAGCGGTACATCGCCCATTACAAAGGACCGTTCCCTCTGATTTCCTCCGCCTGTCCTGCTGTCCTCCGCCTGATCCAGACCAAATATCCGGAACTGGTGAAGCAGGTCCTTCCCGTGCTGGCTCCAGCAGAAGCGGCGGCCATCTACACCCGTCGGGAAACCATGAAACGGCTGAATCTGGCTCCTGGACAAGTGGGGATCTGGTTCATTTCCCCCTGTCCGGCCAAGGGGACCAATATCCACCAGTCCGTGGATGTGGCTCATACTGCTGTGACCGGTTCCTTCACCATTGCTTCTATCTATGGCCCGCTGACCCAAGCCATCAAACATGTGCAGGAAACCCGCTATGAAGTCCCCGAGGCGATCCTGGGATCTTCCTACAGCCTCAGCTGGGGGAGCTGGCAGGGAGAACTGGAATCCACCGGTATCACCGATGCCATTGCCGCTCAAGGTCCGGAAGAAGTGGATGAACTGTTGGAACAGATCAGTATGGCCAAGCTCAGCGATGTGAGGTATGCTTGCTGCTACAGTTGTGCCGGCGGCTGTATCGGAGGGCCCTGTGTAGCTGTCAACAAATATGTGGCGGCCAAGAATCTCCGGGTGCGGGTGGAACGGCGCCGGAGCCGGGAAGAAGGCAATCGGGCAAGCGCCATGCAGCGGTGCCGGATCATTGAAGATTTCCCTGCTTCCTGGCGGTATATCAAACCGCTGGAGCCGCGGCCCCATCCCCCTTTGGCCAGCGATTTCGGGACAGCCCTGGAAAAAATGGCAGAACTAAAGGCCCTGGAACAGGAATTCCCCCAATTGGACTGCGGAGCCTGTGGAGCTCCCACCTGCAAAGCCTTTGCGGAAGATGTGGTGCGGGGATTTGGAAAAAAAGAAGGCTGCATCTTCTTGCGGAAGGGAAAAGAGAAATAGGGGAGGAAAGACCTTGTTCTTGCATGTTGGATGAAATATTGGTATTATTTATGACGTAGATTCTATTTTTAAATATTCAGATAGAGTCAAGAAGAGAAGCCCGGATCTTCGGGCAAACAGGAGGAAGAGCAAATGATCGATATTACGGATCGAGTCCATTGTGCTGCAGCACTCAGCAAAATCACCACAGCTGAAAAAGCGGCAGAAATGATTCAAGACGGTATGAACCTGGGCATGAGCGGATTTACCCCTTCCGGTTATCCGAAAGCGGTACCCCTGGCTCTGGCTGAAAGAGGCAAGGAACATCCCTTTAAAGTCAATGTCTGGACCGTACTTCCTGGACCTGAAATCGATACAGCCATGGTCAAGGCCGGTATCGTAGGCAATCGGATGCCGTATCAGACGGATAAAAACTGTCGGACTGCCATCAATAATGGACAGATCCGCTACCTGGATACCCATATCAGCACCTTTAACCAGATGGCCCGGTTCGGGTTCCTGCCGGAACACCGGGATGTGGATGTGGCTATCATCGAAGCCTGCTCCATCAAAGACCTGGGCAAAGGCAAGATCGGAATCATCCCCACTACCAGCCTGGGAGGCAGCTGCGGTTATGTGCAGAGTGCCAAGAAAGTCATCATCGAGGTGAACGTGACCCAGCCTCTGGGATTGGAAGGCATGCATGACTGCTATGTGCCTCTGGATCCTCCTTACCGGAAGATCATTCCCATCGAGAAACCGGAAGACCGGATCGGCACCCCTTATATTCCCTGCGATCTGGAGAAAGTGGCAGCCATCGTTCCCTGTGATATCCCCGATACCCCCAGCAAACTGGCGGCCATCACCGATGACGCCCGGGCTATGGGGGGCAACCTGGTAGAATTCCTGAAAAACGAAGTGAAAGCCGGTCGGCTGCCCAAGAACCTGCTGCCGCTGCAATCCGGGGTGGGATCCGTAGCTAACGCGGTGATCAACGGGCTGGTCCATTCTGATTTTGAAGATCTGACGGTTTATACGGAAGTGATCCAGGACGGGATGTTCGACCTGATCGATGCTGGGAAACTGCGGGTCGCTTCCGGTGCCTCCCTGACCATGTCTGCGGAAGTCCAGAAGAGATTCTACAGCAACCTGGACAAATACAAATCCCATCTGATCCTGCGTCCCCAGGAAATTTCCAACAACCCTGAAGTGGTTCGAAGAATCGGAGTTATTGCCATGAACACCGCTATTGAAGTGGATTTGTATGGCAATGTGAACTCTTCCCATATCAACGGGACCAATTTGATGAACGGGATCGGCGGCAGCGGCGACTTTGCCCGGAACGGCTACCTGTCCATCTTCTTTGCGGAATCGGAACGGAAAAACGGACAGATCAGCTCCGTCGTGCCCTTCTGCTCCCATATCGACAACAACGAGCACGATGTGGATGTGATCGTTTCCGAACGGGGCGTAGCCGACCTGAGAGGGCTCTCTCCGAAAGAACGGGCTCCGATCATCATCGATCAGATTGCCAGCCCCAGATATCAGCCCATCCTGCGGGACTATTTCGAACGGGCCTGTGCAGCCTGCCACAACAGCCAGACGCCCCATATCTTGTCCGAAGCCTTCTCCTTCCACGAAAGGATGCTGAAAACCGGTACCATGGAAGTGAAATAAAGGGAGTTTTCGACGAAATTTTCCATAAATCGGTGGTAACAGGGTGATATTTATGTTACAATTACCGTGTTTTAGTTTCGTTGTATTATCCCAGAAGGAGGTGCGTATTTTTGACGACACAAGAAAAAATCCAAGATATGTTCGACCGCTATGAAAAGATCGAAGCAGGCGGCGGCGCAAAAAGAGTCGGGAAACAGCATGATGCGGGTAAAATGACAGCCCGTGAACGGATAAACTCGTTCTTAGATGAGGGAAGTTTTGTAGAACTGGATAAATTTGTAGAACATCGCTGCTCCAACTTCGGCCAGGAAAAGAAATATTTAGCAGGAGATGGGGTAGTGACGGGCTACGGCACGGTCAACGGACGGACCGTATTCGTCTTTGCCCAGGACTTCACCGTAGAGGGCGGATCCTTGGGAGAGATGCATGCCAATAAGATCGCCAAGGTCCAAGCTATGGCCCTGAAGACGGGGGCTCCCATCGTGGGCATGGCAGATTCCGGCGGTGCCCGGATCCAGGAAGCTACGGATGCCCTGGCTGGTTTCGGCAAGATGTTCAAGCAGAACACCCTGTCTTCCGGGGTGATCCCTCAGATTTCGGCCATCATGGGGCCTTGCGCTGGCGGCGCGGTATACAGCCCGGCGCTGACGGATTTCATCTTCATGGTGAAGAAGAATTCCAAGATGTTCATCACCGGGCCGGAAGTAGTGAAGACCGTGACCGGCGAAGAAGTGGGCCAGGAAGATCTGGGTGGTACTTTTACCCACTGCACTCGCAGCGGCGTGGCTGACTTTCCGGCTGAAAACGATGCAGACTGTTTGGAACAGATCCGTTATCTCCTGAGTTTCCTGCCTTCCAACAACCGGGAGAACCCGCCTGTCTACGATACCGGAGACAGCGCCTACCGGATGGATGAAAGCCTGAATACCATCATCCCTGACGGCTCCCAGATGCCCTACGATATGTATAAAGTGATCCGCAGCATCGTGGACAACGGAGAATATGTGGAACCCCATCGGATGTATGCTCGGAACATCATCACCTGCCTGGCCCGGATGGATGGCTCTACCGTGGGCATCATCGCCAACCAGCCCCGGATCATGGCCGGCTGCCTGGATATCAACGCTTCTGACAAAGCAGCCCGGTTCATCCGGTTCTGTGATGCGTTCAAGATTCCTCTGATCAATATCGTCGATGTGCCTGGTTTCCTGCCAGGGACGGATCAGGAATACGGCGGCATCATCCGCCACGGGGCCAAGATGCTTTACGCGTATTGTGAAGCTACGGTTCCCAAGATCACCCTGGTTACCCGGAAAGCCTACGGCGGGGCTTATCTGGCCATGTGTGCCCAGGATCTGGGGGCAGACCATGTCATCGCCTGGCCGACTGCAGAAATCGCCGTCATGGGTCCCCAGGGAGCTGCCAAGATCATCTTCCGGAAGGATCCGGATGTGGAGCAGAAGACCCAGGAATACATCACCAATTTTGCTACGCCCTACTATGCGGCGAAGCATGGAATGGTAGAAATGGTCATCGAACCCAAGACCACCCGTCCCATCCTGATCAAAGCGCTGCGTATGTTAAAATCAAAGCAGGAAGACCGGCCGACGAAGAGACACGGCAATATTCCTCTGTGATTTTGATATAAACCATTCATCATTTAGGGAAGAGAGGTGAAACATTCATGACAGAAAATCCTTGGCTGATTATGTTGATCAATATGACCATCGTATTCGGCGTGCTGATTGTGCTGGGAATCCTGATGGTGCTGATCCATGCCGTCGACCCCACCAAGAAAGTGCAAGGAAAAAAAAAGCCTGTAGTTGCTAAGCCGGCCGCTTCTGCTGCAGCCAGCAAACGGCAGGACGAGGAGAAAGTGGCTGCAATGGCAGCGGTCCTGGCATTGGTCCAGGATGAGGACGATATGATCGCGGCTGCTTTGACCGCTGCGATCGCCGAACACAAAAAGAAGATGGAGCCCATGGCTCTGCCCCATCATTTCTTTTGACAGACTGTTGAGGGACAGCCTGTACTCAGTAGATCTTACAGTTTAAAAACATTTTAGGAGGGTATTCTCATGAGAAAATTCAATGTTAACGTTAACGGCACTGTTTACACGGTAGAAGTTGAAGAAGTCGGCGGCGCTGTCACGGCAGCTCCTGCTGCTCCTGCTGCTCCGGCTGCTGCTGCTCCTGTGGCTGCTCCTGTAGCTGCCCCCGTGGCCGCTCCGGCTCCTGCCGCTGCTCCGGCTCCCGCTCCCGCTGCTGCTCCGGCTCCTGCCGCTGCTAAACCGGCTGCTGCTCCTGCTGGTGCCATCACCGTGGAAGCTCCCATGCCCGGGAAGATCCTGTCCGTCAACGTGAAACCCGGCGATAAAGTAGAAGCCGGCGATGTCCTGCTGATCCTGGAAGCTATGAAGATGCAGAACGAAATCATGGCTCCTGAAGATGGTACGGTTTCTGAAGTCCGCGTAAACGCTGGCGATACCGTAGCCACCGGCGACGTAATGGTCATTCTCTAATTGCGTCTCCGAATATAAAGGAGGATTTGTTACATGGATGCTTTTGTGGTAGCCCTGACCTCTGTCATCCAAGACAGTGGGTTTGTGGCTTTTACCGGGGGCAATGCCGTCATGATGCTGGTAGGGTGCATCCTGCTCTACCTGGCCATCGTGAAGGGCTTTGAACCCCTGCTGCTGAGCCCGATCGCCTTCGGGTGCATTCTGGCCAATGTGCCCCGGACCGGTTTCGAGACCGATCCTGGCGTAATGCAGCTGATCCTGGGCGGGATCAAATATGAAATCTTCCCTCCGCTGATTTTCATGGGCGTAGGGGCCATGACGGATTTTGGTCCGCTGCTCGCCAACCCCAAGACCCTGCTGCTGGGCGCGGCTGCCCAGATCGGCGTATTCGTGGCCTTGCTGGGTGCTATGCTGCTGGGCTTCAATGTGAAGGAAGCTTCTGCCATCGGGATCATCGGCGGTGCTGACGGCCCGACTTCCATTTACCTGGCTTCCAAGATGGCTCCCCATCTGCTGGGGGCTATCGCCGTAGCTGCCTACTCTTACATGTCCCTGGTGCCGCTGATCCAGCCCCCTGTGATGAAGCTCTTCACCACGAAAGAAGAACGGAAGATCAGAATGGCTCAGCTGCGTACGGTGACCCACTTCGAAAAAGTGGTGTTTCCTATTGTCACCACCATTTTCATCTCCCTGCTGCTGCCTTCCGTCTGCTCTTTGATCGGGATGCTGATGCTGGGGAACCTGTTCACGGAATCCGGCTGTATGGACCGCTTGTCTGATACGGCACAGAATGCCCTGATGAACAGCGTGACCATCATGCTGGCCACCGGTACCGGCCTGACTATGAAGGCTGAAAGCTTCCTGACGGTCCAGACCATCGAGATCATCTGCCTGGGCCTGGTCGCCTTCATCGGCGGCACTGCCGGCGGTGTCATCTTCGGCAAGCTGATGAGCAAGTTCGATGGCGGCAAGACCAACCCGCTGATCGGTTCCGCCGGTGTATCCGCAGTGCCTATGGCTGCCCGTGTGTCCCAGGTTGTGGGACAGCAGGCTGACCCTGGCAACTTCCTGCTGATGCACGCCATGGGCCCCAACGTGGCTGGGGTTATCGGTACGGCTGTTGCAGCCGGTACCATGCTGGCCATGGTGGGCGGCAAATAAAAAACAGAAGTTTTTTGAGCTGTTGCTTCGGCAGCAGCTCTTTTTTTTGCAGAAAACGCCTTTCTATTAAAGGATTTTTTGTTATAATAAATGGGATATGTTTTTTTACCATGCGGAAAGAGCAAAGGAGAAGAAGTTGGAAGGATATAAGGAATATTCAGAGAGCAGCTCCGGACGGAAAATGTTCCAGTGGGGAGTCCTGGCCCTGATCGCTGCCAGCTGGGCCTATGAAGGGTACCATACTTTCGGCCTGGGACAGTTCAGCCTGATGGGCTGGGGATACAATCTCCTGTTTCTCATCCTCTGGTGCTGGCGCTGTCTGTTCCAGTACAGCCTCTTGCTCACAGAGGACCGTCTCATCGTAGTGATGTACGGCCTGGGACTGGAACGGCGCATGACGGTGTACCTGAAGGACTTGGAAAGTTTTTCCAATCACTACAAAAAGAGCTTCTTCCGGAAAACCGCCATCAGGAAGTACGTACATCGATATTCTTCCCTGGACCCCCATCCGCAGAGGATCCTGGTATACCGGGAAAAGGGAAAACTGTGCGCCCTGCTGTTCAAATCCAGCGATGCACTGATCGATCAGCTGGCCCGGCGGTATCCCAATCAGTTTTTAGATTTTCCAGAATAAAGGAGTCAAGGACATGAGCAACATCTATGTAGGAAAAATCATTGCGGTGAACAAACAGCGCGCCAAAGTAAAAATCGAACAGAGACCGGGAGAACAGCGGCCGAAACTGCTGGACTGCTGGAACGCCTGCAAAGCCAAACAGGGGACCCGGGTCATTGTGGGGAAGCAGAGCCTGGACGAAAAGAGAATGAAAATGATCATCTGGGGGATCCCAGCGTTGACCGCCGTGGCGGGAGCCGCTTTTGGACGGGCCATCGCTCACTTCTTTTCCATCCCTGTCTGGCAGATGGTGGTGCTCAGCATGCTGGTATGGCTGGCCCTGGGACTGTATTATGCCCGGAACTTCCGGAAAAGTGTCCATGCCAAAGTGGAACAATGGACCATCACAGGCTATTATAGTGATGGAGAGATCTATGATGCCAAAGGGAACAAAGTGGAGGTCTGACCGATGCTGGGGAAAAATCATCTGACGCTGCTCCTGGTCCTGGCGGCGGGAGCTGTCATCGGGGGGCTTCTGGGCGACAGCCTGCAGGCTTCCCAGCCTCTGGGCGGGGCAACTGATTATCTGGTCCGGAAATACCAGGTGCTGACCGTTCCTCCGTCGGTTTTCGATCTGTATATCGCCAAACTGACCGTGGGACTTGATTTTTCCCCCAATCTGGCAGCTGTCCTGGGCATGATCCTGGCAGGGATCCTGTTCCACAAACTATAGGAGAGGCATATGGAACTGATTCTGGCGTCCGGCTCCCCCCGCCGTCTGGAACTGCTCCGGCAGATCGGCCTGGAGCCCCGGGTGGTGGTGAGCCATTGTGAAGAAGAAAAAACGGACCGGGATCCAGCCCAGCTAGTTTGCCACAACGCCCTGGCCAAGGGACGGGACGTGTGCCGCCGGCTGGGGGATCAGGTCCCGATCCTGGCAGCTGATACAGTGGTAGTCCTGGAGGGAGAGATCCTAGGAAAACCCAGGGACCCTCAGGAGGCTGCCGCTATGCTCCGGAAACTCAGCGGCCGGAGCCACCAGGTCCTTACAGGCCTGGCTCTGTTCTACCGGGGAAAAGTGCTGACCCATGTGGAGACTACACAGGTACAGTTCTCTCCTCTTTCTGAAAAAGACATCACAGGATACATCCGTACAGGCGAACCTCTGGACAAGGCCGGAGCTTATGGCATCCAGGGGAAAGCCGCTCTTTTCATTCCAACCATCAACGGGTCCTACAGCAATGTGGTGGGACTTCCTTTAGCAGCCTTGAAAAAACTCTTTGCAGAATTGGATGTGACAGAAGATGACGCACTATCTCATACGGGAGATGCTTCCGGAGGAACGGCCTCGTGAACGGCTGATGGCCCATGGCCCGGAAGTACTGACGACTACAGAATTATTGGCCATCTTGATCGGCAGTGGGCGGAAGGACCATTCCGCCTTGGATATCGCCCGGGAACTGACGGGAGATTTCCTGAAGGATGCCCGGCTGGCCCGCACCCAGGATATCCGGGAACTGACCCGGATTCCGGGCATCGGTCCGGCTAAGGCTGCGGTGATCCTGGCGGCGCTGGAACTGGGGCGCAGGCTGGCAGGCGCGGAAAGCCAGCCTTTCAAAGCCATCCATTGCCCGGAGGATGGGGCTATGCTGGTGATGCCCCGGCTCCGGTACGAGAATCATGAACATTTTTTGGTGGTGCTGCTGAACAGCAAAGGAAAAGTAACGGGAATCGAACCGATTTCAGAAGGCTCTCTCAATGCCTCGGTGGTCCATCCCCGGGAGGCCTTTGCTCCGGCGCTGCTCCACCATGCAGCGGCCATCCTGGCCGTCCATAACCATCCTTCCGGGGATCCCAGCCCCAGCCGGGAGGACCGGGAACTGACCCGGACCCTGTGGGATACGGGGAAAGTCATGGGGATCCCTCTGGTGGATCATCTGATCATCGGGGATGGGGTTTATTATAGTTTCAAAGAACACGGTTTGCTGTAAAAGGGGGTAGGAAGGAATGCTGGACCTGCTAGGGTCGTTCTCCACTGACATGGGAGTGGATCTGGGGACGGACCGTACCCGGATTTGCCTGAAAGAAGAAGGGATCATCCTGGACGAACCTTCCGCTGTGACGGTGGAGACCCGCCGGGGCAAGATCCTGGCCCAAGGAAAAGCAGCTCGGCAGATGCAGGGCCGCACTCCTTCCGGGATCTCTGTGATCTGGCCTCTCCAAGATGGGGTCATCGCAGATTTCGATTATGCCCGTCTGATGCTGAAAGGGTTCCTGCATAAGGCGCTGGGACGGCGCCCTTTGCTGCGGCCTCGTCTGGTGATCAGTGTGCCTTGCGGGGTCAACAGTGTGGAGCGGCGGGCTGTCCTGGATGCAGCGATGGAAGCCGGCGCCGGAGAAGCTTATCTGCTGGAGACTCCTTTGGCGGCTGCTCTGGGAGCAGGGATCCCGGTCCGGGAAGCGAAGGCCTGTATGGTAGTGGAATTGGGAGCCGGCGCTACGGAAGCCGCCGTACTGGCCCAGGGAAAGGTGGCTCTTTCCCGGCTCCTCCGGTGTGGAGGCCGGAGCCTAGATGAGGCCCTTGTCCAGTATAGCAAGAAAAAGTATAATCTTCTTATCGGGAGTCTCCAGGCGGAGCAGGCAAAAATCGAAATCGGTACGGTGCGGGAAACGGCTCCGCCGGCTTTTATGGAACTGCGGGGACGGGATTTGATCACCGGGCTGCCCCGGAGCGTGACCATTGATCAGAACCAGATGCGGGAAGCTATATGGGAACCCGTCCACCGGATGGTGGACTGTGTCCGGACGCTCTTGGAACAGCTTCCAGATCTTCTGGCCCGGGATGTGGCAGAGCAGGGCATCGTCCTGACTGGCGGAGGCGCCCTGCTGCGGAATTTCGATTGGCTGCTGAGCCGGGAAATCGGCCTCAGGGTCTGGGTGGCAGAAAATGCCCTTTCCTGTGTGGCCAAAGGGACCGGCATCGCTGCCGGACATATGAATCTGTTCCGGAGAGGGCAGCACCCCCGCCGGAATGTATAATGGAGAGAAGTATTGCCTATGAGGAAGGAACAGAAAGTCAGACTGGGAGTCCTGCTGGCTGTCCTGCTGCTGGCAGGATGCCTGCTTTGGGACGCATTCCACCGTTTTCCTGCAGTGAATACGGTGCTGTCCACCCTGACCCGGCCTATCAGTTTTGTGGTGGGAGGGATCGGCAGCGGGGTCAAGGGCTCCGGGAACTACTTTGCATCTAAATCTTCTCTGGAAAAGGAAAATGCTGCCCTGAAAAAAGAAAATGAAGAACTCCGGCAGAACAATATTGAGCTGATGGGGATGAAAGCAGAAAACGAAAGGTTGGGGAAACTGCTGAAATTCAGCAATCTCCATCCCAAGTGGAACATGGTTTCAGCGCAGGTCATCAGCCGCGACCTGGGGGACTTCAAGGATGTGATCCTGATCGATAAGGGGAAGGAAGACGGCCTCCAGGTGAATATGCCCGTGGTCAACGCGTCCGGCCTCATCGGGATCGTGGACGGTGTCTATCCCCATAGGGCAAAGGTCCTTCTGATTTCCAGCCCCCGCAGCCGGATCGGCGGACTGAATCTCCGGGGAGATTCCCGGGCTGCCGGCATCGTCAATGGAGTGGCCGGACCGGATCTCCTGCTGGAAATGCGCAATCTGAGCCGGAACGCCGATATCCTGCCGGGTGATACCATCGTGACCAGCGGGTATAGCGGCTACCATCCGGAAGGCTTGGTCATCGGCACGGTAGAAGATGTGCAGATGGATACGGGCGGCCTGACCAAAATGGCGACCATTTCGCCCTCTGTGGATTATGGGCATCTGGAAGAAGCCCGAGTGATCACCAATTTCCAGGGCTTTGCTGACTTCCTGCGCAAGGAAGGGAAGGATCCTGATGACCAGAACGGCAAAGGAGGGAAATGATGGTACTGATCGGCTTTGCCTGGCTGCTGTTCACCCTGTTCCTGTTCACCTTGGAAAATCACTGGTTCCTGTTTTTCAATACCACCCAGTCCCCAGACCTGTTGCTGCTGTTTCTCCTGCTCTATGCCATGGACCAGGGAAAACGGAAGGGCGCAGTGTACGGACTGGGTATTGGCGCTTTATTGGACGTTGTCACGTTCAGTTATTTTGGCTGGCATCTGGCCACAAGGACACTGATCGGCTACCTGGTGGGGAAGAACCGGATGAACATGTTTGCTGACCGGCTGCCTACCTATCTGATCCTCACGGCTCTGGTGACCCTGCTGCTCCAGGTGGCCAGAGGCTTGTTCCTGTGTGTGGCACTGGGCCGCTGGCTCCCCCTTCTGCCCCTGGCTGCGGCTGCCTTGAAATGCATGGGCTGGAATCTGGCTGTGGCTCCGATCCTGTGGTTCTGCTATCATAAGCTGAAGAGACGGGTCCGCAGCCGCATGGATTATTATTATCATCTATAGGAGTCTGCCGTGCTGAACAAAAAATACGCTTACCGTTTGGAATTCATGATGCTGGCTGGGATTCTGATCATCCTGGTCCTCATCGGACGCATGTTCTATCTCCAGATCCTGAAAGGGGCCCAGTACCGCCGTCAGGCAGAAGGGAACCGGACCCGGTATACCCGGATCCTGGCCCCCCGGGGGATCATCTATGACTGCAATGGGGAAGAACTGGCCAACAATAAGCCGGGAGTCATGGTTTCTCTGGTCCGTCGTACAGATGCGTATCCGGAAGAGACTTTGAAACGGCTGTCCCAGCTGCTCCATATCCCTCTGTCTGAAATCAAGGAGACCATCCGGCTTTCCGGGGGCAGCTCGGAACCCATCCGGCTGGTCCGGAATGCGTCTCCGGAAGTGGTGGACAAAGTGGAAGAGAATCTCCGGTATCTGCCTGGAGTGATGCTGGAAGTCCAGCCGGTGCGGAATTATCCCAACAAAGGCCTGGCCGTCCACGCCTTGGGCTATGTGGGGGAAATCAGCGACTATGAAATTTCCCAGGGAGCCTACAGTGAACTGAAGGCAGGAGACATCATCGGGAAATTCGGCCTGGAAAATTACTATGATTCCTACCTCCGGGGAGAAGACGGCAGCTACCGGGAAGAAGTGGATGTAGCCGGCCGGGTGGTCCAGATCATGGACAAGGTAGATCCCAAACCGGGTCAGGGACTGGTACTCACCATCGATGCCAAGCTCCAGCGGATCGCGGAAGAAGCGGTGGACCGACAGCTGAAAGCCATCGGTGCCCGAGGCTGCGCCGTGGTGGCCCTGGATCCTAATAATGGGGAAGTGAAGGCCTTGGTTTCCCGACCGGGCTTCGATCCCAACTGGTTCGTCAACGGGATCAGTGAAAAGAACTGGAAATACCTGACCACGGATCCTTTCCATCCCATGACGGACAAGGTCATCGCCGGGGAATACCCTCCCGGATCCACCTTCAAGATCGTCACCGGGTCTGCGGCGCTGGAAGAAAAGAAAGTGACCCCGGATGAACTGATCTACGACTCCGGCCGTCACTGGCTCATCGATATGCGGAATGCCGGCGGGGAAGCCTTGGGCTATATCAATTTCAAACGGGCCCTGGCGGCTTCCGACAACGTCTATTTCTATGAAATGGGGAACCGGGTGGGCATCGATCTCTTGGACAAGTACGCTCGGGAATTCGGCTTTGGAGAGACCACGGGGATCGACCTCCACGGGGAAGCTCAGGGGCTTATCGCCACTCCGGACTACAAAAAGCAAGTCTTCGATGATGACTGGTATCTGGGAGATACTTTCAATACAGCCATCGGGCAGGGCTTCACCTTGGCCACGCCCATCCAGGTGGCAGAAATGCTCAGTGCCGTGGCTACCGACGGAAAACGGTACAAACCCCATCTGGTCAGTAAGATCCTCAACGATGACGGCAGTGTGGCCAAGACCTTTGAACCGGAAGAGGAGGGGAAACTGCCTATTTCCGAATCTACCCTGAAACTGATCCAGGACGGCCTGGAAGCGGTAACGGAAGAAGGGGGGACCGCTGCCTTCCTGAAGAACCTGCCTGTGCCCGTGGCCGGCAAGACCGGTACGGCAGAAAACCCTCACGGACTGGAGCACGGCTGGTTCATTGCCTATGCTCCGGCCAAGAAGCCTCAATTGGTGGTGGTCTGCATCGTGGAACAGGGCAGCTACGGGACCATTTCTGCAGCGCCCATTGTCAAGAGTATCCTGGAGTATGTATTCACCGATCCTCGGGTGCGGCGGCAGGGCACCAAAAAATAAGGAGAAAATATGCGTTGGTTTCATTCATGGAAAAAGTATTTTCGGAAAATCGATAAACCGCTGCTATTCAGCGTCCTGCTGCTGATCACCATCGGGGTCGTACTGATCGGCAGTGCCACCCATGCCAATATCCCCGGTCCCCGCCGCTACAGTTACGTGGTGCGCCAGCTGAGCTTTGCCGGTATCAACCTGGTGCTGGGGGCCTTCCTCCTGCGCTTCGATTACCGGATCCTGAAAAGCCTGGCCCGGCCCCTGTACATCTTCAACATCCTCATGCTGCTGGCGGTGATGCTGGTGGGCAAAAGCGCTCTGGGGGCCCAGCGCTGGCTCCAGATCGGGCCTATCAGCATCCAGCCCAGTGAATTCGCTAAGGCCATCATGATCATCGGCCTGTCTTCCTATGTGGATGACCGGCTGCCCCTCCTGACAGATTTCCGCAGCTGGCTGCCGGTATTCGGCTACGTGCTGCTGCCCTTCCTGTTCGTCATGAAGCAGCCGGATCTGGGGACTTCTCTGGTATTCCTGGCCATCCTCTTGGGGACCATGATCGTCTGCGGGTTCCGGATCCGGTATTTCCTGATTATGGGCGGCCTGGGACTGGCTTCAGCTCCTCTGGTCTGGAAGATGCTCCACGAATACCAGCGGAACCGGATCCGGGTTTTCCTGAATCCCGGACTGGAACCTTACGGCAGCGGCTACCACGTGATCCAGTCCATGATCGCCATCGGGTCCGGGCTTTTTGCTGGCAAAGGCCTGTTTGCCGGGACCCAGAGTCAGCTCAATTTCCTGCCGGAAAACCATACGGACTTCATCTTTGCCGTAGCGGGAGAAGAATTCGGTTTCCTTGGGACTACCCTCATCCTGCTCCTGTATGGCGTGGTCATTTACCGTGGACTGTCCATCGCTATGCATGCGTCCGATGATTTTGGGACCTTGTTGGCTGTGGGGGCGGTCTCCATGTTCCTGTTCCATATCCTGGTCAATGTGGGCATGACCAGCGGCATCATGCCGGTGACCGGGGTGCCCCTGCCCTTTATGAGCTATGGGGTCAGCTCCCTGACCACCAATATGCTGATGGTGACCCTGCTGCTGAACATCAATGCCCATCACCAGACTCTGCGTTTTCACTAAGGAGAAACTATGCGAAAAGATTTACCCATCGACATACTCAGTGCTGTAGAAAAACCGGCCCGGTATACCGGCATGGAATTCGGCAGCATCGTCAAACCGGAAGAGGAAACGGAAGTATCCTTCTGCCTGGCTTTCCCTGACACCTATGAAATCGGGATGAGCTATCTGGGCTTCAAGATCCTCTATGAAATCCTCAACAAGCTGCCTGGAGTGGCGGCGGAACGGGCCTTTGCTCCCTGGGTGGATATGGAGGCGAAGATGCGGGAACGGGGGCTGGTGCTGTCCAGTTTGGAAAACACCCGGCCCCTGAAGGAGTTCGACCTATTGGGCTTTACCTTGCTCTATGAAATGTCCTATTCCAATATCCTCAATATGCTGGACCTGGGCGGAGTCCCTATCCTGGCCAAAGACCGCGGATTGGATGATCCCTTCGTCTGTGCTGGAGGCTGCTGCGTGTTCAACAGTGAGCCTCTGGCGGATTTCCTGGATTTCTGTATGCTGGGGGATGGGGAACGGATCATCCAGGAAGTGACCCTGTTGTACCGAGACTGGAAGCGGGAAGGGAAGCCGGGCGGCCGGCTGGAGTTCCTGCGCCGGGTTTCCCGGATCCAGGGGGTCTATGTGCCCTCCTTCTACGTAATCACCTATGGAGAAGATGGCACCATCACAGGGAAAAAGGCATTGGAGCCCACAGCCCCTGAAGTGGTGTATAAACGGGCAGAGCAGGACCTGGATGCCTTGGATTTCCCCACCCATCCCATCGTCCCTTACAGCGATACGGTCCATGACCGGATCATGCTGGAGCTGTTCCGAGGCTGCAGCCGGGGCTGCCGGTTCTGCAACGCCGGGATCATCTATCGGCCTGTCCGGGAACGGAAGCCGGAAACGGTGATGG
Organism: Acidaminococcus fermentans; assembly: GCA_004555735.1. Taxonomy (GTDB): domain Bacteria; phylum Bacillota; class Negativicutes; order Acidaminococcales; family Acidaminococcaceae; genus Acidaminococcus; species Acidaminococcus fermentans_A. Next base: position 34,619 of record SFHH01000001.1, read on the forward strand.
AACTGGCTAAAAAGCTGGTCCCTGCTACTGGGTATAATGAAATCTCCCTGTTTTCCCTGAGTACAGCGGATTACTCCCATCTGGAACCTCTGATCCGGGAGCTGCTGGGGGATTTCCGGAAGGACCGGGTCAGCGTGTCGCTGCCTTCCCTGCGGATCGACAGCTTTTCTGTGAAACTGGCCCAGGAAGTCCAGGCGGTGCGGAAAAGCGGCCTGACCTTCGCACCGGAAGCTGGGAGCCAGCGGATGCGGGACGTGATCAACAAGGGAGTCACGGAAGAGGACCTGATGAATGCCGTAGGGGCTGCCTTTGAAAACGGATGGTCCCAGGTGAAGCTGTACTTTATGATCGGGCTGCCTACAGAAACGGATGAAGATGTGCTGGCCATTGCCAAACTGGCCCAGAAGGTCCAGTGGAAATACAAGGAAATCACCGGCCATATGGGCGCCCGGGTCACCGTCAGTGTATCCAATTTCGTGCCTAAGCCTTATACCCCTTTCCAGTGGGTGGGGCAGAATACCAAAGAAGAGTTCGACCGGAAGCATATGCTGCTGAAAAATGCCTTCGCCAACCTGAAGAACATCCATTTCCAGTATCACGATTCCCGGACCAGCTTGATGGAAGGGGTCCTGGCTCGGGGTGACCGGCGCCTGGGAAAGGCCATCTATCTGGCCTGGCAGCGGGGCGCCAAATTCGACAGCTGGAGCGAGTTCTTTGAATATGACCGATGGAAACAGGCCGTAGAGGATGCGGGCCTGACCACGGACTTCTACAACAGCCGTCCCCGGGGCAAAGAGGAGATCTTCCCTTGGGAACATACCAGCTGCGGGGTGAGTCGGCAGTTTTTATGGAGTGAATACGAAAAAGCCCAGGAGGCGGCCCTGACTCATGACTGCCGCCGGGATACCTGCACCGGCTGCGGGGTCTGCCAGAAACTGGGCATCCATATCATCGACTGGAAGGAGGGGAAGGCATGAAGCTACGGCTGCAGATCACCAAAGAACCGGGCATCCGTTTCATTTCCCATCTGGAATACCAGCGGAGCATCGAAAAAGCCATCCGCCGAGCCGGGATCCCGGTGGCCTATTCCGAAGGCTTCAATCCCCATATGAAATTTTCCCTGGCTTCCGCCCTCAGTGTGGGCGTCACCAGTTCTTGTGAATTTGCTGAGATCCGTCTGGAGGAAGAACGCCCTCTGGCGGATTTGGTCAAAGCTCTTTCTGCTGCACTGCCCATGGGGATCCACATCGTCCGGGCAGACCTGGCGGACGACAAAGCACCGAAGCTGATGGCTCAGGCCCAAGGAGCTTCTTATGAAGTGCGGGTCCCCTGTGCCGCTGATCCGGTAGGACAGCTGGAGGCTTTTGCGGCGGCTCCGGAAGTCTCTTATACAAAGGCCCACAAAAAAGGTAAGGGGAAACCCAAGACCATCGATGTCAAATTTTATATCCCCCAAGTCAGCGCCCATTGGCAGGATGGCTGCCTGGAACTCCATTTCGATATCCGGATCACCCCCACTGGCAGCATGAAGGCTTCTGAATTCCTCCAGGTCCTGGAAGAGAGATTCCAGGTCCCCCTGGTCTTTGCCCAGGCTGACATCCGGCGGGTGGATCTCTACAGCAGGGATGGAGAAGGCCGGAAGGTCCCCCTGATCGGAGAGGGCTGAGAGGCCGCCCATGAATACCATATATGTAAGTGTGTGGCCGGAAGAGACCCGCATGGGAATGGTGGAAGGGGACCAGCTCCGGGATTATGCGGTGGAGCGGAACAGCACCGACAATCTGGTAGGCAATGTGTACCGGGCCCGGGTGAGTAACGTGGTGCCGGGGATCCAGGCGGCTTTTGTGGACTTGAATACCGGGAAGAACGGCTTCCTGACCCTGAAGAAAGGAGAAAAACTGTCTGAAGGGCAGATGCTCCTGGTCCAGGTGATCAAAGATGCCCGGGGCAACAAGGGACCGGCAGTAACCCGGGAAATCACCTTGCCGGGCCGCTATGTGGTCCTGGAACCTTATGGCAGCCGGGTCAGCCTTTCTCGGAAAATCAGCTGCAAGACCAAACGGAAGGAACTCCGGGAATGGGCCCGGGAACTGCTGCCGGATCATATGGGAGTGGTTCTCCGGACAGCGGCCGCCCATGCGGAGAAAAACGAGATCCGGGCCGACTTGGAGCAACTGCTCCACAACTGGGACGTCCTGCTCCGCCGGAGCAAAGTGGGCCGGGGCCCCGGGCTGCTGTACCGGGAATTGGACCTGTCCATCCGGCTGGTCCGGGACTATGTGACGGACCAAGTGGAACAGATCATCGTGGATGATGAAAAGACCTGTACCCGTCTCCAGGAGATGCTCCGGGATATGGGGCTGCCCCAGATCCAGGTAAAACTGTACCGGGGCCGGGAAGATCTGTTCTCTTTCTATCGTTTGGACAAGGACATCGAAAGCCTGTCGGACCGGGTAGTATGGCTCCCGGGCGGCGGGTATCTTGTCTTTGACTATACCGAGGCCATGACGGTCATCGATGTGAACAGCGGAAAATTTTCCACCGGCCCTGACCGGGATGCCACCAGCCTGGCTACCAATCGGGAAGCCGCCCGGGAAATCGCCCGGCAGCTGCGGCTGCGGGATATCGGAGGCATCATCGTGGCGGATTTCATCGATATGGACCGGGAAGAGGAACAGGCGGAGATCCTCCAGATCCTGAAGCGGGAATTCGCTTCGGATAAGATGAAGCCCAAAGTCATCGACCTGACCCATCTGAATCTGGTAGAAATGACCCGGATGAAGGCCCGGAAGAACCTGTCCAGCATCCTCTACGCATCCTGTCCCATGTGTGGGGGCAGCGGACGGGTGGAATCACCAGAAACTGTCTATGTGGAGATCCGCCGCCGTCTCCGGAGCAGCTTCCTGCAGGGGAATATGAGCCATTCCCTGCTGCTGACGGTCCATCCCCTCGTTTACAGGTGGCTGCGGCAGCAGGGGCTCCAGGACATGGAACAGGAATTCCACTGCAGCCTGAAGCTGGCCAGTGATCCGGCTCTGGAAACCGGTGTCTTCACGCTTCTGACCGTGGACCATGAGCTACCCGGCAGAGAGGAGGCTGGGAAATGAAACTGAGTATCCCTCCTTATGTGAAAAAAGTCATGGATGTCCTCTTGAACCAGGGCTTCGAAGCCTATGTGGTGGGAGGCGCTGTGCGGGATATGCTCCTGGGACGGGTCCCGGATGATTATGATGTGGTGACCAATGCCCGGACGGAGGAAATCAAGGCGGCCGCGGCCGCTGCGGATATTCCCGTCGTCAGCGAATTGGGCCAGAACTTCGGGGTGGTGATCCTCCGGGTGGACCGTCACGGAGTGGAAGTGGCCGCGTATCGGAACGAAGCCTATGGTAAGGCCGATGCCCATCGGCCGGCCCAGGTCTGGTACTGCGATACCCTGGAAGAAGACCTGGGACGCAGGGATTTTACCATCAATGCCCTGGCGGTGGACCAAGATGGGAAGATCACCGACTGCTTCAACGGATTGGATGATCTCCGGGGCAGGATCCTCCGGACAGTAGGCGATGCGGACCAGCGGTTTTCAGAAGATGCCCTGCGGATGTTCCGGGCTTGCCGGTTCGTGGCCCAGCTGGGGTTCGCTCCTGATGCCGGGATCCTGCCGGCCATCGGTCATAATCTGGAAAAGGTACGGGGGCTTTCCCTGGAACGGGTGAGGACGGAACTGAATAAGCTGCTCATGGGGACCTACGCCGGAGAAGGAATGGAACTCATGGTGAAGAGTGGCCTGGCTGCTGAAAGCTGCCGGGTCCGAAGCAAAGGGAAATACGATACAGTCCCTATCCTGCCGGAACTGAGCCATCTGGTAGGACTGGCACAGAATCCCCAGTTCCATCCCTTCGATGTCTGGAAGCATACGGCGGTGGCCCTGGACAAAGGGGACCGGAGCCTGGAAGTGGGCTGGGGGATCATGCTCCATGACGTGGCCAAGGGGATGGATGGGGTACGGGGCATCAACCGGGAAGGCCAGCCCTGTGATCATGGCCATGAAGTGGTGGGAGCAGCCTTGGCCCGGCGGATCCTGGAACGGCTCCGGCTTCCCCGGGAAACCGTGGACCGGGTAGCATGGCTGGTACAGAATCACATGCATTTTGGGTTCATCAGTGCCCAGGAGGATGATAAGACCTGGCGCTGGCTCAGGAAGGAAGCCCGCAGCGGCCATTTCCGGGTGAATAAGGAGATGGCCGAAGCCTTCAAACAGCTGACGGCGGTCTGCGTGGCGGATGTGGCTGCCACCAATGCGGGCCAGAACGACGTGATCCATGCCCAGATGTATGGGAAGCGCCTGGTGAAGATGGCGTATCTCATGCCGGTCCATACTTCTGATCTGGATTTTTCCGGCCGGGATGCCTTAGCTTTGGGGGCTTCTCCCATGCAGCTGCGGGAACTGATGCCGGTCCTGCTCCATCGAGTCCAGGACCGGACCCTGGAGAATGACCCTGGAGAGCTGGCGGTAGCTGCCCGGCGCTGGCTGGACCGTCAAAAAGCTTGTAAAGACAATGGATGAATTGTGAAAAAGAAGGTGTTCCTTCAGGAACACCTTCTTTTTTGTGTAAATTATGATATAAAAAAGGTACAAAAAGAGAAAAATTCTTATAAGTTATTAGAATTTTTATATATTTGCAAAAAAAACGACCAATAGGGCCGGGAGAGATTTAAAAAAAAAATTATTTGTGTTATAATCAATCTGTACACTGAATACAGTAGGTTCAGCCGGAATGCGAATGTAAAAAATACTCACAAAGGGGGATGGATTATTTCTTAGAATCGGGTTCCGGTGGGTTCAGAAACTAGTGTGGATCTTAAGGAGGTTTTTGCTTTGAGTAAAGTAATGACGTTAAAAGACGCAGTCGCCAAATATGTGCATAGTGGTGATCACATTGCTCTGGGTGGTTTTACGACTGACCGTAAACCCTATGCTGCTGTGTTTGAAATCCTGAGACAGGGTATCACTGATTTGACGGGCCTGGGCGGCGCTGCCGGCGGCGACTGGGATATGCTGATCGGCAATGGCCGTGTCAAGGCGTATATCAACTGCTATACCGCCAACTCCGGTGTTACCAACGTATCCAGACGGTTCAGAAAATGGTTCGAAGCCGGCAAGCTCACCATGGAAGACTATTCCCAGGACGTCATCTACATGATGTGGCATGCAGCAGCCCTGGGCCTGCCTTTCCTGCCTGTGACCCTGATGCAAGGCTCCGGCCTGACCGATGAATGGGGCATCAGCAAGGAAGTCCGCAAGACTCTGGACAAAGTGCCCGATGACAAATTCAAATACATCGACAACCCCTTCAAACCGGGTGAAAAAGTAGTGGCTGTACCTGTTCCGCAGATCGATGTAGCCATCATCCATGCACAACAGGCTTCTCCCGATGGCACCGTCCGCATCTGGGGCGGCAAATTCCAGGATGTGGATATTGCTGAAGCAGCTAAATACACCATCGTCACCTGCGAAGAAATCATCAGTGATGAAGAGATCAGAAGAGATCCTACGAAGAACGACATCCCTGGCATGTGCGTAGATGCTGTTGTCCTGGCTCCTTACGGCGCTCATCCTTCTCAGTGCTATGGTCTGTACGACTATGATAACCCGTTCCTGAAAGTCTATGACAAGGTCTCCAAGACCCAGGAAGATTTCGATGCCTTCTGCAAAGAATGGGTGTTCGACCTGAAAGATCATGACGAATACCTGAACAAACTGGGTGCAACCCGTCTGATCAACCTGAAGGTTGTTCCTGGTCTGGGCTATCATATCGACATGACGAAGGAGGACTAATAACAATGGCTGATTACACGAATTATACCAATAAAGAAATGCAGGCTGTGACCATTGCCAAGCAGATCAAAAATGGTCAAGTTGTAACGGTAGGTACCGGTCTCCCCCTGATCGGTGCCAGCGTAGCCAAGAGAGTCTATGCTCCTGACTGCCACATCATCGTGGAAAGCGGTCTGATGGACTGCTCTCCCATCCAGGTACCTCGTTCTGTAGGTGACCTGCGGTTCATGGCCCACTGTGGCTGCATCTGGCCGAATGTCCGGTTCGTTGGCTTTGAAATCAACGAATATCTGCACAAAGCCAACCGTCTGATCGCTTTCATCGGCGGCGCACAGATCGATCCGTACGGCAACGTGAACTCCACCTCCATCGGTGACTACCATCATCCGAAAACCCGTTTCACCGGGTCCGGCGGCGCCAATGGTATTGCCACCTATTCCAACACCATCATCATGATGCAGCATGAAAAACGCAGATTCATGCAAAAAATCGACTACGTGACCAGCCCGGGCTGGATCGATGGCCCTGGCGGACGTGAAAGACTGGGCCTGCCCGGCGATGTTGGACCTCAGATGGTCGTAACCGACCGCGGAATCCTAAAATTCGACGAAAAGACCAAACGGATGTATCTGGCAGGGTATTATCCTACTTCTTCTCCGGAAGATGTACTGGAAAACACCGGCTTCGAACTGGATGTATCCAGAGCTGTCGAACTGGAAGCTCCGGATCCGGAAGTCATCAAACTGATCCGTGAAGAAATCGACCCGGGCCAAGCTTTCATCCAGGTCCCGACGGAAGCAAAATAAGACATTCGGGAGGAATAAGTTAAATGGGTTTCTACTCTATGCCTAGATATTTCCAACATATGCCTCAAGTCGGCAAACCCTTGAAAAAGGTGGATGCGGCCAACGAAGAACAGCTGAAAAAGATCGAAGAAGAGATCCATCAGCTGATCAAAGCTGCCCAGGAAGCCGGCAAGGCAGATGCTGATGTGAACAAGAGAGGGGAACTGACCGCTCTCCAGAGAATCGAAAAACTGGTGGAACCGGGCTCCTGGAGACCCCTGAACACACTGTTCAACCCCCAGGGGAACAAGAACGGTTCCGTGGCCATCGTCAAGGGCCTGGGCCGTGTGAACGGCAAATGGTGCCTGGTAGTAGCTTCCGATAACAAGAAGCTGGCCGGTGCCTGGGTGCCTGGCCAGGCTGAATGCCTGCTGCGGGCTTCCGATACCGCTAAGACCCTGCACATCCCTCTGGTATATGTACTGAACTGCTCCGGCGTGAAGTTCGACGAACAGGAAAAGGTATACCCCAACCGTCGCGGCGGCGGCACGCCTTTCTTCCGGAACGCTGAACTGAACCAGCTGGGCATCCCTGTCATCGTCGGGATCTACGGCACCAACCCTGCCGGCGGCGGTTACCATTCCATCAGCCCTACGGTCATCATTGCCCATGAAAAAGCCAACATGGCTGTGGGCGGGGCCGGTATCATGGGCGGCATGAACCCCAAAGGTCATGTGGATATGGAATACGCCAATGAAATCGCCGACATGGTAGACCGTACCGGCAAGACTGAACCTCCGGGAGCTGTCGACATCCATTACACCGAAACCGGTTTCATCCGTGAAGTCTATGCTTCCGAAGAAGGCGTCCTGGAAGGCATCAAGAAGTACGTAGGCATGCTGCCGAAATACGATCCGGAATTCTTCCGTGTGGACGATCCGAAAGCCCCGGCTTTCCCGGCTGACGATCTGTACAGCATGGTGCCCCTGAACGACAAACGGGCGTATGACATCTACAATGTGATTGCCCGCCTGTTCGACAACAGCGAGCTCCGCGAATACAAGAAAGGGTATGGGCCTGAAATGGTCACCGGCCTGGCCAAGGTAAACGGCCTGCTGGTAGGCGTCGTAGCCAACGTCCAGGGCCTCCTGATGAACTACCCTGAATACAAGGCTGCCGGTTCTGTAGGTATCGGCGGGAAGCTGTACCGCCAGGGTCTGGTGAAGATGAATGAATTCGTCACCCTGTGCGCTAGAGACCGTCTGCCCATCGTCTGGATCCAGGATACCACCGGGATCGACGTGGGCAACGATGCGGAAAAAGCTGAACTTCTGGGTCTGGGCCAGTCCCTGATCTACTCCATCCAGACTTCCCACATCCCTCAATTCGAAATTACCCTGAGAAAAGGCACGGCTGCTGCCCACTACGTACTGGGCGGGCCTCAGGGCAATGACACCAACGCCTTCTCCATCGGTACGGCTGCCACGGAAATTGCCGTGATGAACGGTGAAACCGCTGCCACTGCCATGTACTCCCGGAGACTGGCCAAAGATCGGAAAGCCGGCAAGGATCTGCAGCCGACCATCGACAAGATGAACAACCTGATCCAGGCTTTCTATACCAAATCTCGTCCGAAAGTCTGCGCTGAACTGGGTCTGGTGGACGAAGTCGTCGATATGAATAAGATCCGCGGCTATGTAGAAGCTTTCACGGAAGCTGCTTATCAGAATCCGGAAAGCATCTGCCCGTTCCATCAGATGATGCTGCCTCGTGCCATCAGAGAGTTCGAGACTTTCGTAAAGAAATAATCCTTACGGAGGAACTGTTTTAATGAGTATCTATACCTTGGGAATCGATGTTGGATCGACCGCATCCAAGTGCATTATCCTGAAAGACGGAAAAGACATCGTGGCAAAATCCCTGGTAGACGTGGGGACCGGAACTTCCGGTCCTGCACGTTCTATTGCGGAAGTCCTGGAAAATGCCCACATGAAAAAAGAAGATATGGCCTTTACTTTGGCTACCGGCTACGGACGCAATTCGCTGGAAGGCATCGCTGACAAGCAGATGAGCGAACTGAGCTGCCATGCCATGGGTGCCAGCTTCATCTGGCCCAACGTCCATACGGTCATCGATATCGGCGGTCAGGACGTGAAAGTCATCCATGTGGAAAACGGGACCATGACCAATTTCCAGATGAACGATAAATGTGCTGCCGGTACTGGCCGTTTCCTGGATGTCATGGCCAATATCCTGGAAGTCAAGGTCTCTGACCTGGCTGCTCTGGGGGCCAAATCCACCAAACGGGTTGCCATCAGCTCTACCTGTACTGTATTTGCGGAAAGTGAAGTCATCAGTCAGCTGTCCAAAGGGACCGATAAGATCGACATCATTGCCGGGATCCATCGTTCGGTCGCTAGCCGTGTCATTGGCCTTGCCAACCGGGTGGGGGTTGTGAAGGATGTTGTCATGACCGGCGGCGTAGCCCAGAACTATGGTGTGAGAGAGGCTCTGGAAGAAGGCTTGGGTGTGGAAATCAAGACTTCTCCTCTGGCTCAGTACAACGGTGCCCTGGGTGCCGCTCTGTACGCTTATAAAAAAGCGGTAAAATAAGGTTGTAATCATTGTAAAGAAGGAAGGATCATTATGCCAAAGACAGTAAGCCCTGGCGTTCAGGCATTGAGAGATGTAGTGGAAAAGGTTTACAGAGAACTGCGGGAAGCCAAAGAAAGAGGAGAAAAAGTAGGTTGGTCCTCCTCCAAGTTCCCCTGCGAACTGGCTGAATCTTTCGGTCTGCATGTAGGGTATCCGGAAAACCAAGCTGCTGGTATCGCTGCCAACCGTGACGGCGAAGTCATGTGCCAAGCTGCTGAAGACATTGGCTATGATAACGATATCTGCGGGTATGCCCGTATTTCCCTGGCTTATGCTGCTGGGTTCCGGGGCGCCAACAAGATGGATAAAGACGGCAACTATGTCATCAACCCCAACAGCGGGAAACAGATGAAGGATGCCAATGGCAAGAAGATGTTCGATGAAAACGGGAAGCCGGTCATCGATCCGAAGACCCTGAAACCCTATGCTACTACGGACAACATCTATGAAATCGCTGCCCTGCCGGAAGGGGAAGAAAAGACCCGCCGTCAGAATGCTCTGCATAAATATCGTCAGATGACCATGCCCATGCCGGATTTCGTGCTGTGCTGCAACAACATCTGCAACTGCATGACCAAATGGTATGAAGACATTGCTCGTCGCCACAATATTCCTTTGATCATGATCGACGTTCCCTACAACGAATTCGACCATGTGAACGAAGCCAACGTGAAATACATCCGTTCCCAGCTGGATACGGCCATCCGTCAAATGGAAGAAATCACCGGTAAGAAGTTCGATGAAGACAAATTCGAACAGTGCTGCCAGAATGCCAACCGTACCGCCAAAGCATGGTTGAAGGTCTGCGACTTCCTGCAGTACAAACCGGCTCCTTTCAATGGATTCGACCTGTTCAACCATATGGCTGACGTGGTTACCGCCCGTGGCCGTGTAGAAGCTGCTGAAGCTTTCGAACTGCTGGCTAAGGAACTGGAACAGCATGTGAAGGAAGGCACTTCCACTGCTCCGTTCAAAGAACAGCATCGTATCATGTTCGAAGGGATCCCTTGCTGGCCGAAACTGCCGAACCTGTTCAAACCGCTGAAAGCCAACGGCCTGAACATCACCGGCGTTGTATATGCTCCTGCTTTCGGGTTCGTCTACAACAACCTGGACGAACTGGTCAAAGCTTACTGCAAGGCTCCGAACTCCGTCAGCATCGAACAGGGTGTTGCTTGGCGTGAAGGCCTGATCCGCGACAACAAGGTCGATGGGGTACTGGTCCACTACAACCGGTCCTGCAAACCTTGGAGCGGTTACATGCCTGAAATGCAGCGTCGTTTCACCAAAGACATGGGTATCCCCACTGCTGGATTCGACGGTGACCAGGCTGACCCGAGAAACTTCAACGCGGCTCAATATGAGACCCGTGTTCAAGGCTTGGTCGAAGCCATGGAAGCAAATGATGAAAAGAAGGGGAATTAACAATGGCTATCAGTGCACTTATTGAAGAGTTCAAAAAAGTATCTGCCAGCCCAAAGACCATGCTGGCCAAATATAAAGCCCAGGGCAAGAAAGCCATCGGCTGCCTGCCGTACTACGTTCCGGAAGAACTGGTCTATGCTGCAGGCATGGTTCCCATGGGCGTATGGGGCTGCAACGGCAAACAGGAAGTCCGTTCCAAGGAATACTGTGCTTCCTTCTACTGCACCGTTGCCCAGCTGTCCCTGGAAATGCTCCTGGACGGCACCCTGGACGGCCTGGACGGAGTCATCACTCCTGTCCTGTGCGATACCCTGCGTCCTATGAGCCAGAACTTCAAAGTGGCTATGAAAGACAAGATGCCTGTTATTTTCCTGGCTCATCCTCAGGTCCGCCAGAATGCAGCCGGCAAGCAGTTCACCTATGATGCCTATGAAGAAGTCAAAGGCCATCTGGAAGAAATCTGCGGCCATGAAATCACCAACGATGCCATCCTGGATGCCATCAAAGTGTACAACAAGAGCCGTGCTGCCCGTCGTGAATTCTGCAAACTGGCCAATGCCCATCCTGATCTGATTCCGGCTTCCACCCGTGCTGCCGTCCTGCGTGCTGCTTACTTCATGCTGAAGGATGAATACACCGAAAAACTGGAAGAACTGAATAAGGAACTGACTGCTGCTCCTGCTGGCAAATTCGACGGCCACAAAGTCGTGGTTTCCGGCATCATCTACAACATGCCCGGCATCCTGAAAGCCATGGATGACAACAAACTGGCTATTGCTGCCGATGACTGCGCTTATGAAAGTCGCAGCTTCGCCGTAGATGCTCCGGAAGATCTGGACAATGGCCTGCAGGCCCTGGCTGTACAGTTCTCCAAACAGAAGAACGATGTGCTGCTGTATGACCCTGACTTCGCCAAGAACGCCAGATCCGAACATGTCTGCAACCTGGTGAAGGAAAGCGGTGCAGAAGGCTTGATCGTCTTCATGATGCAGTTCTGCGATCCGGAAGAAATGGAATATCCTGACCTGAAGAAGGCTCTGGATGTCCATCACATTCCTCATGTAAAGATCGGTGTGGACCAAATGACCCGCGACTTCGGGCAAGCCCAGACCGCTCTGGAAGCTTTCGCTGAAAGCCTGTAAGACAAACGCAAAAGGAGCTGTTGCCTGTGCAGCAGCTCCTTTTTTGCTATAATAGAACCCAAAATATACCTACGCGAGGTGGCTTATGAGCCTTTCTGAAGAATATGCCCAAAAGAAGAAAACCGCAGAAGAAGTCCTTTCTCTGATCCAAGATGGGGACTATGTGCTGTCCGCCCAGGCTATGGCGGAACCGGTGAGCCTGTTGGAAAAGATGCCTCTCCTGCGCCAATGGGGCAGGAAGGGCATCACCTATAATTCCTGCATGCCCATAGCGGATCTGTCCTGGTATCATGATCCAGCCATGGGGGAGATCCTGGACCATGTGTCCTGGTTCTTCAGCGGGCCCACCCGGAAGGCCCATGCCGAAGGGCTGTGCAGCTTTTTGCCCGCCGGGTCCACCAGCCTGGTCCGGAAGACTCTCCAGCGGGCGGCGACCCAGCACAGGCGGCCGGTACTCCTGGCTTCCGCTTCTCCCATGGATGCCCACGGGTATTTTTCTCTTTCTCTCAGTGCCCTATTCGAGCGGGACATCATCGATCGGGGAGCGCTGGTACTGCTGGAAGTGAGCCCCCATTTTCCCCGGACCTGGGGAGATACCTTGCTGCCCATTTCCCAGGTGGCTGCTTTTGTGGAAACGGACCGGAAGCCGCCCATTTCGCCCCTGCCTGGCATGGGTGACCTGGATCGGAAAATCGCGGCCCACGTAGCAGAATTGATCCCCGACGGTTCTACCCTCCAACTGGGGGTGGGACATATCCCCAGTGCCGTGGCGGAAGCCCTGAAGGATCGGAAACATCTGGGCATCCATACCGGCCTGTTCAGCGACAGCTTGATGGATTTGGTCCAGTGCGGTGCCGTGGACAACAGCCGGAAAGGATTCCTGGAGGGAGTTTCCCTCTGTGCCTTTGCCAATGGGACCCGGGAATTGTATAACTTCCTGGATAACAATCCGGGGGTGGTGTTCCGCCGAGGCACTTTTGCCAATGAGCCGAAGATCATCGCCCGGAACCGGAACATGGTATCACTGAACACAGGGCTGGAAATCGACCTTACCGGCCAGTGCGCTGCAGAATCCATGGGCTTTACCCAGTTTTCTGCAACTGGTGCCCAGACGGAAACGGTCCAGGGAGCCCAGCTGTCTCCGGGAGGAAAATCTATCCTGGCGCTCCATTCTGTGTATTCAGCCCGGAACGCCCAGGGAGAAAAGGTACTGAAATCCAAAATCGTGCCTTATTTCCGCCCGGGGACCATCGTTTCCACTTCCCGGAACGAAATCGACTATGTAGTGACCGAATATGGAGTTGCCTGGCTGAGGGGTGCTTCTGTCAGAGAACGGGTCAATGAGCTGATTGCCGTGGCCCATCCTGCCTTCCGAGAGAAACTCCGGGCAGAAGCCCGGCGCTGTGGGATTGGATAAGAAATACAGACCCGGCTGATCATAAGTCAGCACAGGGTCTGTATTTCTTTTTCCAGCAGACGGATGCAGTCCCGGACCACTGGGAGCCGGGAATGTCCCCGGGGGACGCAGATGGTCAGCCAGGGGCAGGTCTGCAGATCCCCAGTGATGAAATAGCGGATGGGCTTCTGGACATGGAGAGCCTTGAGATAGGATTCCATGGTGAACGCGGCACCCAATCCTTCTGAGGCCAGGCGGACGGACAGGTCGATGCTGTCGATTTCTTTGATCTTCCCCGGCTGGAAGCCTTTTGCTTCCAGTAACTTGTTTTCCTGCCAGCGGATCTGCTGATGGGGGTACTGGATGTAGAAGTTTTCTCCATTTAGTTCCCGGATATCCAGATAGGGGAAGGGAAGATCCGGAAGCGGCCTGGCCTTCTGACAGGCGGGATGATCGGGGGGAAGGGCCGCCAGCAGATGCTCCTTTTTCAGATGGATGTTGTCCAGGAGGGGATTGGGTTCATCCTGGACGCAGAGGATCAAATCCAGATTGTTCTTCAGCAGGGCCTTCTCCAGGGCTGCATAGTGACAGTGGAGAGTCACCAGATTGATATCCGGGTGGAGCTGATGGAACTCCGCAATCAGGGTGGGCATCAGCAGGGCGTAAAAGATGAGATAGGTGCCGATCCGCAGCTCCTGCCTGGGAGGCTGGTGCAGCTGGCCTAATTTCTGGGACATCTCCTGATCCAGTTCCAGGATCCGACGGGCATAAGCAATCATGATCTTTCCAGCTTCCGTGGGAATCGCTTCTCGGGATGTTCGAATAAAGAGCAGGGTTCCCAGAGAAGTTTCCAGATTCTTGATGGCGATGCTGAGTGTCGGCTGTGTCACGAACAATTTTTGAGCAGCAGCATGGTAATTTCCCGTATCGGCCAGTGCGCAGAGATAGCGCAACTGTTTAAAATTCAGGTTCATGATTCCTCCTGCAGGTGGGGATTTTTCCAATTTGTATCTATTATAACATCCCTGTGTAAAAAATCTTCTTCTAGCCCTAAGCGATTGAAAATATTTATCAGAACGGAGCAGAATACAATTGGAATGAATGATCGGAATGTCCTACAATGACTCCATAAGAGCTGGTATGCTCCAGCTTTGAATGGGAGGAGTGTCATGAAAAACGAAAAATTGTATCAGGCTTGTGAAAAAGCCCTTCCCACGTATATGACCAACTGGGAGAAACTGGTCAATGTAGACTGTGGATCCCGGAACGGAAAGGGAATCAATCGGGTGGCGGATCTGGTATGGAAAGAATTGGAACCGCTGCAGCCTTTTTCCCTGGAAAAGATTCCCATGGAAAATCCTCAGGAAGGCTGTCACCTGCTTGCGGTCTTTAAGGGAAAAGGCAGGGGGAAAATCATGGCCAGCGCTCATCTGGACACCGTATTCCCAGAAGGGACCGTGGCAGAACGACCGTTCCGGATCGAGGGGGACTGGGCCAAAGGACCAGGAGCTGCTGACTGCAAAAGCGGCGTCAATATGATGGTATTCGCCATGAAGCAGCTGCGGGCGCTCCATTTCGAGGATTTCGAACAGATCACCCTGCTCTTCAACGGGGATGAGGAAATCGCCTCTCCCAGCAGCCGGAAGTTGATCGCCCGGCTGGCTCCCCAGCATGACTGCTATCTTTGCTGTGAATCCGGTCAGGAAGGAGATGGACTGGTCCGTTCCCGGAAAGGGTCCAATCTGCTGAAAGTGGAGGTCCAAGGTGTGGCGTCTCATTCCGGCAATGCTCCAGAAAAGGGAGCCAGTGCCCTGATGGAAATCCTGTACCAGATCCAGCAGATGAAAAAGTTGGAAGACCTGGAGCAGGGGACTACCCTGAACTTTACGCTGCTCCAGGCTGGAGAACGGGAAAACATCATTCCGGCCCATGCTGCTGCTGTGGCGGATCTTCGGGTGACAAAACGGCAGGAAATCGACAGGGTGCGCCGGGAAGCCGAAAAAATAGCGGCTCATCCGTCGATTCCCGGAACACAGGTAAAAGCAGAGGTGAAAGAAGGCAATCCGCCCTTTTCCCCCAATCCAGGGACGGATCGGCTGATCCAGCTGGCCCAGGAAATCTATGGGGAACTGGGACGGAAACTGGTTGTTCGCTCCGTAGGCGGTGCTTCTGATGCCAATTGGGCTGCTGATGCAGGAGCTGTAGCTGTGGATTGTTTTGGAGCCGTCAAGGGAGGCAAGAACCATACTCCCCAGGAATGTGCTTCCGTCAGCAGTGTGGTCCCTCGGATGTACCTGCTGACCCGGATGTTCATGGAAGCTGGCCGCTGGGCTGAAAGGAAGGATTGATCGCATGGAACAGAAGAAAACGGCGATGCAGCCGGTCAAAAAGATGGAATTCCCCCATACCTTCATCATCATCTTCATCATGATCCTGGTGGGGGTGCTGCTGACCTGGGTGGTCCCTGCCGGGACCTATGATTTTGTCAAGAATGCGGCTGGGCGGAAAGTGGTCAATCCGTCCACCTTTCGCTATATCCAGAGTTCTGGGGTGAATCCGCTGCTGGTACCTCTCTATATCATCAAATCCTTTAGCAAGCGGATCGACCTGATGATGGTCATCTTCATGGCCGGGGCTGCCTTCCATGTGGTGACCAAAACCGGCGCTCTCCAGGCCATCCTGGCCAAAGGGGCCCGGAAGTTCTCTAACCGGTTGGAAATCTTCATCCCGGTGCTGACCCTGATTTTCGGACTGATCTGCACCACACAAGGGGTGAATACTTTCATCCCCTTTGCTCCGGTGATGGTGATGCTGGCCATGGCCATGGGGCTGGATTCCCTGACCGGGGAAGCCATCATGGTCCTGGGGGGAGCCATTGGCTTTTCCACTGGGACTTTCAATATGTTCACCACGGTAGTGGCCCAGAGCATTGCAGAATTGCCCACCTATTCCGGCCTGTGGTACCGAGCCATCTGCTTTGTGGTGTTCTATATTGTGACAAATATCTATCTGATCCGGTATGCCAAAAAGGTGCAGAAAGATCCGGAAAGCAGTCCCATGTATGACCTGGATCAGCTGATGAAAAACAATTCGACCGGGATGGATCTGGAAAAAGCCAGTCATCTGACCGGGCGGATGCTCATCCCCCTGGTTCTCCTGATCATTTCCTTTGCAGCCATCATCTACGGCGCCATTGCCCTGAAATGGGGCATGAGCCATATGGCAGCCATATTCCTGACCTATGCCGTGGTGGCGGATCTGGTGATCGGCACCAGCCCCAACGGGGTCTGCAAGGATATCCTGGAAGGCAGCAAGAAGATGTTGGGGGCTACCTTCATCATCGGTATGGCGACGGCCATCAGCAGTGTCATGAATGACGGGCACATCACCTATACCATCGTGCACAGCATGGCCGAGATCCTCAGCGGCCTGCCGCCAGTGGTGATCGCTCCGGGGATGGTCCTGGCCAACACCATCATCAACGTGTTCCTGACTTCCGGCAGCGGGCAGGCCGTGGCCGTCATGCCCATCCTGATCCCCCTGGCGGACGTATTGGGAGTGACCCGGCAGACCACTGTCCTGGCCTTTAACTTCGGGGATGGATTCTGCAACTATATCCTGCCCACGTCTACGGCCCTGATGGGGACCCTGAGCGTCACCAACATTCCCTATGACCGGTGGATGCGCTTCATGTGGAAATTGTTCGTCATCTGGCAGATTACTGGCTGTGTGATGGCTTTCATCGCCCAATTGATCCATCTGGGACCCATGTGACGGTGAGAGTGCAGAGTAAAGAGTAAAGAGTGAAGAGTATAGAGAATCAGAGGAGGATGGAATATGCTGGAACAGCAAATTGCCCAGGCCAATGCCTGTGTAGATGAACAAGCCCCTGAACTGACGAAGATGGCGGATACCATTTTCGACCATCCGGAAATCGGACCCCATGAAGTCTTTGCCAGCAGCCTGCTGACGGAGTACCTGGAAGCCCACGGCTTTACCGTGACCCGGGGGATAGGCGGACTGGAAACGGCTTTCAAAGCCGTTTGGAAAAACGGGGAGGGCGGACCCAATATGGGGCTCCTGTGCGAATATGATGCCCTGCCGGGCATGGGCCATGGCTGCGGCCATCAGATGCAGGGACCGGGGATCCTGGGAGCGGCCGTGGCCATCCAGAAAGCCGCTGGCACCCGGCCTTTTACCCTGACGGTTTACGGGACTCCCGGCGAAGAGAACATCAGCGGCAAGTATATCATGATCCAGAACGGCTGCACCTTCGAAGAATTGGATGTGGCCCTGATGATGCACGGGGGACCGGCGACCCAGACGGACATCAAATGTCTGGCCAATGCGGAATACGATTTGATCTATCATGGCAAGGCCGCCCATGCCGCTCTGAAGCCGGAAGCCGGCCGGAGCAGCCTGGATGCCATGTGTCTGGCTTTCCATGGGATGGAGTGCCTGCGGGAACATGTGACCGATGATGTGCGGCTCCATTACAACATCACGGATGGAGGAGGGACGGCGGCCAATGTGGTGCCCAGCCTGACCAAGGCCCAGGTGATGGTCCGTGCCAATACAGTAAAAGCGGTGAAGGAACTGATGGTCCGGCTGGAAAAGATTTTCCAGGGCGCGGCCATGATGACGGAAACCACGGTGGAAGCCAAGGTGGGGAAGATCTTGGATAACAAGATCCCCAATCTCCAGCTGAACGATGTGCTGATGAAATATGCCCATAAGCTCCAAGCCCCTAACTGCCAGCCTCCCCGGCAGCGCACTGGATCTACGGATTTTGCCAATGTGATGCACCGGGTACCCGGTTCCTGTATCCGGGTAGCCTTCGTCCCGGACGGGACCAGCTCCCATTCTCCCGAATTCATTGCTGCTGGAAAAAGCGAAGAAGCCCATCGAGCGGTGGTATTCGGTGCCAAGATCCTGGCCGATACGGTGTTGGAACTAATTGATGACCCGGATGAATTGGCTGCCATCCAGAAAGAATTCCGGGACCGTCTGGCAGCGGAAGGAAAATGAAAGCAGGTTTGTTACCCTGACTCACTGTAAACTGAAAATCTGTAACAGATGGTGGAAAGGCTGATTCCGCCATCTGTTTTTTTCGCCAGCCAGAAAGTACAGGAACGGGCAAGGTTTTTTTTGGAAGGAAAACGTAACGGCCGTATTTCTTGAGAGAACACACTATCTATTGTATCTTTTGCGTCAATATAGGGAATATACACACTATATATAGGTTGCCGAAATCCTTTTTTTGGTGTATCATTACTATCAGCGAAGAGAGAGAACTGAAAAAATCATTTGTACAGTTACTTCTTTTGTCGTATAATATCAATAGTAATTCTTAGAAGATAATAAGTGTGGAATTCTAAGGGGAGGAACAGCCATGAAGGTTATCAAACGGGACGGCTCGACGGTCGCTTTTGACCGGAACAAGATCGTCACAGCCATATCCAAAGCCAACAAAGCCGTAGAAGAAAAGGAACGGCTGGCACAGGAAGACATCGAAGTCCGGGGCCATTATGAACTGGCTAAGGCCTATATCATTTACCGGTACAACCGGGCCCTGGTCCGGAAGGCCAATACCACCGACGATTCCATCCTGAGCCTGATCAGCAACAAGAATAAGGACGTAATGGAAGAGAACTCCAATAAGAATGCTGTCATGGTTTCCACCCAGCGTGACCTGATCGCGGGGGAAGTCTCCCGTGACCTGACTCGCCGGGTAGTGCTGCCGGAAAAGATCTCCCGGGCCCATGACCAGGGTGTCATCCACTTCCATGATGCGGACTACTTCATCCAGCCCATGTTCAACTGCTGCCTGGTGAATCTGGGGGATATGCTGGATAACGGCACGGTGATGCATGGCAAGCTGATCGAAAGCCCCAAGAGCTTCCAGGTGGCCTGCACCGTCATGACCCAGATCATCGCTTCTGTGGCTTCTGCCCAGTACGGGGGCCAGTCCGTAGACGTGTCCCACCTGGGCAAATACCTGCGCCGGAGCCGGGAAAAATTCCGCAAGCGCCTGATTGAAACTACCCATGGCCAGCTGCCGGAAGAAGAATTGGAAGCCATCCTGGACAGCCGGATGAAGGACGAACTGGCCAGCGGCGTCCAGACCATCCAGTATCAGATCAATACCTTGATGACCACCAATGGACAGTCTCCTTTCGTGACCCTGTTCCTGCATCTGGACCCCAAGGATGAATACATCGAAGAAAATGCCCAGATCATCGAAGAAATCCTCCGGCAGCGGCTGGAAGGCATCAAGAACGAAGTGGGCGTCTATGTGACCCCGGCCTTCCCCAAACTGGTCTATGTGCTGGATGAATTCAACTGCCTGAAGGGCGGCAAATACGACTACCTGACCAAGCTGGCGGTCCAGTGCTCCATCAAACGGATGTATCCGGACTACATTTCTGCCAAGAAGATGCGGGAAATCTATCAGGGGAACGTGTTCTCTCCTATGGGCTGCCGGTCCTTCCTGTCTCCCTGGAAGGATGAAAAGGGCAATTACAAGTTCGAAGGCCGGTTCAACCAGGGTGTGGTGTCCCTGAACCTGCCCCAGATCGGGATCATCGCCAAAGGGGATGAGGAAAAGTTCTGGAAGCTCCTGGATGAACGGCTGGATCTGTGTTATGATGCCTTAATGGTCCGTCATAATGCCCTGAAAGGCATCCGCAGCGATGTAAGCCCCATCCACTGGCAGAACGGCGCCATTGCCCGTCTGAAGAAAGGGGAAACCATCGACAAGCTGCTGGAAGGGGGGTATTCCACCCTGAGCCTGGGGTACATCGGCCTGTACGAATGCACCAAAGCCATGAAGGGCTGCAGCCACACCACTCCGGAGGGAGAAGAATTCGCCATGCGGGTGATGAAGCGGCTGCGCCAGGCCTGCGATGATTGGAAGGCCAAGACCGGCCTGGGCTTTGCCCTGTACGGGACTCCGGCAGAATCCCTCTGCTACCGGTTCGCTCGGATCGACAAGGAACGGTTCGGCACCATCAAGGATATCACCGACAAGGGATATTACACCAACTCTTACCATGTGGATGTGCGGGAACCCATCGATGCCTTCAGCAAATTCAAGTTCGAAGCCCAGTTCCAGCCCATTTCCTCCGGCGGCTGCATTTCCTATGTGGAAATTCCCAACATGAAGAAGAATCCCACCGCCATCGAAGATGTGGTCCGGTTCATCTACGACAACATCCAGTACGCGGAATTCAACACCAAATCCGACTACTGCCAGGTATGCGGCTTTGACGGAGAAATCCAGATTAACGACAATCTGGAATGGGAATGCCCCCAGTGCCACAATAAGGATCAGTCCAAAATGAACGTGACCCGGCGGACCTGCGGCTATCTGGGAGAAAACTTCTGGAACGTGGGGAAGACCAAAGAAATCAAATCCCGCGTACTGCATCTGTAAGGGGGCTTTTCGTTGAATTATGCGACCATCAAAAAATGTGACGTGGCCAACGGCCCCGGCGTGCGGGTCTCCCTGTACGTCAGCGGCTGTACCCACCACTGCAAAGGCTGTTTCAATCAGGAAACCTGGGATTTCGCTTTCGGCCAGCCTTTTACCCAGGCCCAGCTGCAGGAGATCCTGGAGGACCTGGAACCAGAGTACATCCGGGGGTTCTCCCTGCTGGGCGGGGAACCTTTTGAACCGGCCAACCAGGAAGTGCTGGTGGGGGTGCTGCGGCACATCCGGGAGCGGTATCCGAAAAAGACCATCTGGTGCTACAGCGGCTACCTTTTCGACCACGATATGCTGGCCGGAAAGCTGGGAGATCCAGCCATTACCCGGGAAATGCTGGGGTATTTGGATGTGCTGGTGGACGGGGAATTTGTGGAAAGCAAAAAGAATCTGAACCTGCGTTTCAAAGGCAGCGAAAACCAGCGGATCATCAATGTGCCCAAGTCTTTGGAGACCGGCACCATCGTCCTGTGGGACGGAGAAGAATATGCGTGAGTGATAAAAATACTGCTTCGGGAGGTCCTGAGGCAGTATTTTTTTGTCACTGGACGGTGGAGGGAAACCGCGGAAGCGTTTTCCCTGGAAAGAATGCCTGTAATGGCCATATTGTCAGAATCATTGTATCGGGGTATACTGGGCAAAAGAAAGAGCGAGGGCAGAGGGGGTGGATCCTGTGGGAAAAAAGGCTGGCAGAGCAATCGGGAATATGGTCCTTGCTGCCTTTCTGCTCTGGCTGGTTGCAGCCGGGATCGGACGGCTGTTTTTTGCCGAGAGATTCCGTCAGGATTCAAAAATGATGGAACAGGCGGTAATGGCCGTGCCTGTCTGCAGCCAGTATGGGTCGGAACCTCCTTATCCGCTCCATACCAAAGGAATCCTTTCTCAAAAATTTGCGGTGACGCTGGTCATTGCTGGGTCCAAAGAAACAGCCCAGGAAAAAATCCAAAACAGCCTGTTGGAAAACGGCTGGGAAGTGGAGGAAATCGATCAGCGGAACGGAAAAATAAAGGGAAGCAAGGGGGAATATGTGCTGACGGCGGAAGCTACAACAAAACCTACCCGCTGGATTATCATTATAGGAAAAAATGACTTGGTAAGCAGGCTGAATTTATAAATCTGTCAGCAATTGCTCCAACCTTTTTTATTGTGGAATTACGCCCTTCCTTATCCCATTTTCAAATCTCTATAAAAATGGTAGAATGAAACCATTACTACAAAATCATTCTGATGGATTCCATCGGAGCGGGAGGGGATTTGAATGGACGTATTGAACCTGACGGAAGATGCTCTGGAAGCAAAATGTGTGGAATGGCGCCGGTGGTTCCATGAACACCCGGAAGTCAGCACGGAAGAAAAGAAGACTTCAGAGAAGATCTTCACGATCCTGAAAGATTTGGGACTGGATCCGGTACGAGGCACAGACCATTATGGTGTGGCTGCTACCCTCAAAGGCGGAAAACCGGGGCCTGTGGTGGCTCTCCGGGCCGACATCGATGCTCTTTCCGTGAAAGAAGCCACCGGGCTTCCCTACGCTTCGCAGAATCCTGGGGTCATGCACGCCTGCGGCCACGATATCCATATCACCACTCTGATGGAAACTATCCTGCGGCTGCTCCGTCGGAAGGACGAAATCCAGGGCAGTGTGCGGATCCTGTTCCAGCCTTCGGAAGAACTGTCTCCTACCGGCGGTGCCCGGTATATGATGAAAGATGGGTTCCTAAAAGATGTGAAGGCCATTTTCGGGCTCCATGTGTGGCCCAGCTTCGTCTGTGGGAAAATCGGCGTCAAGGCAGGTGCCATGATGGCCGGTTCCGACCGGATCAAAGTGGTGATCAAAGGGAAGACAGCCCATGCAGGCCATCCCCAGGAAGGTATCGATGCCATTATGGCGGCAGCTGATTTCCTCCAGCAAATCAGCCACATCGTCAGTCGCAGGGTCAGCCCTTTGGCTACGGCCACCATCAACATCGGTACCATCCAGGGCGGATCCCGGTACAATGTAGTACCCGATGAAGTGATCCTGGAAGGGACCATCCGGACTCTGGACGAAGAAAACCGGAAAAGGATCCCAGAATTCATCCAGGACATCTTGGATGGCCTGAAAAAATCTGCCGGTGTGGACTGCGAATTCAATTACTATTATGGATACCCTGTCCTGGACAACTGGCCCGTACCTGCACAGTTGGTGAAAGATACGGCCCGGAAAGTCCTGGGAGAGGCAGGGCTGGTTTCCCAGGTGGTCCCGGATCTGACTGCCGAAGATTTTGGCTTTTACCTGCAGGAAATCCCTGGGGCCTTCCTGTGGCTGGGCTGCGGCACAGAAGGGGAACCCATCCATGGACTCCATGATGCCCGGATGTGTCCCAATGAGAATGCCCTGGTGGTTGGTTCCAAACTCATGAGCCAGGTGGTGATCGATGCTCTGGCTGCCCTTGGGCAGGGAGTAGATTTCAGCAAGAAAGACTGAAGGAGATAAGTTATGAAAATGGCATTTATCGGTGACAGCTTGGTAAGCTGCACCAATGAGACATTGGCCAATACCTGGTATGATATTGCGTCAAAGAAAATGGGCTTTGAAGTGGTGAACAATGCTGCGGGGGGCAAACTGACCCTGGTGATGTGGGGCATGTTCAAAATGGATGTGGTGGATGAAAAGGCCGATGGAGTCTTCCTGTGCTGCGGCATGAACGACATCCTGCTGGATGAACCCATGAGCTCCATCGAAGAAAATATTTCCGGCACACTGGACAAGGCTCGGGATGCAGGGCTGCCCATTGTGATCCTGGGAATCCCACCTCTCACCCGGATCGAAAGCACGGAAAAGGGCTGGCAACTGCCCAGTGAATTTGAAAAGCACAATGCGGCCCTCCGGGAATACCGCCAGTGGCTCCGGGAGGAAGCGGAACGCCGGAACCTGCCGGTGCTGGACTATGAAAAAGTCCTCAGTGAAGCGGAAGAAAAGACTGGGCGGAGTATGTTCCAGGACGGCCTCCATCCCAACAAGGAAGGGTATCAGGCGGTGGCCGAAGCCTTTGAAGCTGTGCTGGGGCGTGCCCTTCAGGAGCAGGCATGAAATTGGAGCACAACCAGCCGGTGATCATGACCCGGTCGGTGATGCTTTCCATGGCCAATTCCGCAGGGCACCTTTTCGGCGGCACCCTCATGGGCTGGATGGACGAAGTGAGCGGGATCACCGCCCACCGGTTCGCATGGACCCGGGTGACTACGGCTGCTGTAAAAGGCATGAACTTTTACGTGCCTATTCCCTACGGCACGGTCCTTCAGCTGGAAGGCCGGGTGACGCGGGTGGGGAACACCTCCATGGAGGTGGAAGTGGTGGCCTGGCTGGAACCGGAACAGGAAGAGCAGGAGCCCGTCCGGGCGGCGGATGCACTGTTTGTGTACGTATCCCTGGACGAAAACCGGAAACCGAAAAAAATCCAGCGCTCTCTTTGAGACGCTGGATTTTCTGTATCAGGAAAGGAAGCAAACCATGATCTATTATTTTTCCACTACTGGCAATTCCCTGGCCCTGGCCCAGAAACTGGCCACCACCCTGG
Source organism: Acidaminococcus fermentans (assembly GCA_004555735.1). Classification (GTDB taxonomy): domain Bacteria; phylum Bacillota; class Negativicutes; order Acidaminococcales; family Acidaminococcaceae; genus Acidaminococcus; species Acidaminococcus fermentans_A. The sequence continues at coordinate 58,901 of SFHH01000001.1, forward strand.
GGGACGGGGGCTGTTCTGTCACCCGGATAAAGGAAAAGAACCTGGAAGGACCGGCTGTTGGCCTGGTGTTCCCAGTGTACTACGGGGATGTGCCTTCCAATGTGCAGGAGTTTGTCCGCAGCCACGCTTTCCCAGAGGACGCTTATGTGTATGCCCTGGCCACCTGTGGTACTACCTGGGGCCGCAGTTTCCGGACCCTGCAGAACCTGCTGCTGGCGCAGGGCTGCAGGCTTTCCTGGAGCCGGGCGGTGCCGCTGATTGCCAACAGTACCATCTGCTCCCGGTCCCATATCGGATATGACCCGAAAAAACTGGAGAAGGAAGATCTGGTGGTCCAGGAAGTGGCGGAGGCCGTGGAAAAACGCCGGGAAGATCATTCCCAGGAACAGGATTCTCTGATGGCTGGGCTTTTTGATACCTGGCTGGGCCGGAAGCTGGGAGAATGGTATCTGGGGGTACAGGTGGCTCCAGACCGGTGCGTCCGCTGCGGAGAATGTGTAAGGCTGTGCCCGGTGGAAAACATCCAGCTAGGGGAAAAATCAGCGGTGATGGGAAACCATTGCCTCCACTGCCTGGCCTGCCTCCACGGCTGCCCTCATCAGGCCATCACCGTCCGGGGAAGGGTGGTGCTGAAAGAAGATCAGTACCGTCATCCTGGCGTAACGGTGAAGGAGCTGGAGCGGTAAAAAAGTCGATATGCTGCATCTCTTCGATGAAGATTTGCAGAGAATGGCGCCTTCGGGCGCCTTTTTTTGTTGTAATGACAACTTGACTGCTTTTCTCAGGGAACAGCAATAAATAAGGCCATAAATCCCATTGATTTTGGAAATGCTGTTGAGCTTTTTTTTCAGCATATTGCGCAAAAGAAAAACAGCACCCCAGAGA
>SFHH01000002.1 GCA_004555735.1 Acidaminococcus fermentans
TTGGTAGTCCCCGCCGTCCCAGGATCCGTCATGACGATCTGGCCCTTCCATTTGGGATCCAGGAGATCATCCCAGGTCTTGGGTGCTTCTTCCTTGGAAACTTTCTGGGGGTTGTAGGCAATGCCCATGTTCATCATCCGTGCTCCCGTATAATAGCCTTCCTTGTCGATGAAGACTGGATCGATGGCCTTGGCTTCCGGAGAAGTGTATTTCTGGAGGATGCCCATTTTCTTGAAACCGATATAGTCCGCAGGGTCCCCTACCCAGATTACATCTGCTGCCACCTGGCCGGATTTCGCTTCTGTAGCGATCTTGGTGATGACTTTCCCAGTCCCGGCAAAGTAATAATCCAGTTTGATGTCCGGATATTTCTTTTCAAACGCTTTCTTGATGGCATTCAGCTGGTCTTCCTGCATGGAAGAATACAGCATCACCGTATTCCCTGCCGATTTCTTGTCCTGTTTGGAACCGGGGATCGCCCCGCCTCCGCCGCAGGCACTGATGCCTGCAGCCAGTACGCACAGCATCCCTACAGATAGCCACTTCTTCAGATTCATGGTAATTCAGCCTCCCTTATTGGACTCTCTTTGCCGGGCAAAGTGTTTTACGAGGTTATTTTACCATATATTTACTGAATTTTTACATGTTTTTTACAATTCAAACAAAGCTGTCCGGAAGTGTATGGTTCGTAACAGAAGAAGGGGGTGTTGCACGTTGCGTACAACACCCCCTTCTTCTATTCACTTCTCATAACATGCAGTCCCGCAGATCCGGGTCTTGGTGATCTTTCCTCCGGTGATTTGGGTCTCTGCCCGGATCAGGCTGGGCCGGCCCATGGCTTCCCCCTGGTAGACGGTGCAGGGGTTCCAGCCTTCCGCCACCGGGATCAGCTGATGACGGACCAGATAGGCCCCCAGCGCGGAAGCTGCCACTCCCGTTGCCGGATCCTCATTGTAGCCGGATCGGTTTGGGAACTGTCTGGCATGAAAAACAACGTTGTCTGGGCGGTTGTTTTCCGGTGCAAAGATATAAAACCCAGTTGTTTCACAGCGGTCACAAAGGTCCCAAAGCGCCGGGAAATCCGGTTTCACTTCATGGACCCAGTGAGGCGCCGCCAGGGGGACCATCAGTTTCATCCGAGAAGTCGCTGCCGATTCCACTGGCCCCTTTCCCAACGCTTCCTGGGAGATCCCCAGGACCCGGCACAGTTCCTCATCGGAAGGCCGCTTAGCCTGGAATTTTGGCAGGAACTGCTCCACCCGGATCAGGATCTCTCTGTCTTTCCGTTCCCATTCCACCGGCAGCGGGCCGTAATGGCTTTCAAAGACAATGGGAGAATGCTGGATGATGCCCTGATCCACCAGCACCATGGCGCTGGCAACGGTGGCATGGACACACATCTCCATTTCGTGGAGAGGGACGAAATACCGAGGTTTCACATCACAGCCCGGCGCAGTAGGAGACAGTAGAAAAGCCGCTTCCTGCTGGAACTGGAAAGTCATCTGCTGCATCTGTTCCCCGGTCAGCCCATCTGCCTCCAGAGTCACTGGGCAGGGATTGCCGCCTCCTGGCCCATATTGAAATGCAACGGTATGGAAAGTCTTCATGGTGACACTCCTTTCTTGTTCCAAAACGGGTTCCGCCTTATTTTTCCTGGATTTCTTCATCCCGTACCGGCGGCTGCCCCAGCCAATCCAAGGCTTCATCCAGATCCAGGGTCACCTTGCCGTCCTCCCGGACAAAAGCAGGGATCCCGATGAAGGACTGTCCCTTTTCCCCCTGCCGCACAGGCGCAAAAGCCGGTTCCCGGTCCCGCAGAGTCAGGAAGGCCTTCATATTGGCCGTATCCGCCGTCATATCTACAAAGTGGAACTGATCTTCCAGGTTCCGTGCCTGCAGGACAGCCAGGGTGTTCCGGCAGTCGATGCAGATTTTACTTCCATAGAATAGAATCATGGTGCACTCTCCTTTGGGTCTTTTCTTCGTATTGTAGCGGTTCCGGAATCCAGATGCAAGAGGGGGGCTGCTGCACATTGCGTGCAACAACCCCCTTACCAGTCAGTCTCTCTTCTTCATCCGGAAACAGAAGGTGCAGTGATGGTCTGTATACATGATATGGTCATGTATACATTCCAGATCTTCATTGTAGCCCTTGCAGATGGCCGGATCGATGTTTTCGCAGTAAATGCGTCCATACTTCTCTTCCCCGGCATCCATCCAGGTCTTGGCGAATACACAGCGGTCGAAATCCTGGTTGATTTCCTCCTTGCCGTATTCCGTATCATATCCGAACAGCTCGCTGCGCTCCATATCGTAATTGGGCAGATAAGCAGCCAGATCATTTTTCTGTCCCCGTTGGGCAGCCCGACGGGCAATGTCTTTGCCCCGTGCCACCCCCCAGTCGATGACGCTTTGTTTCAGGATTTCCAGGCCCTTGGCCCCGAATTCCTTTTCCAGGTTCTTCGCCAGGATAGAAAAGAAACGGGCGAACAGGACAAACATGGAAACCGGTTCCTCCATTTTTTGCGGTTTCAAGTTTTTCACTCCCCTTTTTGCTTGCACACACCGTCCTCTGTTTTTCGGACAGCCGGACAACGCTCCAGAATGCCTTATTTGCTGTCTTTGATATGCTGTGCCAGGCCATTCAGGTAATACAGGAAGGCCCAGTTGACCACATGGGCCGCCGTCTGCAGGGTGAACACTTCCGGATAGGTTTCCACGAAGTCGATTCCCCGCGCACCTGCCAGCCCTGCTTCATGGAGCATCATGAGCAGTTCATAAGAAGTCAAGCCCCCCATATCCTGGGGTGCCTGCGGCATGTTGGCCGCATCCAGGCTGTCTGCACAGACGGTGATATAGATGTATTCCGTATCTTTGCTGACCACTTCCAGGGCTTTGGAAATGGCAGCTTTCCAGCCATCTTCATGGACGTCGATGGCCCGGATGACCGTTGCGCCATATTTCATGGCGTTGTTGTATTCTTCCCGATGGTTTCTGGGTCCCCGGATCCCGATATGAGCAATCTTCGTAGGATCCATATTGGGATCGTTGTATACCCGGTAGAAAGGAGAACAGCGGGACAGTTCATCATCCCCGAAATGGGAGTAGTTGTCCAGGTGGGCATCGAAATGCAGGACCCCGACCTTCTTGGGATGCCGTTTGGCGATTTCACTGATGATGGGGTAAGCGATCCCATGGTCCCCGCCGATGGTGATGGGAATGATCTTGGCGTCAGCCAGTTTGCCGATCCGTTCCCGGATGGATTGGAAGGTAAAGTCATAGTTGCCGTTCTGGGTGGCTACGTCACCGGAATCCGCCACTCTCAGATAATCAAAGCAGTCCAGATTGTAATCCGGCAGGAACCCCGTGTAACGGATAGAAGTGGAACGGACCGCCTTTGGGCCTTCCGTGGTGGAAGAATAACCGCCGATGGTGCAGCCCCCTTCCCAGGGCACCCCTACCACTGCCGCATCGATTTTCTTCAGGTCCTCGTCGTTTTCGATCACGGACAGATTCAGCCAGGACGGCACCCCGCTGTAAATCATATTGGGCAGGAAATTCGGATCATAAATCGTAGGTTTGCTTTCTCTCATGTCAAAACATCTCCTTTAAAATATGACAGACAGGCCAAAGGCCTTCCTTACAACAAACTGATGACACTGCTGACACCCAGGATCAGAGAGATGATGAAAATCGCTCCCCCCAACACATTTTCCAGGGTGCTGTTGGCAAACTGCCCCATGATTTTCCGGCTGGCCGTCAAATAAATGGTCACGCCCACCACTACGGGCAGCACTACACCGTTGACCATTTGGGCCGCCATGATGAGGGCAATGGGGTTGAACCCGGCACCGGCAATGATGATGCCGGTCAAAAGAACCAGGAAATTGGTGATGGTGTACCGTTTGTCACTGCGGTTGGTTTCCCAGCCGAAAAGACCGGCTAATACATAGGAAACTCCCATAGGAGTGCAGACAGCGCTGGAAACCCCGGCAGCCACCAGACCGATGGCCATGAAAGGTTTGGCAAAGGTCCCTAGAGTAGGTTCCAGCTGGATGGACATGTCCATGGCGTTCCGGACTGGCATCCCCAGCATGACCGTTGCTGCTGTCACCATAATGGCCCCGGTGACGATGCCGCCGATGATCATGGGAACATTGGTCCCGAACCGGCAGAGGGGCAGTTCATCAGTGCTGTGCCAGGTCCGTTTGGCAGAAGCTGCATGGAGGAACATATTATAGGGCACCACGGTGGTCCCGATCAGGGACAGGCAGGTCATCAAACCTCCCTTGGGAATGCTGGGCACACAGCCAGCCAGCAGTTTCCCTAGATCCGGTTTCACCACGAACATGGTCACCAGGAACACCACTGCCATGATGATGACGCAGGCTCCCAGCAGTTTTTCCAAGTATTTCAGGGCATCCCCGGCAAAGCTCAGGAGCAGCAGGATGCAAAGGCCCCATGCGGGAGCGATGATCCGGGTAGAAATCCCCGTAAGGGCACTGATGCCGATGGCCGTCCCGGTCAGGTCCCCGCTCATATAGGCAAATCCGCCAATGGTGATGGCCACAGCCACCAGGCCGCACAGCAGAGTCCGCAGCACAGGGCGGTTCTCAAAATCGTTCACCAGGTTCTGGGCCAGTCCCATCTGGGTCACGATTCCCAGCCGGGCTGCCATCCCCTGCATCACAATGACCGCAATGACTGAGAAAATGATGCACCAGAACAGCTGGAAACCATAATCGGCCCCGGCTTTGGTGGAACTGGTCACCGTCCCCGGCCCGATGAAGGAGCCTACGATCAGGAAACCAGGTCCCAATGCTCCCAACTTTTCCTTTAGGGTAAACTGCTTTTCTTGTTTTTCTGCCATTTTTTTCTCCCCTTTTTTCAAAATAGTAAATCCTACGCCGCATTACCCTAGTGATTCACTTCTGTTTGACTACATTGTCGTTTTTATTTTTGCATTGTAGTTTTATACAGGTTTTATATCACCAATATTCCTGTTTGTCAATCAAAATCTTTTGTGTTACTCTAATTAAAGAAAATGGTCTGTCCAAAGGAGTTCTTTTATGGAAAAAAAGTTACAAAAACCCATCCAGTCCATCCAGCGGGCCGTGCAGATCCTGGACTGTTTCACCCCTACGACGCCCAGTCTTCCCCTGGCCGCCATCAGTGAAAGGACTGGACTGAACATCAATACTGCCCGGGGCATCGTGAACACCCTGGTAGAAAGCCAGCTGCTCCTCCGTGACCGGGAAAGCGGCTTCTACAAACTGGGCTATTATTTTATGACCAAGGCCTCCATGATCCGTCAGGATATCGACCGGTATGTGGAGCTCTTTAAGCCCTTGGTAGATGCGGTTGCTGAGAAATACCATTTTTCTGCCAGCCTCCAGATGGTCTACCAGAATCAGATCTTCAGCGTCTACTGTGCCTATCCCACCAAACAGGCCTACTACATCGTCATGAGTGAATATTCGGATCTGCCCCTCCATGCCACCAGTTCCGGCAAACTGCTGCTCCTGGATGAAGTGACCCATGGCCGGGAAGAGCTGCTGGAACAGCTGGAATACCGGGCCTATACCCCCTGCAGCATCCAATCCAGCAGAGCGCTCCGGGAACAGCTGAAAGTCATCCAGGCAAACGGCTATGCTACGGAAATCGAAGAATTCTTCAATGACGTGGGCAGCCTGGCCGTCCCTTTGTACGATGAAAAAGGCCGTCTGCTGCTGACTATCAGTGCCACTTTCTTTGTCAAATCTCTGCCCCAGATCAAAGCGGATCTCCTGGCAGATTTCCAGAAAGCAGTACAGACCTGGAAACAGGCCTTACGAAAGGAGTCCATACAATGAAAACACTGCAAACCATCTGGCAGGAACTCTTCCAACCGCTTTCGGCTTTTGGTTATGAAAAAGGCCAGGGGACTACCCGGCTTTCCTGGTCCAAGCCTTTCCTAGAAGCCCAGCAGTATCTGCGCCATTATGGTGAGGCCATCAGCCTCCAGTGCAGGCGGGACGGCTGGGGCAACCTGCTCATGACCGTACCGGGAGAAACGGATCTTCCGCCGGTGTATACCGGATCCCATCTGGATTCCGTCCCCCATGGGGGAAAATATGACGGGGCCCTGGGCATCACTGTCCCGCTGGCCATCGCAGCCGCCTGGCACGAGAAGGGATTCCGCCCCTACCGGCCGCTGACCATCATCGCCTTTGCAGAAGAAGAAGGCACCCGCTTCGGGACCCCCTGCCTGGGCAGCCAGGCCATGGCCGGAAAACTCCAGGGCAAAGATCCTGACCGTTTCGTAACAGCAGAAGGCCGTACCCTGTCCCAACTGCTCCAGGAAGTCGGCTTGGAAGGGGATCCCTTTGCACCCCATCTGCTACCTGGAAAATGTTTCTTGGAACTCCATATCGAACAAGGGCGGGCGCTGGAAGATGCCAAACTGCCCCTGGGGATCGTTTCTGCCATTGTAGGTATCCGCCACTTCACCGTGACCATCACCGGCACAGCCAACCATGCCGGCACCACGGCTATGAAAGACCGGAAAGATGCCCTGGCAGCCGCCGCCCAGTGGATCTCTGCCGTATTTGAGAAAGCCCTGGCTTCCCAGCAGCAGTATGTGGCTACCGTAGGCCATATCCGGGTCTTCCCGGATGCCGGGAATGTGGTCCCAGGGAAAGCCGAGCTGTCTCTGGAAATCCGTTCTGCCAGCGATCAAACCATGGATGTTGCCCTGACGGAATTCCAAGAAGAGCTCCAGAAAATCGCCCGGACCTTCCAGGTCACATTCCAGTGGAAGCAGCTGGACCAAATCCCGCCCCTGCCCATGGAGCAAAGCCTGATGGATCTTTTCGAACAGGAGGCCCAGGACTTGAAGATCCCTTATCAGATCCAGCCCAGCTGGGCCGGCCATGATTCCATGATCCTGGGACATGAACTGTCTACAGCCATGCTCTTTGTCCCCAGCGTAAAAGGGATCAGCCATTCTCCGGACGAATATACGGAACCTGAGCCCATCGGCCAGGCAGCAGAAGTACTGGAAAGGGTTTTGAAAAAATTGACAGCAAAATAAAAAACAAGGGGTGCTGCACAAAACGTGTAGCACCCCTTGTTTTTTCCGTTATTTTACATATTTCCCATATGTCTTTTCCATCCGTTCCAGGGCTTCCTGGATATACCGGGTGGGGCAGGCCAGGTTCCACCGCTCGAACCCTTCTCCCTGTTTCCCGAAGATATATCCTTCATCAAAGAAGAGCCGGGCTTCCTGGTGATTGATCCGTTCCAATTCTTTATGATCCAGACCCAGACCCCGCCAATCCATCCATAGCAGATAGGTTCCTTCCAGCCTCTTGACTTTGATCTGGGGGAATTTCTGCGCCATGAACCCGATGACCAGTTTCCGGTTGGCATCAATGACCTGGAGGCATTGGTCCAGCCATTTTTCACATTTTCGATAGGCTGTCTCACAGGCAAGATACCCTAGGATATTGCATTTGGGATTGGGATTGGTCTGTTTCAGAAAATCCATATACCGGGCCCGGAGATGGGCATTGGGGATGAAGATATTGGAAGTCTGCAGCCCGGCCAAATTGAAGGTCTTGCTGGGAGCAGTCAGCACCAGACAGTTCTGTTCGGCTTCTGGAGAAAGAGACGCGTAGACGGTATGTTCATAACCGGGCATGATCAGGTCATCATGGATTTCATCCGAGACTACCAATACCCCATTGGCCAGGCAGATTCCGGAAATCCGCTGGAGTTCTTCCCGTGTCCAGACCCGGCCGGCAGGGTTATGGGGACTGCAGAAGATCAGCATCTTGGTATGGCAGTCTTTAGCTTTCCGTTCAAAATCTTCGAAATCGATGGCGTAGCTGTCTCCCTGCTCCACCAGCGGACAGTCCACCAGCTTCCGTCCCGTGTCCAAAACCGCATGGTACATGGGATAGTAGACCGGGGTCAGCAGCATGACGCCATCTCCCGGCTGGGTATAGGCTTTCACCGCTGTGAAGAAAGCATCCACCACCCCATGGGAAGGACAGATCCATTCCGGTTTGGCTGCCCAGTGATGCCGTTTTTCCTGCCATGCACAGCAGGCTTCCCGATAAGATGCCGTAGGATTGGCATACCCCAGCACAAAATCATCGATTTCTTTCTTCAGTGCTTCTTTGATTTCCGGCGCCGTTTCCAATTCCATATCCGCTACAGAAAAAGGAATGATGTCTTCCTCCGGACGGACCCCATACCGTGCCATCTCCTGCCATTTAAAGGACCCTTTCCCATACCGTTTGTTGATGGTGGTAAAATTGTATGCCATAGGATACTCCTCCCCAGTCTTTTTTTATTATTCTAACTTCCTGAGAAGGATTTATCAATAAGCAGGAAAAGGGGCTGTTGCAAACGCAGCAGCCCCTCCCTTTTATACCCTAAATTCCCGTCTTACCATCCCCGGGACCTCCACTTCATACCCGGTGATCTTGGATTCTGCCGTACTGGAGTCCAGCGTCCCCAGGGTCAGGATTTCTAACAAGATTTCCAATTTTTTCGTCATCGCATAACCGCTCTTGGCTGTCATTCCCATAATCCATCCCTCCTGCTCTCTTACTTTTCTGCCAGGGACCGATTCCTTTTATTCGAAATCGAAATATCCCATGGGATCCCAGTCCTTCAGGCTGGGGACATCGCTTCCGGACAGGCTGGGAGCGAACAGTTCCAGGATCTTCTCTTCTACACCGGCGGTTTCTTTGCGAACCATTGTTTCTACTTTACTATTCATTCCCATAATAGCCCTCCTTTTTCGTTCGGTTACTTCCGAACTATATTTATTATAACTTATAAATAGTTTATGTATAGTGTTTCACATTTCATTGTTTCATTTGTGATTGAATTGTAAATAGTTTTACGGAATTTGAGATAATTAAAAAAGGAGGCTGTGAAAAAATGATTTCTCATTTTTTCACAGCCCCTTTACCACTCTTTTCTCGCGCTTTTGTCTCCGATGCCCATCTTGACCCGATACTTGTTCACCGTCCGCCGGGCCATGCGGATGCCCTGCCGGGCCAGGGCATCACAGATTCCCTGGTCACTGAGAGGTTTCCGCTTGTCTTCTTCTTCGATTACTTTCCGGATCAGTTCCTGGAGTTTTTCCTCGGTCACTGCCCCCGCAGACTGGGAGACCGCCTGTCCCACCAGGAAGCTCCCTGCTGGAAAGCTTCCCCAGCGGCAGGCGATGACCTTATGCTGGAGGGCCCGGCTGACCGTAGAAATGGCCAGCCCTGTCTCTTCTGCCAGATCAGCCAGTTTCAAAGGCTGCCGGTGCCCCGGTCCCAGCCGGAAGAAAGGTTCCTGATGGCTCACCAGAGCCTGGAACACCAACAGCAGGGTCTGCTGCCGTTCTTTCAGCATCTGCTGGAGCTGCCGGGCTTTTCCCAGCTGCTCCTTCAGGTAGGCTTTCACCTGCCCATCCCCCTGCTCTCCGGCCCAGTCCAGATATTCCTGGTTCAGGACGAATTTCCGTCCCCAGGTATCGTACACCGTGACTTGCAGCCCTGCTCCGGTATCTTCCACCCGGGCATCCTCCCGCTGGTACACCACTGGTCCGGCTTCCGCAAACCGGGCTCCCGGCTTGGGATCTAAAGCACAGATCTGGGCTTTGGCATCCAGGACTTCCCGAGCCGTCACATGGAATTTCCTAGCCAAGGCCGGGATCTGGTTCTGTCCCAACTGTTCCAGTCCCGACTGGATGATCTTCCGGGCTAGTTCCGTCCCCTCCGGTGCCTGTTCCAGCTGCAGCAACAGGCACTGGGAAAGATCCTGTGCCCCTACTCCTGCCGGCTCCAGCTGCTGGACCTTTTGCAGCGCCTGCAAGACCAGCTTTTCAGGAACTCCAAAGGCCCGGGCGGTTTCTTCCACACTCTCCGTCCACCAGCCCCGGCTGTCCAGGGTCCCGGCAATATAAAAAGCCAGAGTCCGTTCTTGGTCAGACAAAGGCAGACAGCCCAGCTGTTCTTCCACCACCTGCTGGAGAGTCTTTTCCTGCCGGGAAGCATTGGCCACCGGATCCGGCAGGGGGTCATCCTCCTTATCCCGGATCCGTTTCCCCCGATATGCTTCCTGGGCCGTTTCCTGCCAGGCCGGACCTGTCACTTCACTGGGGAATTCCAGGAGAGGATTGGCCTCCACCGCCTCCTGGACGTACTGTTCCAGTTCCAGCGCTCCCAATTGGAGCAGTTTCATCTGCTGGACCAGATGGAGATTCAGCTGTTGCTTCAGCTGAGGAGCCAGAGTCAATTTGGTGATGCCCATAATGAGAGAGGGCCTCCTTTCTTCCATAGTTTTTGTATAAAAAAATCCCATAGCCTGTAAGGGCTATTAGGATCAGGATCCAGGAGATTGGATACAATAAGTATACCATTTCCACCCCGCATTGGGGAAGGGCTAGCTGTACAGATCTTCCACTCCCAACAGGAGGGCTCCTTCCCTGGCTGCCCTTTCTTTAACCGGTTGGGTATAGCCTCCCTTGCTGAAAAACAGCAGATATTTTTCACGGATCTGGGGAAATGCCAAAGTGGCAGTGAGCAAATCTTCGTATTCCTCCATGGGCAGCGGCCGATTCCTGTATTTGCATTCGCAGAAAAGGCCTCGGGTCCCGGTCCGGTCCAAGGCTAAGATATCCACATCATCCTGCTGCCGCAGCACTGGATTGTTCCCCCACCATTTACCTATCTTGGCCGGAACGAAAGGCAGTTTTCCCGCTCGGGCTTTATCCTGGAGATACTGCTTGCAAATCCGTTCAAACACAGGCCCCATATAATCCGGAAGGTTTTCCATGATTTCACGGGCTGCCTCTTTTTCTCCCAACAATTGATTGTAATTCTCCCGGCTGAACACAAACCGATACCAGAAGGTGTAAAAGAAAACCGTCAGTTCATAAATCCCCTTTCTGCTCCGTTCCGGCTCTCCGCAGGGAACGGTCCGCTGCACCAGCCGCAGGGTCTGGAGTACCTGCAGGTATTTGCTGCATTTTTCATTGGATTCATGGATCCGGTCCCCGATCCGGGTCACCTGATTGGCCCCATTTGCGATGGCCTCCAGGATGCTGTTATAAACCCCCGGTTCCCGCAGTTCCATCCGCAGGAGCATCTGGGGTTCGTCATGAAGAAAAGCATTGGGAGAAAGGATTTTCCAAGCAATGTTCTCTTCCAAGGAAAGCCCGGGATCAAAGGCCCGAAGATACCGGGGAATCCCCCCCAGGATCCCGTAAGCCAGAAGCTGCTGTCCCGGATCCCAATTAGGAAAAAAAGCAGCGACTTCCCAATAGGAAAAAGGCTGGACTTCCATCTGTCCGGTAATCCGTCCGTAAAGAGGACTCTGATATCCCATGATCTCATTGACCATGAAGCTGACACTGGAGCCGCAAAGGATCAGAAAAATATTCTTCCCTTCCCAGGCATGGTCGATCACATGCTGAAAAATGCTTTTAATGGAAGGATTCTGCCCAGCCAGAAACGGAAACTCATCGATGATGAGAACGGTTTTTTCTTGGGGATTGACCCGAGCGGTAATGAAATCCAGGGCCTGTTCCCAACCCTCAAAAGGAGCCACCGGACTGCCCAGCAGCCGGGTCTGGATCAAACGGGAAAAATCCTGGAGGTTCAGGGCATCATTCTTTTCCTGGGCCGAGAAAAACAGACAAGGGTGCCTGTGGGCAAATTCTTGGAGTATGGTGGTTTTCCCTACCCGACGGCGGCCATACATCACCAAAAACTGGAATCCCTTCGTTCCATAGGCTTCTTCCAGTACCGAAAGTTCTTTCTCCCGTCCGATCATATCCTTCCCCCCTTAAAAAAATATACTCGTAAGTATTATACTTACGAGTATTATACTTTAAAGTATATTATTTTTCAAAAGAGGCAAACGCCGCCTTCAGCTGCTGGAAGGCCTTTTCCACTGTGGACCGGGGACAGGCCATATTGAACCGTTCGAACTGGGCGGTAGCCGGTCCGAAGATCTTCCCGGAATCCAGCCACAGTTTGGCCTCATCAGTAACCAAGTGTTCCAATTCATCATCAGAGAGTCCGTAGCCGGAAAAATCGATCCACACCAGGTAGGTCCCTTCCGGCTCCACAAAGGTGGCTTTGGAGAAATTTTCCTTCACGAAATCCCGGACCCAGGCGATGTTCCCGGCAATGTACTCCACCAGTTTCTTCACCCATTCATCCCCTTTGGTGTAACAGCTCTTCACCGCCACCTGGCCCATGATGCTTCCCTGGCTGTAGCCGGCGGCGGCATTGGCCTTCCGGTAGCGCTTCCGCAGATTTTCATCCGGGATGATGATGTTCCCAGGCTGGAGACCTGCCACATTAAAGGTCTTGCTGGGAGAATTGAATACAACCAGGTTGTTTCTGTATTTTTCATCCAGAGCCAGGAAGCTGGTGAAATGGTGGGGTGCGTAGACAAAATCACAGTGGATCTCATCGTCCAAGATGATCACATTGTGTTTCAAGCAGATATCCCCCATCCGGGTCAGCTCTTCTTTGGTCCATACCCGTCCTGCCGGGTTGTGGGGGCTGCACAGCAGGAATACTTTTACATTGTTATCTTTGATTTTCTGCTCGAAATCAGTGAAGTCAATGGTATATTTTCCATTTTCGTAATGAAGCTGACTGTTGATGAATTTCCGTCCATTGTCTTCAATCACTTCCCGGAAGGGGTAGTACACCGGCTGCTGGATCAGCACTGCATCCCTCGGCTCCGTGAATGCCTTCACCCCGGTGGCCAAGCCATAGACCACTCCGCAGCCCAGGGTCACCCATTCCGGCTGGATGTGGTAGCCGTGATGGACGGAGAACCACCGGTCCAGCGCTGCGTAATATTCGGCATCCGGATCCGTATAACCGAATATCCCGTGGTCGATCCGTTTGTGGAAGTCAGCCAGGATCTCTTCCGGCAGGGCGAAATCCATATCCGCCACCCACATAGGCAAAAGATCCGTGCGTCCCTTCCGCTGCATGCCGAAGTCATATTTCAGGCAGCTGGTGTTCTTCCGGTCGATGATCTGGTCAAAATTGTATTTTCCCATAGTATCGCTCCTTTTTCCTAGTAAATACCTATATAATATATCATACTGGATGGAGTCAGGGTTGGCAATGGAAAAGGCTTAAAGAAGGCTAAAACAACATCTATCCTACGTTTGTAAGACATAAGTTGTTTATTCTATCCTATCCTGATCCAATCCATTCCAAAAGAATTTTTTCTTCCCTTTTCCAATCCTGCTATAATAAGACCATCTGAAAGGAGAAGAATAATGATGAAAAAAAGATGGTTTCTCATTACGGCGCTGCTCACGATGCTGGCCTGCATCCTGCCCATGGCCCCTATGGACCACACCGTCCAAGCTCGGCGTTACGAACGGATCGTTGTATGCAGCGATGTCCATTATGGCAGCAAGACCTTGGACCCGGACCTCCGGACCCGAAAAATGAAGAACAAGGAGAACGCGGTCCGGGAAATCAACGGATGGGACGATGTGGACCTTTGTGTATTTACGGGAGATATGGTCCAGAAAACCGGCAGCTCGGCCGATTACAAGCTGGCCCGGAAACTGACGGACCGGGTAAAAAAGCCTAAGGAATTCCTGGCCGGGAACCATGAAGTCATCTACCACCGGGATCTGTCCAGCACGGGAAAACTAGCGCCAGCAGATCCCTATGAACGGGGTCTTCATCTCCAGACCTACGAAAAGACCTTCGGCCCCCTGTATCATTCCCGGAAGCTGGGCCAATACTTCCTGCTGTTCCTGTCCCCGGATACCCTGGAAAGCAAGTACGCAGTGGAACTTTCCAAAGAGCAGCTGGCCTGGCTGGAAAAAGAACTGAAAGACCATCGGCAGGAACCCACCCTGATTTTCTGCCATGCCCCCATCACCGGGACCCTGATCCCCGGCAGCAAGCTGGACAAACCCCGAAATTATGCCCAGCCGGCCAAAAAGATCCACAAGCTGCTGGAAGAAAACCCTCAGGTCCTGCTGTGGGTATCCGGCCATACCCATACCTCCCCCAAGAACCCCAGCTTCAACGACCCGGTAAACAAAATCGCAGGCACGGAAATCCTGGATGTCCACAATCCCACCTGGGACGGGAAACAAGTCTGGACCAATTCCTTATACCTGTATCCAGAAAAGATCGAGATCCGTACCTACAGCCACAAAAAGCACCAATGGCTGCCCCGGATGGATCGAACAGTGGCAGTCCCAGGAGAAATGAGAAAAGGGGTGTGAAAAGATCACACCTCCGGTCGCGGGTCGTGGGTCACAGATTGCGACCCACTTTTCTTTATAAATTACTGTAAACTGTTTTCTTTCCATCCTTCTCCAGATTCTTCTCCAGAGAAATGAAATAATATTCCGTATCCTCCACCAGGCTGTTGGTGAGAAGATTCTGGAACGCAGCTTTTTCCATGCCTTTCCCTTGGACAGCGAACACATAGTTCCCGGTTTCCCAACAGGCGGCTAAGGATCGGGGGGCCCAGTTGGGCGATATTGAGGATTGTCTTATTTACGGGTTGCTTATTCCATTTTATTCCATAAATCCCGCTAAGATTCTCTTTTGATATTTCTTTTTTTAATGCAGTCCTGATCCTGACTGTTGCTTCTATTTGCCCCAGCCGGACAAAGGAAAGGTCCGCAGAATGCCCCCCGATGACAAAAACTCCATCTAAGGCATAGCCAGAATCCCGGCTGAGGGTCAGAGGGCAAAAGCCCAGGACCCGGGCAGCATCCTGATAGGTGGCATAGGACACATAGGGATTGGGGATTGCCGGACCGGCGGCCGGAGCCGCAAAAGCCGGTCCGGCAATCCCCAGGATCAGCAAAGAAGCAGCGGCAGCCAGGATACGCTTCATAACAAGAGAGAACATGGTAAGACCTCGTTTTTGATAAAATGGAAAGGCAGCGCCTTCAGAAGAAGTGTAGCACGGAAATACAGGCTGGACAAGGGGCAGGGAATGGGGCCCTGGGGCAGGTGGAGGAAAAGTAGATAGAAAAAGTGAAGGGATTTGGAGAAAAAGAGGGAGAGAAGAGTCGGGGAATCAAAGGAAGCCAGCAAACGGCTTTTTCTCCTCTTTCACACCCCTGTCAATTGTCAATCGTCAATTGCTGTAGGAAGAAAACTAACAGATCAGTTTTCCAAGAATCAAGGATGCTTCGGAAAATCATGGGAGGATGCTCTTGCTTCTTAGAAAACAACAAGTCCAATGGTCAATGGCTGTCTTCCAACGGCCATTGACCATTGACAAAAAGGGCCTGTGAAAAAATGAGGATCATTTTTTCACAGGCCCTTTATATTTAAATTGGTGGGATTATGCGGATTCGAACCGTAGACCTCATCGATGTGAGCGATGCGCTCTAACCAACTGAGCTATAATCCCGATAAATTGTATTATACGCTTCCTGGTGAAAAATTGCAAGGGATTTTATAAAAAAATCCCTGCAGCGAGGCCAGCTACCAAAAGTCCAGGCAGCATATTCCCCACCCGGATCTTCAAAAGACGGGTCATATTGATCCCGACCCCCAAAATCATCAGGCCGCCGCTGGCGGAAATCTCCTGGACCACAGTCTGGTTCATATACGGTCCCAGGAACCCCGCCAGAGCCGTAAGGATCCCCTGATAGACACCTACGGACAAGGCGGAGAACATCACCCCGATACCCATGTTAGAAGCATAGATGATGCCACTGAGGCCATCGATCATGGCCTTCGTGTATAAGGTGGTCGCATCCCCGCTGAGCCCATCTTGGATGGAGCCCACAATGGCCATAGCGCCCACACAGTACAGGAGACTGGTGGACAGGAATCCTTCCACAAAAGCTTCCGTCCCGCCGTCTCCCTTTCCTTTGGCTTTTGGGACCTGCGCCGCCAGCCAGGCTCCCACTTGTTCCAATTTTTCTTCGATTCCCAGTGCCTCTCCCAGGATGGATCCAGTGACAAGACTTATGATGGTCAATAGGATATGCTGTCCCTGGAGAGCCATCTGGAGCCCCAGGACTATGACGCACAGCGCCAGTCCATAGATCACCGTCTCCTGGTATTTTTCTTTGATACCTCTGCCTACCAAGAGGCCCACCAAACTGCCGCCGGCGATGGCGGCTACATTCACAAGGGTTCCCGATCCGATCATGGCTCCCTCCTCATACCGTAAAGAGACTGGATTTTTTTCGGTTTCCAGACCGCACCGGCCCCTGGAGCAGTTCATAGAGCCGTTCCAGATCTTCCGGCCCGTAATACTCGATCAGGATCCGTCCGCCCCGTTCATTCCGGGAAGGTTCGATTTTCACCCGGGTTCCCAGGTACTGGATCAATTTTTCCTGGAAGGCCCGGGTATCCGGATCTTGAGGTCTTTCCTGGGTCGGAGACGCACTGGCCTTCTTCCCCGGTTCCGTTTTGGCCGGAGGGATTAGCTGTTCTTCCGTTTGGAAATAGATGTGCCAAGGTTTTCCTGCCTTTTCCGCTTTGGCTACTTCTTCCACGATACGGGCAGACCAGCCTCCCTCGGCGGCCCGACGAGCCAGATCCGTGATTTTCTCCGGTGTATCCAATCCCAGGAGGGGCCGTACCTGGCCGGGGGACAGCCGTCCTGCAGAAACCAATTCTGCAGCCTCAGCGGGCAGTTTCAGCAGCCGCAGGGCATTGGCTATGGCGGCCCGGCTCTTGCCCAGCTTCCGGGCCGCTTCTTCCTGGGTCAGCCCCAAAGTCTCCATGAGTTGCTGGATGCCCCGGGCTTCTTCCATGGGGTCCAGATCGCTGCGCTGCATATTTTCTACCAGCGCCACTTCCATCATGGCATCCTCATCATAGTCCCGGACCACCACCGGCACTTTGGTGAGCCCAGCAGCCTTGGCCGC
This sequence comes from Acidaminococcus fermentans, assembly GCA_004555735.1. Lineage (GTDB taxonomy): Bacteria > Bacillota > Negativicutes > Acidaminococcales > Acidaminococcaceae > Acidaminococcus > Acidaminococcus fermentans_A. The sequence goes on from SFHH01000002.1 coordinate 16,895, forward strand.
CCGCCAGCGCCGTTCCCCAGCCACGATTTCGTACTGCCGTCCTTTTTTCCGGACGATCAGGGGCTGGATCACTCCGCTTTGGCGGATGCTTTCCTCCAATTCCCGGAGGGCCTCCGGATCAAAAGTCTTCCGAGGCTGGTAGGGATTGGGCTTCAGGCTCTTGACGGCTGCTTCTCCCACCGTTTCCCCGGCTTTCTTATCTTCCACCAAAGGAGCCACTGCTTTGGGCCGACGCCCTCCAAACATCTTGTCCAGGCCCGTCATTCCCAGACCGCTTTTTTTACCGGCCACGGCGTTTCACCTCCCTTGCCAACGCTCTGTAGGCTTCAGCTGCTTTTCCGTGGGGATCGTACACAGTAATGGGCTGTCCATAGCTGGGAGCTTCTCCCAACCGTACAGAGCGGGGAATCATGGTTTTGAACAGCAGGTCAGGGAAATGTTCCTTCACCTGGGCTACCACATCGTTGGACAGGTTGGTCCGGCTGTCCGTCATGGTCATGACGATGCCTTCGATGGCCAGTTCTGGATTGGAGGACTGGCGGATCCGGTCCACCGTGGCCAGCAGCTGTGTCACCCCTTCCAGAGCATAGAATTCACACTGGATGGGGATCAGCACACTGTCTGCTGCCGTCAAGGCATTCACCGTCAACAGGCTGAGGGAAGGGGGACAGTCGATGATCACATAGTCATAGTTGTCCTTACTCTTGGACAGATGTTTCTTCAAGGCATTCGCCGGGTTCTTTTTATCGATGAGGTCGATCTCCGCCCCTGCCAGTTCCATGGTGGCAGGCGCCACCCAAAGATTTTTCCAGGAAGAAGGCTGGATGATCTCTTCTAAGTCCGTATTGTTGATCAGTACATCGTACAGGCAGCGGGGCAGGCTGCTTTTATCGATTCCCAGACCGCTGGTAGCGTTTCCCTGGGCGTCCAGGTCTACCAGCAGGGTCTTTTTCCGCCCTTCGGCCAAACAGGCCGCCAGATTGATGCTGGTGGTGGTCTTCCCAACTCCACCCTTCTGGTTGGCCACGGCAATGACTCGGGTCATAGGGTCCACTCCTTTCAAATGATGATTCCGTGTTGGGACACTGTAGGATATTGTAACATAGAAATGAGGTTGTTGCACACATAAGCAACAACCTCAGGTCTGTTTTACAGACCTAAATCTTGTACCCTCTCTTCCCGATCTCCACCACAGTTTCACAGGCTTTCACCAGGCTGGGGATAGGAAGGTATTCGAACCGTCCGTGGAAATTGGCTCCTCCTGTGAACAGATTGGGACAGGGCAGACCCCGGTAGGACAGCTGGGCTCCATCGGTGCCGCCCCGGATGGGGGCTATGCAGGGCTTTACACCCACAGCTGCCATGGCTTCCCGCGCCAGATCCACTACAGCCATATGGCCGTCTCGGATCTTTTCTGCCATATTGGAATACACATCATGATGAGCCACTTCCACGCTGCCTGCTCCGTACTTGCCATTCATGAAGTCTGCCAGACGGTCCAGGAAAGCTTTCCGTTCCCCGAACCGTTTCTGGTCATGGTCCCGGATCAGCATGTGCATCCGGCAGGTCTCCACATCTCCCGTCAGTTTATACACATGGAAGAACCCTTCATACCCTTCTGTGTACTCCGGTTTTTCGCCTGCCGGCAGGGCCTGCTGCCATTCTGCTGCCAAGGTCAGGGCATTCTTCATCTTCCCTTTGGCGGAGCCGGTATGGACGCTGCGGCCGTGGAAAGTGACCGTCGGGTTGTCCGCATTGAAATTTTCATATTCCAAACCGCCCAGTTCCCCGCCGTCAACGGTATAGGCAAAATCTGCCCCGAATTTCGCCACATCGAATCCGGAGGCACTGCGGCCAGTTTCCTCATCTGGCGTAAAGCCGATCCGCAGGGTCCCATGAGGCACTCCTGGATGGGCCAGGAAATATTCCAGGGCGGTGACGATGGCTGCCACTCCCGCCTTGTCGTCAGCTCCCAACAGGGTGGTGCCGTCCGTGAACAGGATGTCCTGCCCCCGGTATTTCCGGATTTCCGGGAAATCCTTTACGGAAAACACAATGCCTTTCTCCGGGTTCAGCAGCACATCTCCCCCGTCATAGTTCTGGATCCGGAGGGGTTTTACATCTTCTCCGGAGGCCTCCGGGCTGGTATCCATATGGGAGATGAAGCCCACCACCGATCCCGTGATCCCCGCAGAAGCCGGAAGTGTGGCCATGACATATCCCTGGTCATCCAGGGAGACGTCGGACAGTCCCATTTCCTTCAGTTCCTCTGCCAGGACCCGGGCAAACACCAGCTGTCCCGGGGTACTGGGCAGCTGGGTGTCATTTTCTTCGTCGGACTGGGTATCAAAGGAAATATATTTCAAAAAGCGCTCCACCAGTTTGTCTTCGTCGATCATGGTATCAGTCTCCTTTCTGGGGTATAAGAGGTGTTGCACGTTCTGTGCAACGCCTTTTCGTCATACATCATACGCTTTTGGAAATCAATTTTAACAAATCGATCTTGAAACTTCAAACCCCATTGCGGAGTTCGATCGATTTTCTCAAGTTCAAGCCAGCAGAGCTGGCTTCCATCGGCGTATGACCCATGTCATATGACGTATGACGGAGCTGCTGCTTATGCAGCCCCCCTTTACAGCTTAAAGTCCACAATGGCTCCCACGCCTACTCCGTCCACCCGATTGATGTTGGAGATGCTGGTGGCATCGATGGGGATCATGGCCTTGATCCGGGCCACACTGAGAAATTTTCCTTCCAGCTGTCCCACTGCTTTGACCTTGTCCACTTGAGCTTTTGGGCCTACGACCTGGACGGCACCGATATAGCTCCCGCTGCCCATACTGAGGATGGGGACCACTTTCGTGGCATAATGGGTATCCAGGCCTTTCTGAAGGGTCAGTTTGTTGATGAAAGTATTGATCTCTCCACCGAACCGGCTGACCAGATAGCTGATGCCCCCCAATTTCAGGACGGATCCCAAATCAAAAGCCTGGGCCGGCAGAGCTGCTGTCCCTGCTCCCAATAGATAGGCGGAGAGGACAGCCGCTGCGATTTTTTTGTTCATAGTCGGAACCTCCTTCAGGATCAGATGGTTCTAGGATACCACAAAGAAGTTACGTTTGTGTGACAAAGGGATGCGAAAAAAGCAGGCAATGTTTCACGTGAAACATTGCCTGCTTTTTTTGCTTCTTTACAGCGGCTTTTTCACCGCTGTCCCGGCTTTCCGAGGATACTGTCTGGGAGTAGGACGCACTTTTTCGATGGTGATGATGGCCCGCTGATCTTCCAGTCCCGGCAGGTGCACCGGCCGGACTGCCCTGATCTTTCCGCCCAGCACCTCCACGGCATGATGGGCAGCCTCCACTTCTTCCTGGTATTTGCTGCCTTTCATGGCATAGAATACCCCGCCTACCCGGACCAGAGGTAGGCAGTATTCCGCCAGCACCGGCAGCGCCGCCACCGCCCGGGCCACTGCTACATCGAATTTTTCCCTCAGGGCCGGATCTTTTCCCGCGTCTTCCGCCCGGGCATGGACGCACCGAACCTGACCCAGTTCCAGTTTCGCCACCACCTGCTCCAGGAAGTTCAGCCGTTTCTGGAGCGAGTCAATGAGGGTCACCCGCATCCCCGGGTCATAGATCTTCAAGGGCAGTCCGGGAAAACCGGCGCCCGTCCCCACATCCACGATAGTATGGTTGTGGAACCGTTCAGAGTTGTACACCAGCAGGGAATCCACCATATGTTTCACAGCCACTTCCTCCGGATCGGTAATGGCTGTCAGATTCAGGCTCCGGTTGGTTTCCAGCAGAAGATCTGCATACTGGGAGAATTGCTCTAGCTGCTGTTCGCTGAGGGAGAAGCCGGCTGTTTCCGCCGCTTCCTTCAAAGTTTCCTGATAACTCATGCCTCTTCTCCTTTCCGGCGGAGGGTTTCCAGATAGACCATCAGCACGCTGATGTCCGCCGGGGAAACCCCGGAGATCCGGCTGGCCTGTCCGATGGAGACCGGCCGCTGTTTGCTGAGTTTTTCCATGGCTTCTGAAGACAGTTCATGGATCAAGGTGTAATCCAGGTCTTCCGGCAGCAGTTTGTCTTCCAGTTTCAGGGCCCGTTCCACTTCTTGTTTCTGTTTTTGGATATAGCCTTGGTACTTCACCTGTACATCTACCTGCTCCGCAGCATCCACCGGCAGTTTCTCCAAATCGAAGGCTGCTGCCAGCTTCTCATAGGTGACTTCCGGACGGCGGAGCAGATCCAGCATGTTGATGGAACTGCGCAAAGCCGTAGAACCCATGCCTGTGATCTTTTCCTGGTTCTCCTCGCTGGGAGCCAGATTGATCCGGGACAGGTTGAACAGGGTCCGCTGGATCACATCCCGCTTCTTCGTGAAGGCCGCATACCGTTCGTCCGTCACCAGGCCCACATCCCGGCCCTTCTGGGTCAGCCGCAGATCTGCATTGTCCTGGCGGAGCAGCAGCCGGTATTCTGCCCGGCTGGTCATCATCCGGTAAGGTTCCGTAGTGCCCTTGGTCACCAGGTCATCGATCAGCACCCCGATATAGGCATCGCTCCGTTTCAGGATCAGGGGTTTCTTCCCCTGGAGTTTCAGGGCCGCATTGATCCCGGCCATGAGCCCCTGGGCTGCCGCTTCTTCGTAGCCGCTGGTCCCATTGGACTGGCCGGCACTGAACAGCCCGCTGATCTGTTTGTGTTCCAGATTGGCCTTCAATTGAAGAGGATCCAGACAGTCATATTCGATGGCATAGCCGGCCCGCATCATCTTGCAATGTTCCAATCCTGGGATGGTCTGCATAAAGGCTACCTGGATCTCCGCCGGCAGGGAGGAGCTCATCCCCTGGACATAGACTTCGTTGGTCCGGAGGCCTTCCGGCTCCAGGAACAACTGGTGCCGCTCTTTATCAGCGAAACGGACGATCTTGGATTCGATGCTGGGACAGTACCGGGGCCCCACCCCTTCGATCGTCCCATTGAACATGCAGCTCCGATCCAGATTGTCCCGGATGATCTGATGGGTCCGAGGGTTGGTATAAGTCAGATAGCAAGGGACCTGGTTCCGGGTGGTAATGGTGCTCATGAACGAGAAGTTCCGTACCCGTTCGTCCCCATACTGGGGTTCCATCCGGCTATAATCCAAGCTCCGGGCATCCACCCGGGCGGGGGTCCCGGTCTTGAAGCGCATGAGCTGGAGCCCGGCTTCCTGGAGGGAACCGGTGAGCTTCATGGCGGAGCGCTGGCCGATAGGACCGGACATATAGGCCACTTCCCCGTAGAGGATCTTGCCCCGCAAGTAGGTCCCAGTACAGAGGATCACACAGTCCGCCTCAAAGACTTCACCGGTCTCGGCTTCCACCCCCTGGACCTGGCCATTGTGTACCAGCAGCTTGTCGATCATCAGCTGCTTTACATCCAGGTTCTCCTGATTTTCCACCACTTCCTTCATGATGGTATGATAGAGAGGCTTGTCCGCCTGGGCCCGGAGGGCCTGGACCGCATAGCCCTTCCCGGTGTTCAACATCCGCATCTGGATGCAGGCTTCATCCGCCGCCAGTCCCATCTGCCCCCCCAGGGCATCGATTTCCCGGACCAGATGGCCTTTGGCCGGTCCCCCTACGGACGGATTGCAGGGCATCAGGGCAATATTATCCATGGACAGGGTGGCCAGGAGGGTCTTCTGTCCCAGCCTAGATGCTGCCAGTGCCGCCTCACAGCCTGCATGGCCGGCTCCTACGACAACGACATCATAATGATCCACTACGATCATGTTCATTCCTCCGCAACTTACTTGCCCACACAGAATTGGGCAAAGATCTCATCGATGATTTCATCCGGGACATCTTCTCCGGTGATTTCCCCCAGATCATGGAGGGTCTGGGTCAGATCGATAGTCAGGCAGTCATAGGGAAGGTGCTGACGGGCTCCTTCCAGGGCATCTTCCAGGCTCTGGAGAGCCTTCTCCAGCAGATCCTGCTGCCGGGCATTCTGGGTCATGCTACTGCTTTCGCTGTCGGATCCTTCCCCGTAGACGAAATCTCGGAGCCACTGTTCCACCTGTTCCAAGCCTTCTCCTGTCTTCACTGACAGGACGATTACATCAGCACTTCCATATTCTCTCCGGAGTCCCTCCGTATCCAGTACCTGAGGAAGATCCGATTTATTGACCAGGATCAGTTTCTTCCGGTCCTTCAGGCTCTGAAGCAGCTCCCGATCCTCCCCGCTGAGAGACTGGGATCCGTCCAGCACCACCAGGGCCAGCTGGGCATCTTCCAGGGCCGCTCGGGAACGTTCCACGCCGATTTTTTCCACCAGGTCATCCGTATCCCGGAGACCGGCGGTATCTGTCAGGACCAAAGGAATGCCCCCGATGGTCATCTGCTCTTCGATGATATCCCGGGTAGTCCCGGGAATGTTGGACACAATAGCCCGGTCCGCCTGGAGCAGGCTGTTGAGCAGGCTGGACTTCCCCACATTGGGACGGCCTACAATAGCAGTCCGGAGTCCTTCCCGGAGGATCCGTCCGGCACTGCCCTGACACACCAGCCGGGCCACCGCTGCCCGGCCTTCTGTCAACACTTCCACCGCCCGATCATAGGTCACTTCTTCGATATCTTCTTCGGGATAATCGATGGCGGCTTCCAGCTGGACCACCAGGTCCCGGAGTTCCTTCCGCAGTTCCCGTACCTTCTGGGACAGGCCCCCTTCGTGGCCCCGATTGGCCGCCACCAGGGCCTGACGGCTCTTGGCATTGATGATATCCATGACGCTTTCCGCTTCCGCCAGGTCCAGCCGTCCATTCAGGAAGGCCCGCTTGGTGAATTCCCCTGGTTCCGCAGGCCGGGCCCCCGCCTGATAAGTCAAGGACAGGATTTCCTGCAGGGCCTGACGGCCCCCGTGGCACTGGATCTCGCAGACATCTTCTCCGGTGTAGGAATGGGGGCCTGGCATATAGACAGCCAGCACCTCATCGATGGGCTGTCCTTTCCGGTCCAGGATATGCCCATACAAAAGCTTCCGAGCATTCTCCCTCCCAAGATTCTCCCGACCGGTAAAGATCCGGTCTGCAATGGCCAGGCTGTCCGGCCCGCTGAGCCGGATCACACCGATGGATCCCACACCTAAGGCCGTTGCAATGGCACTAATCGTATCGTCCATAGTCCCTCCAAAAAAGAGCTCCGAACAGATTTGTCCGGAGCAGCGTACTAACTATATTATTTCAGATCGATGACTACTTTGCGGTAGGGTTCTTCCCCTTCACTGTAGGTCGTGATCGCCGGATCGTTCTGCAGGCTCATGTGTACGATCTTCCGTTCATAGGGATTCATCGGTTCCAGCATAGCTTTTTTCCGGGTCCGTTTCACCCGGTCCGCCAGATTCTTAGCCAGCCGCTCTAGGGTCTGCCGCCGCCGTTCCCGGTAATTTTCCGCATCAAGGATCACTCGGTTCCAATCCCTGTGCCCCTTGTTTCCAGCCAGGTTGGTCAGATACTGGAGGGCATCCAGGGTCTGGCCATGCTTACCGATAAGCACCCCGATCCCCTCGCCGTGGATCTTCAGGATGATTTCATCGTCTTTCCGACTGATGAACTTTTCGATGAGCAGTTCCATTCCCATGGCTGCAAAGACATTTTCCAGGAAAGCCTTGGCTGCAGCAGCGGTTTCCTGCCGTTCTGCTTCTTTTTCTGCAGCCGGATCCCGGCTTTCTCCATCGGCTTCCGAAGTGATATCCTCGGCTTCAGCCGGTCCTTCTGAGACAGCGGGTTCTGTTTCCGGTTCTGCGGGTGCTTCTTCCCGGACCGTGACCCGGACTTTTGCATCCCGTCCTCCAAAAAGGCCCAAGATGGAACTCTTGGAAGATTCCAGGACTTCCACATCTACCTGATCCCGGCTGACGCCCAATTCAGCAAGAGCTGCCTGCACCGCGTCTTCGACGGTTTTCCCTGTCTTTTCCACCATGTTCATCTTCCTGCCTCCTTACAGGCCATTACGGCACTTTTTATGATTCTTTCTTGTTCCGATCCAGCAGGAACTGCTGACCGATCTGCATGATATTCATGACCACCCAGTACAGCACCAGGCCTGCAGGGAATTTCAAGCTGATATAGCCGATGAAAAGAGGCATGAAATACAGCATGATCTTGCCCTGGGGATTATCTGAAGGGGGCATGGTCTGTTTGGACTGGATGAAAGTAGTGAGTGCAGACAGGATGGGAAGGATGTAATAGGGGTCCGGATCCGCAATGCTCTGCATCCACAGGAAAGAGCTGGGCCCTGCATATTGGAAATCCCGGATGCCATAGAAGATCCCGATCATGATGGGCATCTGGATCAAAAGAGGCAGACAGCCGGCCAGGGGATTGACGCCTTCCTGCTTGTACAGCTCAGACATCTTCTGGTTCAAGGTCATCTTGTCATCCTTGTACCTGGCCTGGAGTTCCTTCATCTTAGGCTGGATCCGGCTCATGGCACGGGTGGAAGCAATCTGCTTGGCCGTCAGGGGAGACAGGATCAGCTTGATTAAAATGGTCATGATAATAATGGCCAGCCCATAACTGGGTTCACCGATCAGACGGGTCAGTTCATAAATATGGGCCACCACCTGTTGGACAAACGAGCTTAAAATTTCCAAAGTTCGACTCCTTTTCTTCCTGTCCGTTAGGGTACAGGATCATATCCACCCTTGTGGAAAGGATGACATTTGAGTATTCTCTTCACAGCCAGATAGGATCCTTTCAGAAAACCGTATTTCTGTACTGCCTCCAACGCATATTGAGAGCAGGTAGGATAAAACCTGCACCGGGGTGGAAGACAGGGAGAAATCCACACCTGATAGAAACGGATCAGGGCAATCGCAATTGTTTTCATAGGCCTCTCCGGGTACGACTTACAGCAGACCGGCCTTTCTGGCCAGCCGCCGGAAAGCTTCTTCGTAGACTCCATAGGGAGCATGGGCCAGACGATGGCGGGCAACCCAGACAATGGCATTCTTTCCTTTCAGGCGGGCCTGTTCCTTCCGGAATACCTCCCGCATCCGCCGCTTCACCTGGTTGCGCAGCACAGCATGTCCCAGCCGTTTGCCCACAGCCGTCCCCAGCTGGTTCTGCCCTGTAGTGGAAGGAAGCACATAGAAAACGCCGTATCGGTCCACATAGGACCTGCCTTTTTCATAGATTTCCTGGAACCGCTCATGAGCTTTGACCCGATGGGCCTGGGTGTATTTCATTCGGGGAACATTCTGTTCCAAAGTCCTGCACCTGCCTTGTAGTAAAATAGGCCGCGAAGAGCGGCCTATCTTATTCTTTATGCAGACAATCTCTTTCTGCCTTTTGCACGTCTTCTCTTTAAGACTTGTTTACCACCCAAAGTCTTCATTCTTTCTCTGAAGCCATGAGTCTTTTTTCTCCGATTGTTATTCGGTTGAAAAGTTCTCTTCATGTTCCTAACCCTCCCTTGCCTCCAAAGATACGTCAAGATCTATAATATGTAAATCGTTTGACAGCTCATATCATTATAAGAGGAAAAAGGAAGAGTGTCAATATATTTACAAAGAAATCCGGGAAAACCTGGCTTTTTTCTTATTTTTCGTGGACCCGTTTCCCTGTCATATGTTCCGGGATCAGTTCCAGCATGGTTACCCGGCTGGCGGCTCGTTCCATCACATCATCCACGGCTGCTTCCGTAGGATAATACTTCAGTCCGATCTGTCGCAGGAGAGCCATGCCCCGCTCCCGATCCTCCAGGATATGGAGACGGCCGAAAAGGATCACAGAACGGACCGTATAGGCCCAGTCTCCCTCCAGTTTCACGCCATCATCATGGACACAGAAAGAAACCTTGTCGCAGCGCCGGATGGCATCGATTTTATGCCCTTCTCCAGCTCCGTGGAAATAGATTCGGCGGGAATCCGGATCGAAATAATAGTTGATGGGAAGAGCGTAAGGATAGCCCTCATCGCCGGCAAGGGCCAGGGTCCCCCTCTTCCCTTCCTTCAATACTTCCAGGCATTCCTCCTTAGAGAGTGCCTGTTTGAAACGCCGCATAGGACGGAACATGGTATCAGCTCCTTTCCTTTTCGTACCCTCTGGGCATTACATCCGGGGGAATGGGACATACGTAGGTCCGGCCGTCTATCCGTTTCTGTAGTTCCGCTTTGGCCGCCGCCAGTACTTCCGGCTGTTCGTACAAGGTCCGGGCCCCTTCTGCCAGGACCTGGGCCGCAAAGAAGCACCCCTTCAGCGCCACTGGGCCCGTCCCCTGGGACACCCACTGCCAGGAATGGGCGCTGGTCCCGATAGCAAAACAGGCTGCAGCGAACTGTCCCAAGGGAGTGATCCAGCTCACATCTCCTGTATCCGAGGAGCCCATGGCCGAAGCACTGGTGGGCTGATAGGGCAGGAGGAATGCTCCAGCAGGATCCTTACGGATCAGTTCTTCCCGGAGTTCCGGATCGGGAAAAGGCGCCATCCCCGGATCTTTTCGCACCCGTTCTTCCCCTGCCAGTTCCTGGAACTGTGCCAGGAAGATCTTTTCTTCCGGCGTCCGTAGGGGTACCCCCACTCCTTCCATGGCGTCATGGAGGACCTGCCCCAGGACCCGGTTGGGAATGATATTAGAAACAGCTTTGTCAAAACGGACGGTCATTTCTGTCTCTGTCATCAAGGCAGCCCCCCGGGCAACGTTCACAACCCGTTCATACAACCTTCTGCTTTCTTCATTGGTCCGAGAACGGATCAAGTACAGGACTTCCGCTTTGGGTTGTACAACGTTGGGAGAAACTCCGCCCGCATCCAGGATGGCATAATGGACCCGTTCATAATCGGCCATGTGTTCCCGCAGGTAGTTGACCCCTACGTCCATCAATTCTACAGCATCCAAGGCACTCCTTCCATTCTGAGGAGCTGCTGCCGCATGGGCTGCCCGCCCCCGGAAGGAAAAAGCTGCCTGGATATTGGCCTGGTTGGACCCTACCATCACTTCGTTCTGGGTTCCCGGATGCCAGGTCAGGGCAGCATCCACATCCTGGAAAAGACCTTCCCGGGCCATATACGTCTTTCCGCTGCCCCCTTCTTCCGCCGGGCAGCCATATACCCGTACCGTTCCCTTTCCCGGATGGCTCTCCAGGTAATCCTTCAACAGCAGACCGGCTCCTGCAGCTGCCGTCCCCAGCAGGGAATGACCGCAGCCATGGCCGTTGGCACAGCCCTGCCGAGGTACGGGGCGGCACAGACCGGCTTCCTGGCTGAGACCGGACAAAGCATCATATTCTCCCAGAATGGCAATGACCGGCTTTCCCGTCCCATATTCAGCCAAAAAAGCCGTGGGCATATGGGCCAGGCCTCGTTTGATCCGGAAACCATGCCGTTCCAGCAGACCGGCCATGGCTTCCGCCGAACGGAATTCCTGGAATTTCAGCTCTGCGGCTGCCCAGATCTGCTGGTTCAGCGCTGTCAATTCTCTTACATAAGGTTCCAGTCCAGCCATAGAAGCCTCCTTTTTTACTGTACAACGTTGTACGATGTTTGCAGGACGCAGGTTGTTTCACTGTTTCCGCCGGGCGTCCAGCTCTTCCAGCAGCCGCTCCCGGGCCAAGTCATAACAGGCATCGATGTACGCCTGGCCCGCCTGCCGTACCAGCTGATACCCCAAAAGGGCAGACGCCGCCTGCCCGACGACGGGAACAGCTTTCAGGAAACTCCGAGCAGCAAATTTCCGGCCCAGGCTCTTGATGATCACCTTGATCCCTTCTTTGCTCATCCCTCCCAGGATCATAGCCTTATTCCCCAGAGAGACTTTTCGGCTGCTGTGGACGCTTTCCGGAGTGATCCCAAAGGCCTCCCGGATACATCCATACATCTGATAAAGGATCAGCAGATCCACGGCAGCATCCACTCCGACGATGGGATTGACCCCGTTGTAGGCAGCATAGGTACAGCTCCGGCGCACATAGCTCTGGGCCGCTTCCCGTTTGGCATCCAGCTGCTCCCGGGTCCTGGCTTCTGCTGTCAGGATATACTTCTCCCGCCGGGCCGCCGGCATCTTTGCCATGATGGCGTCATTCAAAGCGGCCAGGCCGGAAGGAGCATCCTGACGGGAACAGACAAATACCAGCGTAAAATCATCCTGTCCCAGCTGCGCCGCCACATCCTTCCGGATGGACTCTTCACTTTCTTCCAGGCTCAGGCCTTCTTCATAGATCAGATCCGTCTTGTTCCGGACAAAGATACAGGGTTTTCCCTGGGCTGTCAGCTGCCGGAACAGTTCCGTATCTCCTTGATGGAGTTTGTCTGAAAACACGCAAAGGAACAGATCGTACTGCAGGAGGTGGAACTGCTCCAGGAATTCTTCCCAGGGGAAGGTCTTGGTCCCATACCCAGGCAAGTCAATGAACGTGGCGTCCCCATATTCCACCAGGAGAGGTTCCCGGGTGGTATCTGTTTCCACCCCCACCGGAGCGGCCTGATAGCCGCAGATGGCATTGATCAGGCTGGATTTTCCGGAACCAGGCTGGCCGAATAGGACAATGCTCACATTCTCTTCGTCCAGATTCTTCAATTTTTCTCTGATGGCATTCCCGTCATTTGTCATGGTTCCTCCATCTGGATCTCTGCCCGGAGCCGTTCCCGAGCATATTGGTAACAGGCATCGATATATTTCTGGCCCAGGAAATACAGGCTACCGGCATTGAAGCCCATGACAGCGGCACCTCCCACGACCGGGATCGCCTTGGCTGCTTTCCCTGATGCTTTTTTTCGCAGCAGCCAGGTCAGGCCCTTGGTGACCCGTTCCCCAGTGACTCCTTCTGCCAGTTTCTTCACGATCTGGGAACTGGGTCCTTCCGGCTGTACCTCTTTCTCACTAACTCCGAACGCTTCCCGGATGGAACGGTATAGGTTCTTCAGGATCTGGGCGTCCAGTGCCGCATCCATTCCGATCACCGGATTCAAGCCGTTGGCTGCCGCCAGCACCATGAATTTTTTCAACGTTCGTTCTGCGCTGTGCCGTTTTACCAGCAGCGCTTCTTCCGTATAGGCTTTGGCATGGCGGAAAAACCGATCCCTCCGGGCTTCCGGCAGGAGCATCCCCATGACCGTTTCCAATTCTGGGAGCCCCCGCTCTGCCGCAGGCTTATTCCGCCGGCAGCTGGTGAACACCACTTTTTCCCGGGGACCCACCAAGCTGCGGACATCCTGCAGGATCCGGCGTTCCAGCTCTTCCCGGCTGCAGGACGGATCATAGAGCCCGTCGCATTTATTCCGGACAAAGAGACATACCCGGCCGGTCCGGGCGATTTTCCCAAAGAAATCCACATCCGCCCCATGGAGCTTTCCAGCAAAGACACACAGGAACAGATCGTACTGGAGGGGATTGAATGCACTGAAATAGGCATTTTCCGGGAATGCACTGGTATCATAGCCGGGCAGGTCCACATAGATCACATCAGGACATTCCACGATCTGGGCCTGCCGGGTAGTATCCGTGGCCTGGCTGACCCGGGCCACCCTCTGGCCCGCCAGTTCATTGATCAGGGAACTTTTCCCGGCTCCTGGCTGTCCGAACAGGCAGATCTTGATTTTATGATCCCGCTCCCGCTGCCAGGCCTGCAGGAACTGGGCTACGATGGCTTTGGTGTCCCCTGCCATTTTACCGCCTCCTTTATGCCGGCTGTTCATTGGCCAGGCTCCACATGAGCCGGGTCACAGCGGCTTCCAGGGTCATGGGGCCGCCGGATTCCACCCCGGCCTGGGCCGCCAGGATCCCCATGGGATACAGGGACAGATCCACGCCATCGAACAGGCACTGGCTGACGCAGACCACTTTGACCCCTCTCTTGATGGCCCGGCGGATAGCCGGCAGGAAATTCTGGTGTTCCGTATTCACCCCTCCGGCTCCGTAACATTCCAGCACCAGGCCCTTATACCCCCGTTCCACCGCATAATCGATGATATCCGGCTTCAATCCAGGGGTCATGGTCACCGCCATGACCCTGGGTTCCATTTTTTCTTCCACCCGGAAGCCTCCTACATTTTCCCGGCTGGGCAGATTCTTCTTTACGCCCTCTTTTCCAAAATAGAGCACCGGGGCTTCATTGACACTTTCGAAAGCATTGGGATTCCGGGTAAAGATCTTCTTGGCACAATCCCCTTTGATCACCTTGTTCCCAAAGGCTACGAAGACTCCCGGCAGACCGCTGGCCGCCACGGAAAAAGCCAACTCCAGGTTGCTCCGGGCATCGCTGTGGGTCAGGCTGAGAGGCACCTGGGCCCCAGTGAGAACCACCGGCTTCCCTAGATTGATCAGCATCCGGCAAAGAGCACTGGAAGTATAAGCCAGGGTATCCGTCCCATGGGTCAGGACAAAGGCATCATAATCGCTGTAATTGTCCCCGATCAGCCTTGCCCAGGCGCTCCAGTGAGAAGGCTCCAAATTGCTGCTGTCCAAAAGAGTCAGGTCCTGCACTGTGATTTCCCCCAAAGTCCGGAGCTCAGGCACCTGTTTCAGGATGTCCTCCCCCTTCAATGTCGGTTCCAGTCCATCATCCGTCACCGTACAGGCAATGGTTCCTCCGGTGGTCAGAAAAAGTATTTTTTTCATGGATTTTTGGTTCTCCTTGTCCTATAATCTTATCAAAACAATTATATCATATGTGTCCGGTTCGGACAGAGGAAGTGGGACGGTTTCAAGAAATTTCACGGTTGTATAAGGTTGTTTTGTAATAAAACAATGATTGTTTTATAGTTGTTTCTTTCTTTTTTGTTACTTTCGAAAGGGATGTTTTTATGGAATGTCGGCTGACCCAGAAACTGAAAAAGAAACTTTTCCCCGTTCTGTCAGGACTGCTGCTCACCAGCGCCGTCACCCTGTCCCCGGCAGCCCTGCCGGCAGCGGAAGCCTTTGACTGGAGCAATGCCATCGGCTCCGTGATCCTGGTTTCCGCCCAATACAGCATGCTGAACAAACAAGTGGCCTACTTGGACGGCAAGGGACGAGGCGAATACCTGGAACAGATCAAGGGACAGGAGGGCGTCAACGAGGATCCAGAAGCCAATGCCATGCTGGACCGGGTCATGGGACGGCTTTCCACAGCCATTGCCAAGACGGACCCCTCCATCGAAAAGAATCCCTATCATTATTTCGTCAACGACAGCACCAAATTCAATGCCTACTGTACCTTGGGACACAATGTATCCGTCAATATCGGCCTGTTCACCACCCTGAACTACAACGAAGATGAATTGGCCTTCGTCCTAGGCCACGAACTGGGCCATGGGGAACAGCATGACCCGGCCAACGGCGTCAAACAGACTTTCCCCATCGCGCTCCTGGCAGCAGTGGCCGGCAGCCAAAGCAATATGCTGGAAGCGGTGGGCACCAATCTTTTGGCCAACCTGGGCAGTGCCAAACTGGTGACCCTGCCCATGGAAAAGAAAGCCGATGTGCTGGGCTTTACCTACGCTACAGAAGCAGGATACAACCCAGGAGCCGGCAGTGCCCTCTGGCAGCGGGTGATGGAAAAGATGGGCAACAACCGGGAAACCTTCCTGGGAACCATCTTCATGCCCAGCGACCATCCCAACAACGGATCCCGCCGGGACAAGTATACCCAGCGGATGTATGAATACAGCGGAAAACATGTGAACGTGGATAAAAAGACTGGGGCCATCCTGGTGAACAAGAAAGACCTGGGCTTGGTCCAGCCCGGAGGCGATATGAGCAGCCGGGAACGGACCTATCTGGTAGCCGGCAGCTTAGCCAAAGTTTACCATGACCAACCTTCTATACAACCTTCTGCTGAACAGGACGGAAACAATCTCTACTTCGGCGGCCAGCGGATCATGAGCCTTCAATATGGGGACAACGGAGCAGAATGGGCGGAAAAGCTGAACGCAGCAGTTGGAAAGAAAAAAGAAAAACAACTGGCTGAACAACCAGTTGTTTCGAAGGGAAAAGGGGCTGTCGATTTGCTTCCTTCCTCAATCGGTCATTGACGTTTGACCAATGACAGGGGGGTGAAAAAGGTTTGATCACACCCCCTCAGTCATAAAATCAGAAGTTGGAAGTCTGTTGCAGAAAATCGATTCCTACGAACTTATTCCGCAGATTTTATGGTATTGAATCGATTAAATTTCTGCTGTTTCATGATAAGTGAAAAGCGAAACAATGATCAAAAGAACAACTGAGAGCAATGAACTTGCGATATCTACGGGAATACCCAGAAAAGAGACACCATGCCAGCCCAATGCAACAAAGAACAATCCCCCCAGCAGCCCGGCAAAGGCACCTTGCCGGGTTGCTTTTTTCCAAAGCAGCCCACAGACTACCGGTGCAAAGACTCCGGCAGTGAACAAGGTATAAGAAGAATTCAGCACAGCTAGGACGGAAGGAATGGCTAAAGCGATGACGGTAGAAACGATTCCCACCGCAACCGTCATGATTTTGGACAGTCGCAGCAGTTTCTGCTGGGTTTGCTGGTCTTTCAGATCATCTTTGCAAAGATACCGCACATAAATGTCATTCACAACATGAGAAGTTGCCGCTGTAAGGATGGAATCCGCTGTTGAAACCACTGCTGCAATGATAGCCGCCAATGTAAATCCGGAAAAAACAGGAGGCAGCATGGCCCTGATGATGGTTGGAATCGCAAGAGAAGGATTGGAAAGCTGAGGAAAGAGACCTCTGGCTGCCATGCCCAAAATCACAGGAAAAGCACAGATAATCAGCAGGCAGATACAGGAAAGTACAGCAGAACGATAGGCTGTACGGGTATCTTTGGCCGCGAAAAGCCGCTGATACACATCCTGTCCGATCAAAGTGTAGATAAACATGGGAAGGATCAACCAAAGGACATAGGAAGGCTGGGTCCCCTGCAAAAGATGGAAATAATTGGAAGGCACGTTCACCGCTTCTATTTGGGCAATGACAGAACTCCACCCTCCTCCCTTATAAATGATGAAACACACCGCGGAAATCAGACCCAGGGCTGCAACAATGATTTGGATGAAATCCGTAACCGTCACTGCCCACAAACCGCCGAAAGCCGTGAATCCAACAAAAAATGCAGATACAATGATTGCACAAACGGTTGTATTACCAATTCCCAAAGAGGCCAGGATACTTCCTGCGGAATTGATCTGTCCTGCCAAAATCCCCAACAAAGCCAATAGGGATAAAATCGTAGTCAGAAGCCGGAGCAGGGGACTTTGATAGCGGTTCTCCATGATTTCTGTTACCGTATAGACTCTCATCCCTTCCATTTTTTTCAAAACGAGGCAGACAGCCAAAATCCCCACAGCCCCTGCAATAGGACTCCAATAGGAACTGGCCCCCATTTGGTAGGCTTCGCTTCCCACCCCGATGACATAACCTCCTCCAAAATAAGTTGCCACCAGGGTCCCTGTAGCCAGGCCAAGGCCCAATCGACGTCCTGCCAATAAGTAGTCATCAATTGTGTTATTGAATTTATTGCAATAAATTCCAACTCCAAAAATAGCTATAAGATAAAAAATGATGATTGCCAGTTCCATATACAGACACCTCCCTGTCAAACTCCATACTCCTCCGGGAATTTCCCAAAGGGATCAAAACAGCAGTTTTCCGATCTGCTTTTCAACCAAAGCAATCAGGGACCCATTCCGGACCTCAGCAAGGATCCAAACAATATCAGGATACAAGAAACGATCGTTTTCTACAAAAGGTACTTCCCGACGCACATAGTCCCGGACTGTCTGGACTACAGGAGATGGTTCCAGTGGCTTGAGGAAATCCAGGGCCTGCAGTGCCACATAGATTTCAATGGCCACCATATACTGGAATTTTTCCACGGCCTTCATGGCCTTTTTGGATGCATAGTAGGCCATGGAAACTGGATCTTCCTGATTGGCACAGGTAGAGATGCTGTCAATGGTCACTGGGATGGCCAGATGTTTCAGTTCATTCTGCAGCCCGGCAGAAGTATACTGGGTGATCATAAGACCACTGTTCAATCCGGGATTTTTCACCAAAAAAGCAGGCAGACCGTCATTCAGGTTCCGGTTGAGCATCCGGTCGGTGGCTCTTTCCACCAGATTCCCCAGAATAGCACAGGCCATAGCAATCATGTCCGCATGTTCTCCCACATAGGTCCCGTCGAAATTGCCGCACATGAGAGCAACACCGTCCTGTTCCCCTGTAGCAAAGATTTCCGGATTGTCGCTGATGGAATGCATTTCATCCAGGATGACTTCATACGCTTCTTTGATCAGCTTATTGGCAGCGCCCTGGATATGGGCCATGGAACGAAGCACATAACAGTCCTGTACTTTATGATCTCTGTATTTTTCCATAATGGCGCTGCCTGCCAGGATCTTGCGGAGATTGGCCGCCGCATTCTGCTCTTCTTCATGGAGCTTCATGGCATAGATCCTCGGATCCAGGGCTTTGGTCGTCCCACGCAGCGCCTCATAGCAGAGTGCCCCGGCAATTTCTGCAGTCTGCACGCTGAGGATGGATTCATACAATGCCAAAAGCCCCAGGGCCGTTACCGTAATGGTCCCATTGAGCATGGAAAGACCTTCTTTGTAAGACAGTTTGACAGGCTTCAGCCCGTATTTTTGCAAAATTATCCCGGCAGGAAAAGTCCTTCCATTTTCATAAATCTTCCCTTCTCCAATATACGCCATGGCCAGATGCCCCTCCACGCCCAAATAACCGACGGACCCTTCCCCCGGAGCAAAGGGGATCAAATCCTGGTTCAGCATCTGGCGGATCAGTTCCAGTGTTTCCAGCCGGATCCCAGAATGGCCTTTCCCTGCATTCAGGATGGTCATCAGCATGATGGCCCGTACCTGTTCCCGGTTGAGGGGCTCTCCTACAGCCACAGAATGGGTCCGGACGATATTCTCCTGAAGGGTTTCTGCATCCTTGGGTGAAATGGTGTAGCGGACATTTTCGCCAAATCCAGTGGTTACGCCATAGATGATCCTTCCCTCCTGCAGGAACCGTTCCAGGAGTTTCCGATTCTCATTGACCTTGTCCTTCATTTCCTGAGAAAATTCGAGTATTGCACCAAATTTGGCAACAGCAATGAATTCTTCCAAAGAAGGTTTGCAGTCCGTCAGTACAACCTTTTGGATTTTTCTTGCATTTCTTACTGAAATCATCATGGAATCCTCTCCTTTTCCATTTATGGATTTTCTCACCTGCCTTTTTCCATGCAAATTCCGTGCCAATGCCAATTCTACACTTCGTCAGCCGCCGCAGCTCTACCCAGCCTGTCCCAAAGCCATCCTTCAAAAAAAATTGCCCTCCATCAGGAGAGCAATTTTTTGTCTGAAAAATAATTTAGCGCCAAATTATTTTTCTTTTTTCATTTGGAGATGATATTTCCTGGCATAATATTGGAAATTCTGTCTGCTGATCTTCAATAGTTCCGCCGTTTTTGTGGCATTGCAGCCGCAGTGCAGATAAGCATCTGCCAGGAGCTGCTTTTCATACTCCTGGACCAAGCTGTTCAGACCCTGCCCATAATCCACTGTCCTTTCTGAAGCCGTAGGAAGGATCTCCTTAGGACGCTGCTGCTGATGCCTCAAAAAATAAGTGGGGAAATCCTCTGTATCCAAGATTCCATTTTGGGACATGCTCACGGCATAATTGAGGATATGGAACAATTCCCGGACATTGCCCGGCCAGTCATGGTTCCGGAGCAGCTGCCAAAACCGGGGAGTGATGGTATGGATGGGCTGGCTACCCCCATCCTTGTGTTTTTGCAGATACCAACTGACCAGCTCATCCAAATCCCCCATCCGTTCCCGTAAAGGAGGAACCTCGATGATCACAGACGCCAGCCGATAGAACAGATCTCTGCGGATCTTTCCTTGTTCCATCAACTGAAAAGGGTCTTCATTGCAGGAAGAAATCACTCTTACATCTATAGGAATTTCCCGAGTACTGCCGATTCTCTGCACCTTCTTTTCTTCCAGCACCCGGAGGAGTTTGGCCTGCATTCCCAGGCTCATGGAATTCATTTCATCCAGGAACAGGGTTCCATGGTTGGCAGCTTCCAGGAGTCCTGTCTGTTCCGTGCTTCCCGTAAAAGCCCCTTTACTGGTACCAAAAAGCATGGATTCAATCAAAGATTCTGGGAAAGCCGCACAATTCACAGCCAGGAATTTCTCCTTTTTCCGAGAACTGAATGCATGGATTCCCTGGGCAAACAGTTCTTTCCCGCTTCCTGTTTCTCCCTGGATCAGGATATTCATTTCTTTCAAGGCCATTTGCTTGGCCAGCTGCACCGCTGCCTGGAGGAGGGCGCTGGAGCCGATGATGTCGTCAAAAGTGTACCGCGTCTGAGAAGCATTGGATAACTGCCGGGTCAGATGCCGGGTCAGGATCTGTTGGTTCTCTTGGAGCCGTGCCAGTTCTTTTTTGATCATACCCACATCCTGCTCCCGTACAACAGCTCCCAACAGAGAGCCGTCCGGCCGGAATACCGGCCACCCGTCATTGACCGTCATCAAGTCCTTTCCCGTAGTGGATTTATAATGATCATACCGCTGGGCAACCGGCTTCCTGGTAGCCAGGGCCGTCAACGTAGTGCTGTACTGGGGATCCACAGCAAAAACATCCAAAAGACGCTGTCCTCGGATTTCATCTTTCAAAGAAATGCCCATCATCCGCCGGGCAGCTCGATTGAAAAACTGGATATTTCCCCCAGCGTCATACAGCTGCAGTGCATCCGTCATACGATTCACGATTTCAGCCAATAGCTGTTCACAGACATTTTCTTCTTGGATCAGCAGCAGGCTTCCCGGGGGATCCTCTATCCGACAGCAGGAAAAATGACATCCTTCCCACACCAGGGTCCCTTTTTCCAGATCCAATTGAAAATGAGGGATTTTCCCCACGGGGACTCCCACCAGAGATCCTGCTGTTTTTCTCAACATCCCCTCTGCAAAACCAGAAGAAAAAAGGACCTTTTGCACTTTATTTTTCCCATTCAGCCGGATCATCATCCCATAGAAAGGCATCTGCACACACCTCCAGATTCACAGAGAGCACGCTGCCAAGAGGCAGCTCTTTTATTTCATCTCCTCCGGCAGGATGAAATTCAGTACTACGGCCACCACAAATACCACAGCCACACAATTTTCGGCGAAGACGCTTTTCATCAGATCTGGGAAGATCTTGAAAATAGCAGGGTTCTGGGTAAATCCGATGCCGATGGACAGGCTCAGGGCGGCAATGATCATATTCCGCTGGCTGTAGCCGCAGCTGCCCAGCATACGGACCCCGCTGACTACGATGGAACCGAACATCATCAAGGTACAGCCCCCCAGCACCGCTTCCGGCAGGGAAGCCAGGATCACACCCAGTACCGGGAACAGTCCGGCCAGGATCATGATAGCCGCCCCGCTGGCTACCGCTTTCCGGTTCACTACATGGGTCATAGCGATCAGTCCAACATTTTGGCTGAAAGAAGTGATGGGCAGACAGCCGAACAGAGAGGAAAGCGCACTGATGAAGCCATCCACTCCGATGGACCCTTCGATTTCCTTATCCGTGGCGTTCCGGCCAAACCCCATCACCGTCAGAGCAGAAGTATCTCCCAGAGTTTCTGTGGCGGACACCAGGAAAATCAAGAATACGGAAAAGATGGCATCCGGATGGAATTCCAAAGTATAGGGAAGGGGCTGGGGCAAAGAGAACAGTCCGGCTGTACCTAACTTAGACAGATCCACCATGCCGTAGAAAAAGGCCGTCACATAACCCACCACGAGACCGAACAGCACGGAAAGCTGTTTGTAGAAAGACTTGGCCTTAATGTTGAAAATCAGACAGGACAGCAGGGTCACGGTCCCTACGATCATATAAGGGGCTTCCCCAAAATGAGGATTGCCGAAACCGCCTCCGAAAGAATTGGCACCGATGCCCAGCAGGGAGAACCCGATGGACGTCACCACACTGGCAGAAACGATAGGTGGGATGAACCGGCGCCACCAGCGGGCAATGAGCCCCAGACAGCCTTCCAGGCAGCCACCTATCAACGCTGCCCCTAAGATAGCTCCATAGCCGTATTTGGCCCCGATGACACAGAAGGTAGACACAAACGTGAAGCTAATCCCCATGATGATGGGCAGCCGGCTCCCCAGGGGCCCCACTGGGAACATCTGGAACAGGGAACCTACCCCGGCCATGATCATAGCTGCCTGGATCAAGGCAGCTGCCTGCTCCGTAGGCAGCTTCACCGCTCCTGTGACGATCAGGATGGGTGCGATATTGGCCACGAACATGGCCAGCACATGCTGGAGCCCAAAGGGAATGGCTTTCTGCAGGCTGATTGCTCCGTCAAACTGGTAAATAGGGTCGGACAGATCCAGGGATCGGCCTTGCTGTTTTTCTTTTTCCATAGGCCCTCCTTACCGGAACAGGATGGACCCGGTGGCAGCATCCATCTTTTCGATGATGGCCAGGCTCTTCACATCGTACCCTTGTTTCCGCAGGGCATCGCCCCCACCCTGGAACCCTTTTTCAATGGCAATGCCCACGCCTTCTACTTCTGCCCCGGCTTGATGGACCAGATCGATAAGCCCTTCTACGGCGCAGCCGTTAGCCAGGAAATCATCGATGATCAGTACATGGTCTCCCGCATTGAGATACTTTTTGGAAACGACCACATGGTTGACTTTATTATGGGTGAAAGATTTGATTTCCGTACTGTAGACTTCCTTATCCATATTGCTGCCGGCACTTTTTTTGGCAAACAGCACGGGGACCCGGAAATGGACGGCGGTGAGACAGGCAATCCCGATGCCGGAAGCTTCGATGGTCAGGATCTTGTTGATGGGCCGGTCTTTGAACAATTCGTAGAATTCCTTCCCCAGCTTACTGATGAAAGGGACGTCAATCTGATGGTTCAGGAAACTGTCCACCTTCAGCACATCGCCGCTTTTAATGGTCCCATCGGCCAGGATCTTTTTCTGCAGTAAATTGTAGTCTGCCATGTTTTCCTCCCATTTGTTCCAGACAAGATAAATAGATTTTCTATAAAAAAGTATTATATCATACCCAGCCCTTCCAGAAAATAAAAAAGCCTGCCGCCTCAGCGACAGGTTTGTTTTTATTTGGAGCGGGCAATGGGAATCGAACCCACCTCTAAAGCTTGGGAAGCTTTCATTCTACCAATGAACTATGCCCGCATCAGATAAAATATATATTAGCAAATTTTTTTCCATTTGTAAAGAGGGATTTTCATCCCTCTTTTTGCATCGCTGCTGCCCGTTCCAGGAAATCCGCAAACAGCTGCAGCTGCTCTGGATGGTCCTGCCACATGTTTTCCGGATGCCACTGGACAGCTACCACCTGCCGGTGATCATGGGATTCCACACTTTCCTGGACCCCGTCCGGGGCCACTGCCGTGACTTCCAGGGCTTCTGAGATCCGATGGACAGCCTGATGGTGCCGGGAATTCACATAGGCCTTTTCCCCTAAGGTCCCGTACAGGCTGCTGCCGGGCTGCAGGACCACATGATGGGTAGGATATCCTCCCGGGGCTCCCTGAGAATGGCGGATGGTACACTGGGGATTTTCACTGGGCAGATCCTGATACACATTGCCTCCCAAGGCAATATTGATCAGCTGGCAGCCCCGGCAGATTCCGAAAATCGGTTTGCCGGCCTGATAAAAAGCACGGAACAGTGCCAGTTCGAACAAATCCCGTTTATAGTTGGTCCGACCGATTTTCCAAACTGGTTCCTCTCCGAATAGGGTAGGATCCACGTCCGCTCCCCCGGGAAGGATCAACCCATCAAACATTTCCACATACGCTTCTCCCCTCGCACCGGCAACATCCGGAAGAATCACCGGGACAGCCCCCAAACGGGCGAGGACTTCCACCAGCCCCCGGGGAGCAAAAGGAGCTTCCACCAAATTGGTCACTTCAGAAGCATAGGGATAGGTATCAGCAGTAATGGCAATGTGCAGTTTCCCAGACATCATGTTCTCTCCTTCCCACAGGCCGGCCCAGCTGGAGCCCTGCCCAGTTTCCGTTTTTATTTGTTCCATTATAGGGAATTTCCTGGAAATATGCAAGGAAAGGAGTTTTCCACAGAACATCCGTTCGAAAAACCTTGGACATCCCCCTATTTCCGGACTTGTCCTCAAAGTTATCCACACCTGTGGATAACTTTCTGTGGAAAACTCCTTTTCCTGTGGAAAACCTTCTAAACAGGGCTGGCCTGCTCTTTTTCTCCTTTCAGCAGCCTACTTATCCACATGGCAGGAATATGCTATAATGAAAAAAAATCCTCAGAGGAGAAAGGAGGTTTGCCATGCCGAAAAAAAAGCCCATAGAACTGGATCTCTTTGCAGAACAGGAGCAGGACCCTCCCCTTCCTCCCAAAATTCCAGAAAAGAAAAGGAAAACGGCTCTTTCCCGCCCTTTTATCACTAACCTTTCTCCCCGCTATACCTTCGATAATTTTGTCGTAGGCAATTCTAACCGTTTTGCCAAAGCAGCCTCCATGGCCGTGGCCAACAATCCCGCCTTCGCCTACAACCCTTTTTTCTTATTCAGTGATTCCGGCTTGGGCAAGACCCATCTGATGAATGCCATTGGCAACCAGATCCTGCAGAACCATCCGGAAATGAAAGTGCTGTATATCTCCAGCGAAACTTTCACCAATGAACTGATCGAAAGCGTAGAACACAATCGGCTGGAAGCCTTTCGGGAGAAATATCGGAATATCGATGTGCTGCTCATCGACGATATCCAGTTCCTGCGGAACAAGGAATCCACCCAGGAGGAATTTTTCCACACTTTCAACACCTTGGAAAAAGCCAACAAGCAGATCATCATTTCCAGTGACCGCCCACCAGCCGAACTGGATACCCTAGAAGAGCGGATGATCAGCCGCTTCAATTCTGGCCTGACAGCAGATATCCAGCATCCGGACCTGGAAACCCGTATGGCCATCCTCCAGAACCTAGCCCATAAGGAAGGTGTCCTTTTCCCCAATGACGTGATCCTGCTCATTGCCAGCAGTGTCACCAGCAATGTCCGGGAGCTGGAAGGCGCTTACAATCGGATCTGTGCCTATGCCAGTATGACCAGACAGCCTATCACCCTGGAGCTCAGCCGAGCCGCCTTGAAAGAACTGAATCTCCTCACTCCCCCGCAATTCGTCACAGTGGATACCATCCAACAGCAGGTGGCGGACCATTTTCGGCTCCATCGTTCAGAATTGATCGAAAAGAAACGGACGAAGCGGATTACCGTCCCCCGGATGATCGCTATCTATCTGACCAAAGAGATGGCCGGGCTGTCCCTGAAAAAAATAGGCGAATGTTTCGGCGGACGGGATCATAGTACCATTATCCATGCCTGTGAAAAGATCCAGAAAGACCGACAGCAAAATCCCGAACTGAACCGGGAAATCGAAGAACTGATCCGTGAACTGAAAAAATAGAGCTTTTTGGCTGCTGATATCCAAGACACACAGTTTTCTCATAAACTTCCCTTTGATTTAATTTCTCTGTAATCCCTGTCCCTGCTCTTTGTACAGGAACAGGGATTTCTTTTTTTGTCCCAATTCAGTTTTCCACAGGACCTGAAGCCCTTAAAAAGGCCGAAATCCCCATGAAATGGTCTTATCCCCAAAGTTATCCACACCTGTGGATAACTTCCAGTGGAAAACTTTTCTTCCTGTGGAAAAGCTGGAATCCCTTATTCCAGGCCATCTTTTCGACTTTATCCCCAAACTTATCCACATGTCCACTGGAGACAGGGCAATTGGGGGTGTGAAAAGTTCACACCCCCGGTCGCGGGCTGCGGGTCATGACTCGTGACCCTTTAAAAGATATCCACACCCCTTCTTTTCCCTCCAGCCCCATGAAATGGTCTTATCCCCAAAGTTATCCACACCTGTGGATAACTTTCAGTGGAAAACTCTTCTTCCTGTGGAAAACCTCTGGACCCCCTGTCCATGCCTCCCCTCTCCTTTATCAGGAATCTTTTATCCACAGCCCGGACAAATATGCTATACTATATCCATACAACCTTTGGAACATCCTGGCTCCTTTGAAATACAACGTTGTATGAAGTTTGTCAGAAGCCAGTTGTTTGAGGAACTGCGGCCCATTCGGCAGTTCTTTCCTGTTCCAGAAATCTACACCATACTGAGGGATGCCTGTCATGATCACCATCAAAGACTATGCCAAACAAAAAGGAGTTTCCTATGAAGCCATCCGGAAACAGATCAAACGGTATGAAGAAGAACTAGAAGGCCATCTGGTCAAACAGAACCGGTTCCTTATGCTGGACGATGAAGCCGTCCAATTCCTGGATGGAAAACGTTCGGAAAATCCCGTCATCGTCTATGAACAAAATAAGGATGAAGAACTGGAACAGCTGCGCCAGGAAAACAAGATGCTCTTGATCCAGATGAATACCGTCCAGGATCAATTGGGCAAAGTCCAGCAGAAGCTGATTGCAGAAATGAGTGTTACCCAACAGCTGACCCAGGAAAAGGTCCAGTACTTGGAATATAAAGCCCAGTCAGAACAAAAAGAACTCCAGCTCCAAGACCTAGCCCAAGCCAGAGATGCGGCCCAAGCCAGAGCCGACCAGCAGGAAGCCGTCCTGCGTCTCAAGGAACAGCAGATCGGTGCTCTGACCGCAGCCAAAGAAACGGCAGCCGTCAATCTGCAGGAAGCCCATAGCCGGATTGCCGAAGCGGAGGCCCGTGCCAAAGCGGCAGAAGAAGAAGCCGAACGGCTGAAGAAACGCAGTTTCTGGGAGCGGCTTTTCAATCGCTGAAAGCGAGGTAGAAATCAGTTATCCACAGCTGTGGATAACTTCCTGTGTATAACCTGGATTTTGTGGATAACTGGGAAAGAAGCTCTCTAGCGCTTTTTCCGCTCTTCCTAAAGTGAAGTTATCCACACTGTCCACAGATTTTTCCACAGGTTCATGGTATAATGGAATCTCTATCAAATCACAAAGGATGGATCGGATATGATGACGAAAAACCTGGCCCAGATCTGGGCCGAAATGCTTGCTGCCGTAGCCGCCAGCGGTGAAGCCGGCAACTGGAAAATCTGGCTGGATCCGGCGCATCCACGCAGCCTCACAGAAGACAGCCTTTTGCTGGATGTCCCCAATAACTTTACTATGCTCACGATTCAGGAACGCTACCTTCCTATCTTGGAAGAAAGCCTCTCCCAGATCTGCGGACGGCCCATGAAGATCTCCATGGCCATCGTAGAAACTCCCAAGGTCCAGCAGACACTTTTTCCGGATCCTTCCCCTGCTCCGGCTCCTGTTCCGACAACTCCGCCGGAAGCGCCTTCCCAGACCCGACCGGTCTCCCAGGAATTCGACTCCCATCTTTCTCCCAAATATACTTTCGACAACTTCATCCGGGGCAAATCCAATGAAGAAGCCTTCAATTTCTCCATGGGTGTGGCCAATGCACCGGCCAAAAGCTACAATCCCCTTTTCCTATACAGTGACCCCGGTCTGGGCAAGACCCATCTGATGAATGCTATCGGCAACTACATTCATCAAAAACTTCCCCAGATGAAGATCCTGTATACTTCCAGTGAAACATTCACCAACGAACTGATCGGAGCCATCCAGCACAACACCAACGAAGCCTTCCGGAACAAGTATCGGAACATCGACGTGCTGCTCATCGATGATATCCAGTTCCTGCGGAAAAAAGAATCCACCCAGGAAGAATTCTTCCATACCTTTGAAGCGCTGAAACAGGCAGACAAACAGATCATCATCTCCAGCGACCGTCCTCCCAAAGAACTGGATACCTTGGAAGAACGGCTGACCAGCCGCTTCATGCAGGGATTGATCATCGAGATCAACCATCCTGATTTTGAGACCCGCAGTGCCATCTTACGGAACATGGCGGAAAAAGACCACTTGGAGTTTCCTCTGGAAGTCATCCAGCTCATCGCCACCAATGTAAAGACCAATATCCGTGAATTGGAAGGCGCCTATACGAAAGTCCGTGCCTTTGCCAGCCTGAATCAGCAGCCTGTTACTATGGAACTGGCTCGGAAGGCTCTCAAAGACTTGGATATGGGCAGCACCACAGAAAAAGTCATCACCGTGGACGCCATCCAGGAACTGGTGGCAGCCCAGTACAAAATCCGGGTAGAAGATCTGAAGGCTAAGAAACGGACCCGTTCCATCGCCTATCCCCGGCAGATTGCTATGTATCTGACCCGGGAACTGACAGATCTTTCTCTGCCTCGGATCGGCGAATATTTTGGCGGACGGGATCATACCACAGTTCTCCACGCCTGTGAAAAAATCGCTGAAGATAAGAAAACACATACCAATCTGGAACGGCAGCTGGCCAAACTCATAGAAGACCTGAAAAAATGAGCCAGGAAGCAGATTGCCATCCTAGTTATCCACAAGTTGTGGATAATACTGTGTATAACTTGTTCGTAAAATTGTGGATAACTGTCAAAGTCCTTGCAAAAGTGGATATGTGGATAACTGGACAAGGGTTATCCACATAGTTATCCTCTTTGCTTTCCTGGCTCTCTTCAAGGCTTTGAGGACTTTTCCACATACCCACAGGCCCTACTACGAAGACTACGGATTTTTAATATTTTATCGACTTAGAAACAAGGAGGTACTGCCATGCAGTTTTCATGTGAAAGCAAAGAACTGGCGCAAAGCGTCAATATCGTCAAAAGAGCCATTTCATCCAGCAACAATGCCCCGATTTTTTCTGGGATCCATGTAATCCTCCAGGGAAATAAGCTGCAGTTGATCGCTATGGATAACACCTACATGATGAATAAAGAATTAGAGGTAAATGGAGAGGAACCCGGAGATATCCTGATTCCTGCGAAGGCGATCGGCGATCTCCTGGCACGGTTCGATCCTGATGAAGTCCTGACGCTTCAGCAGCTTCCTGGTGAAAAGGAAATGACCTTGAAAGCAGCTAAGGCCAGAGGGCAGTATCATATCCCTCTGATGGATCCGGAAGAATATCCCGCTATGCCCCATTTCCAGGGAGAACGGACTCTTCAGCTGTCGGAAGACGTCATCGGAAAACTGATCGATACTACGGTCTATGCTTGTTCCACCGATGCCAGCCGTCCTTTGTACACCGGAGTTTACCTGGAGAAAGCAGGGAAAGGATTGACGGCAGTGGGGACCAATACCCATCGTCTGGCCATCAAAGAATCTGAACTGGAAGAGGCCGATGACAGTGAATTTTCCATGCTGATCCCCGCCCGTCTCCTGAAGGAAATCCGCAGCAATCTGAACGGAGAACTGCCTGAACCTGTGACCTTGAGCCTCCAGGGACGGCAGATCATGGCCAAAGTCGGAAATCTGACCATTATTTCTAGCCTGATTGAAGGAAAATTCCCTGATTACAAACGACCTATTCCTCCTTCTTTCAGCAACCGTACGGTATTCAACCGGGTCGATATGGAAAAAGCCATCCAGCGGGTGGCCTTGTTCTCTCAGTCCGATTACAACATCGTACGGCTGGCCATCGATACGGATGGGATCATCCTTTCTTCTGCTGTCAGTGATATGGGCCAGGGCAAGGAAATCATTTCCTGCCAGACCATCGGGGAATCCCTGCCTCTGAACATTGCCTTCAATTCCCGCTATATGATGGACTTCTTCAAGAACTGCGGCAGTGAGCAGATCAGCCTGGAGACCAATACATCCCTGTCTCCGGCTCGGCTGATGCCGGAAGGCGATGCCAGTTATACGTATATCCTGACGCCGGTCCGGGTCATTTTCTGATGCGCCTGGAACACCTCCGGCTCCTCCATTTCCGGAATTACCAGCAAGTGTCCATCCCACTGGGACATGATATAACTATTTTTTATGGAGACAATGCCCAGGGGAAGACCAACCTGCTGGAAGGTATCTATCTGGCGGCCCGGGGCTTTTCCTTCCGGACTCGGCATGAAGAAGAAATCCCCAGCTTCGGGGAGGAAGAATGGGCCGCAGAACTGCAGTATGGAGACCGATATGGATCTAGCTGTCTCTTGGTGAAACGGTACAAGGAACGGGGAAGGCTGAAAAAAGAGAATCTCTTGAATGGGAATCCGGTGAGCCCCCGGGAACAGTATGGCCGTGTGAACCTGGTCCTCTTTACCCCGGACGATCTGCAGCTGGTCAAAGGAGATCCGGCTCTGCGCCGGAAATTCCTGGATATGGAGATCGCCCAGACCAGTCCCGTCTATTATGATCTCCTGACCCAGTACAATCGAGTACTCCAGCAGCGGAACCGTTTCCTGAAACAGTGCCGGGAACGGGAAAAATTGGAGGAAGCTCAGCTGGCTGTCTGGGATGAGGCACTGGCCCGGCCGGCAGGGGGGATCCTGGATTTCCGTCTCCGGGCGCTGGAAGGGATCCGGACGGCGGCCCAGCAGGTCTATGACGGCATTACCGGTACCCAGGGAGCACTGGCGCTTTCTTATGTCCAGAAACAAGGCCGGGGAGAAGCCGTCCTGGAGGAAAATCCCGGGCCGGGAGCCTGGGAGGCCTTCTATCGGGAACAGCTGGTGCAGCGGCATCAGCTGGACTATCTCCGGGGCTATACCAGCCTGGGACCTCATCGGGATGACCTGGAAATCTTCCATGCAGGACGTCCCCTGCGGATCTATGGGTCCCAGGGGCAGCAAAGGACGGCGGCCTTGGCCCTGAAATTGTCCGAATTGGAATTCATCCGTTCCGTCCGGGAGGAATATCCGGTCCTGCTCCTGGACGATGTGCTCAGCGAACTGGATGAACACCGCCGGGAAAAACTGCTGGGTTTCATCAATGGGACGGTGCAGACCTTCCTTACGGTGAATGACCGTTCCCTGGCTCCTGTCCAGGGCGATGCTGCGGCGTATCGGGTACGGGAAGGGAGACTGGAGGCAGAAGGATGAAAGATTCAGAACTCCTGGTCCTGAAAGTGCTGCGGACCCCTTGGGCCCGGCAACAGTTCCTGCTCCACTGGCTGCGGAGCCATTGGGCGGAAATCATCGGTCATACGGCAGCCAATCATTCCCAGCCCTACAAGCTGGATCAGGGGACGCTGTATATCCATACGGACAATCCCATGTGGTCCAACCAGCTCCATATGATGCAGGGCAGACTGCTGGGGCAATTGAACCGGCAGCTGCTCCCGGCCCTGCAGGGCCGGAAGCGGATCCTGCGGGAACTGAAATTTTACCATGGCATCATCCAGGAGGAATCCCAGCCCAGGGAGGAAACGGGACCTTTCATGCCCAAGGTGGATCCTTCCCGCCGCTGCCCGATCTGTGGAGTCCCCTTGATCGGGGAAGAAGAGATCTGTTCGGCCTGCCGCCGGGAACAGAACCAGGCCCTGCGCCGGGAAATCCGGAAGCAGCTGGTGCTCCGGCCTTGGCTCCGCTATGAAGATTGCCGGGAACTGGTGAAATGTGATAGAATAACATTTACTGACGTGAAGGCAGTACTGGGAGAATGGGCTCTGAACCAGGCCCTGTCTCCCCAGGCGACTGCCCAGGAGAAGGCTTTTGCCGTGCTCTTGGAAACCGGTCTCCATCCGGAAGAACTCCAGGAGGAGACCATCCAGCGCACGTTGGAAAAAGCCAAAAGGAGCCGTTATTATGTACCTGCACGTAGGAAATAATTATGTGGTCCGCTGCGATGAAATCATCGGGATCTTCGATATCCGGAACAAACGGACGAATATCTACCGGTTTTTCCTGAGACCCAAACTGGGGAAAGCAAATGTCATCGACCTGACAGAAGATTTTCCGCCTTCCAGCTGCGTGGTGACCCGGGATAAGATCATCCTCTCAGGGATTTCCAGCAGGACCCTGCAAAAACGCTGACATCGGGAGGTTTGTATGGCGAAAAAGAAACAGACGATTGAAGAAGAGATTGCCGTCCACGGTGATTACGGGGCGGAACAGATCCAGGTCCTGGAAGGCCTGGAAGCCGTGCGGAAACGTCCCAGTATGTATATCGGCAGCATCAGCGGACGGGGACTGCACCATCTGGTGTATGAAGTCATCGATAACAGCATCGATGAAGCCCTGGCCGGATACTGCGACCATATCCACGTGACGATCCATCCGGACAATAGCATCACGGTCACGGACAATGGGCGGGGCATCCCAGTGGAAATGCACAAAGTGGGGAAACCGGCCATTGAAGTGGTCATGACCGTCCTCCATGCGGGAGGCAAGTTCGGGGACGGAGGGTACAAAGTCTCCGGCGGGCTCCACGGGGTAGGGGTTTCCTGCGTCAATGCTTTGAGCAAAAAAATGGTGGTGGAAGTCAAGAAGAACGGGAAGGTCTATGGCATCGAGTTTGCCAAAGGAAAGACCACCCGTCCTTTGTATGTGAAAGGGGCGTGTCCGGAAAAGGAAACCGGCACCAGCGTCACCTTCTGGCCGGATGATACCATCTTCACCGAAACGGTCTACAGCTATGATACCCTGAAGCACCGGATCCGGGAACTGGCCTTCCTGAACAAGGGCGTCAAGATCCAGCTCACCGATGAACG
The DNA here is from genome assembly GCA_004555735.1 of Acidaminococcus fermentans. Lineage (GTDB taxonomy): Bacteria > Bacillota > Negativicutes > Acidaminococcales > Acidaminococcaceae > Acidaminococcus > Acidaminococcus fermentans_A. The sequence continues at coordinate 49,421 of SFHH01000002.1, forward strand.
GAGCGGACAGGATGAGACCTTCCATTACGAGGGCGGCATCGTTTCCTTTGTGGAGTTCATCAACAAGGGCAAGGAACCCCTCCATGACAAGCCCATCTATGTGGAAGGGGAACGCCAGGATACCATCGTGGAAGTGGCCATGCAGTATACGGACGCCTACACGGAAAATATCTATACCTTTGTGAACAATATCAATACGGAAGAAGGGGGCACCCATCTGGCCGGCCTGAAGCAGGCCCTGACCCGCTGCATCAACGATTATGCCCGGAAGAACGGGATGCTCAAGGACAATGAGGAAAATCTGTCTGGGGACGATGTACGGGAAGGGCTTACCTGCGTCATGAGCTTGAAAGTCCGGGAACCTCAGTTCGAAGGACAGACCAAGACCAAGCTGGGGAACAGTGAAGTCCGGGGCATCGTGGACAATATGGTGACCGAAGCCCTGACGGAGTACTTCGAGGAAAATGCTCCCGTTGCGAAAAAAATCATCGAAAAAGCCATCATGGCTAACCGTGCCCGGTCTGCTGCCCGAAAAGCAAGGGACCTGACACGGCGGAAGTCTGCTTTGGAAGTGAGCAGCCTGCCTGGGAAACTGGCTGACTGTTCCAGCAAGAATGCGGCTGAAACCGAGATCTATCTGGTAGAAGGGGATTCTGCAGGGGGCAGTGCCAAACAGGGACGGGACCGGAACTTCCAGGCCATCCTGCCGCTCCGGGGGAAGATCCTGAATGTGGAAAAGGCCCGGTTGGACAAGATGCTCAACAGCCAGGAAATCCGTGCCATGATCACGGCTTTCGGCTGCGGCATCGGTGATGAATTCGATATCAGTAAGGCACGCTATGGAAAAATCATCATCATGACCGATGCGGATGTGGACGGAGCCCATATCCGGACCTTGCTGCTGACCTTTTTCTACCGGTATATGAAACCTTTGATCATCCATGGGAATGTATTCATCGCCCAGCCGCCTCTCTATCTGGTCCGGACGGGCAAGAAGCATACTTATGCCTACAGCGATGAGGAACTCCAGAAGAAACTGGATGAAGTAGGGCGGCAGAACAATCCCTATGTCCAGCGGTATAAAGGGCTGGGGGAAATGAACCCGGAACAGCTGTGGGAGACCACCATGGATCCCAGCAAGCGTACGGTGCTCCAGGTCCAGCTGGAAGATGCAGCTACGGCGGATTCCGTCTTTTCCGTCCTCATGGGGGATAAAGTAGAGCCTCGTAGACAGTTCATCGAAGAAAATGCAGGAAAAGTGACCAATCTGGACTTTTAAGGAGAGCAGGTATGAATCAGGGTATCCAGCTGCCCCAGGGACGGATCCAGCTGAGCCGTCCGGGTGGAGAGAGGATTGTAGTGGTGGCCGGCGGCCGCCGGCCAGATCCCCAATGGCTGCGGAAAACGGCTGCGGCTTATCCAGTGGCAGCGGCAGACCGGGGGGCCGATCACTGCAAAGCCGCTGGTGTGGTGCCTGGTTTTCTCTATGGGGATCGGGACAGTGTGGCTCCAGGGGTTTGGGATGGGTTTGTCCGGCAGGGAGCCCGGGCCAAAACGTATCCAGTGAACAAAGATGATACAGATCTGTCCCTGGTCCTCCAGGATCTGCCCCAGGACCGGACCGTCCTGGCCACCGGTATCTGGGGCGGTCGGGCCGATCATCTTTTCGGCAATCTCTATACCCTTTTGGCCTATGTGCAGCGGGGAGGTTCTGCGCTGCTGGCCGATGAACAGGAAGTCCTCTGTTATCTGCTGCCTGGGGAGAGGCTTTCCTTTACGGCAGGGAAGACCCGGCCCCGGGCCGTCAGCCTGCTGCCCTTGTCTCCTGTGTGCCAGGTCAGCATCGACGGCGTCCGCTGGCCCCTTGTTCAGGCGGAACTCCGGCTGGACAATCCCTATGCGGTGAGTAACAAGATGACGGAGCCAGTCCTGCAGGCTTCCTGCCAAAAGGGGATTGTCGGCGTCTATTTCACTTGGAAGGAGTAAATCCATGCTGGAATTCCATTGGCAGGACCTGCTTTTCCTGATGGCAGCCGGTTTTGTGGGATCTTTCATCGATGCGGCAGTAGGAGGCGGCGGACTGATCACCCTGCCGGCTTTCATGGCCACCAGCGTCCCCACGCCCTATGCCCTGGGCTCCAACAAATTTGCCGCTTCCATCGGAGCGGTCACCAGTTTTTTCACCTTTGCCCGTTCCGGCAAGGTGGATCCGAAGATCCTGAAGCTGATGCCCCTGTCTTTCCTGGGCAGCGGAGCCGGAGCCTGCATTGCTTATCTGCTCCCGGAACAGCTGCTGCGGATCATCGTGGTCCTGGCCCTGGTGGGTACGGCTTTTTATACCTACCGCCGCAAGAACTGGGACGGCGTGGGCCAAATGGGGACGGTGACCCGTTCCATGGCTCTGGGGATGGCTGCTATGGCCTGGTTCCTGGGGATGTATGACGGTTTTTTCGGACCGGGTACCGGTTCGTTCCTGATTTTCGGATTTTTGTATTTCGGGTATGACTTCGTGACGGCAGCAGGGAATACCAAAGCCCTGAACCTGGCCAGCAACATCGGAGGCCTGGTGGCTTTCCTGCTGCTGGGGCGGGTCTATCTGGCCTATGCTCTGCCTATGGGACTGGTGGAAATCGCCGGAGCCCGGCTGGGCGCGAAGTTTGCTATAAAAAAAGGGGTGGGGTATATCCGCACCCTCTATCTGATCATGACTGTGGTGCTGATCGGCAAACAGGTCTATGATCTCCTTTGGAAATGACCGCGTCATAAGACGCAGGAAGGAAGCGTGAGAACGTGGATGATCAGCAGAATGACAAGCAGACCATCACTGCAGGCAAAGTGATCCCCGTTTATGTCGAAGACGAGATGCAGAAATGCTATATCGACTACGCCATGAGCGTCATTGTCCAGCGGGCTCTGCCGGATGTGCGGGACGGCTTGAAACCGGTCCACCGCCGCATCCTTTATGCCATGAATGAGGCAGGGATGCTGCCCAACAAGGCGTATAAAAAAAGTGCCCGTATCGTGGGCGATGTTTTGGGGAAATATCATCCCCATGGAGATTCTTCGGTATATGATGCCATCGTGCGTCTGGCCCAGGATTTCTCTACCCGGTATCTGATGGTGGACGGCCATGGGAACTTCGGTTCTGTGGACGGCGACCCGGCAGCTGCCATGCGGTATACGGAAGTCCGCATGGGGAAAATCGCGGTGGAGATGCTCCGGGATATCGAAAAAGATACGGTGGATTTCATCCCCAACTACGATGAATCCCTGAAGGAACCTACGGTGCTGCCCGCTAAGGTACCGGCCCTCCTGATCAATGGATCCGCTGGGATCGCAGTAGGGATGGCCACCAATATCCCTCCTCATAATCTGGGGGAAGTGGTGGATGCCTGCGTGATGCTCATCGACCATCCGGATGCCACCGTCGAGCAGCTGATGACGGCGGTCAAGGGGCCTGATTTCCCCACCGGGGCCAAGATCCTGGGACTTTCTGGGATCCGTCAGGCTTACACCACCGGCCGAGGCGTGGTAAAGGTCCGGGCCAAAGCCCATGTGGAACCTATGCCCAAGAACAAGAACCGGATCGTGGTCACAGAGATCCCTTACCAGGTGAACAAGGCGAAACTCATCGAAAACATCGCCCATCTGGTCCAGGACAAGACCCTGGAAGGGATCACTGACCTGCGGGATGAATCGGATCGGAAGGGCATGCGCATCGTCATCGAACTGCGCAGCGATGTGGTCCCGGAAATCATGCTGAATAAGCTGTACAAGCATACCCAGCTCCAGGATTCTTTCGGTATCATCATGCTGGCCTTGGTCAACGGCCATCCTCGGATCCTGAATCTGAAGCAGATCCTGGAATATTATCTGCACCACCAGAAGAACGTCCTCACCCGGAAATGCCGGTATATCGCCACCATCCGGGCCAGTGCTAACGGAGATGTGGCCAAAGCTGCCTTGATAGAGAAATTCGGCCTCAGCGAACGCCAGGCCCAGGCTATCCTGGATATGCGCCTCCAGCGCCTCACCGGTCTGGAACGGCAGAAGATCGAGGACGAATACAAAGAAGTCATGGCCACCATCGCCTATTTGGAAGATGTGCTCAGTGATGAACACAAGATCATGGGAATCGCCCGGGAAGACCTGCTGGATGTGAAGAAACGGTTCGGGGATGCCCGCCGGACTTCCATTGTGCCGGATACCGGGGACCTGGAAACGGAAGATCTGATCGCCGAAGAAGACGTGGTGATCACCATCAGCCACCAGAGTTATATCAAACGCCAGGCTTTGACCAATTTCCGGAACCAGAATCGGGGCGGCCGGGGCATCAAAGCCGGCAGCGGAAAGATCGTCAAGGAAGACAACAAGGTCAAGGGAGATTTCTCGGAACATCTGCTCATGGCCAGCACCCATGACAATATCCTGTTCTTCACCAACCGGGGCCGTGTCTACCGGCAGAAGGGATTCGAGATCCCGGAAGCCAGCCGGACGGCGAAGGGGACTTTCATCCGCAATCTACTGCCTCTGGAAGAGAATGAGAAGGTCAATGCAGTGATCGCAGTGAAGAGCGGCATCAGCGAGGATGAGAAGAAATTCCTGTTCATGGCCACCAATCTGGGGGTTGTGAAACGGACCAGCGTCAGCGAGTTCAAATCCGCCCGGAAGGGCGGCCTGATTGCCATCAACCTGGACGAAGGGGAAGAGCTCATCGATGTGAAGCTGACCAGCGGCCACAACGATATCCTGCTGGCTACCCGGGATGGGTATGCCATCCACTTCCTGGAAGAGGATGTACGGCCTATGGGAAGGACCAGCCATGGAGTGCGGGGCATCAGCCTGCGGCCCCATGACAGTGTGGTTTCCATGGATAGCTGTGTGGATGATACGGGAGAAGTGCTGACTGTCACGGATAAGGGACAGGGCAAGCGCACCGATATTTCCGAATACCGGGTCCAGAGCCGGGGCGGCAAAGGCATCATCAACCTGAAGGTGACCAATAAGACGGGATTGATCGTCGGTTCCAAATTCATCAATGAGTCTCAGGAAATCATGCTGATCTCTGCAGCGGGTATCATCATCCGGATGAATGCGGCTGATATCTCTACCTACGGACGGAATGCCCAGGGTGTCAAGCTCATGGATCTGGACGAAGGAGACAAGGTAGCTGCATTGGCTGTAGTGAATACGGTCAGCGAGGAAGAGTAAGAAAAAGGGGCTGTTGCATGCGCAACAACCCCTTTTTGAGGTCTCGAGTCGTGAGTCTCGAGCCGTTGGATAGAACCTGTCCCCATGGCCAGGTTCTTTTGAAGGTGTAGAACCAGTATCGTGCTGGATATAGAAACG
>SFHH01000078.1 GCA_004555735.1 Acidaminococcus fermentans
TGTAGAACCAGTATCGTGCTGGATATAGAAACGAATATCTTATCGTTAGCAGATTAGGGTTTGTACATTCAAAAAATTTGCTTGCAAATTTCTCATTCGTCTCGAGACTCGAGACTCGAGACACGAGACCGAGCCGCTATGCGGCTTATGAGACCGGGGGTGTTGCACATGCAACACCCCCTTTTTTCACGAAATGCCGATTTTCTTGCACTTAATGACGGTGTGGGAAGGATTTTTCCTTTCTGTCCCGAAAGGGAGTAAGAGAAGGGAGGTGAAGAAATGCCCTATTACAGCTGGAAAGCCAGGAACCGGGAAGGGAGAGTCCTGCAAGGGATCATGGCTGCAGAAAGCCTCCAGGATGCGGGGCTGGAACTGGCCGGTCAGTTCCCTCATATCCTGCAGGTCCGTCCGGTCAGTCCGCTCCGGAAGCTCTTCCTGGGAGGGAAAGGACTGTCCAATCTGGAACGGGAGACTTTTTTCCGCAAGCTGGGACTCCTGCTCCAGGGCGGGCTGCCCATCCTCCGGGCTTTGCGGGCCCTGGAGGGACACGGATCCCTGGGAGCTGCGGCTTTCTGCCGAGCGCTGGAACGGGATCTGCAGCGGGGGATGTCTCTTTCCCAGGTGCTGGCCCGGCAGAAAAGACAGGCAGGGGACTTGGCAGCGCCTTTGGCCGAAGCAGGAGAGAACAGCGGGCAGTTGCCATTTATTTTCCAACAATTGGCTCTTTTTTATCAGAAAAAACGGGAGAATCAGAAAACAATCCTCCAAGCCTGCTTGTATCCAGCTCTAGTCCTGTGCCTGGCCCTGGTCATCACGGTCTGTTTCTGCTGGTGGCTGCTGCCTTTGTTTGGAGATCTGTACGCCTCCTTGGGGCTGCAGCCTGGCAGGGGATTCCAGGGTCTCTTGGCTGTGCAGCGGTTTTTCCAGAGCCAGCCTCTGTTCCTGCTGTTAGGAGGTCTGGCCCTGGGGGGTCTCTCTCTTTCCCTCTGGAAATGGAGAGAACGCTGGCTGCTCTCCTGTCCCCTGGTATCCCGGCTGGTCCGGTCCTTTTGGGAAATCCGTTTCTTACGGCTCCTGGCACTGCTCCTGCGGGGCGGACTGCCCTTGGATCAGGCCCTTCCCCAGGCTGCAGGGATCCTGCCGGCCGGGATTTTTCGGATCCAGGCGGCCAGGCTGGAGCGGGCCGTCCTGTCTGGATCCTCCCTGGCAGATGCAGCCCGACAGGCACCCTTGCTGTACAGTCCCTTAACGGTAGAATTCATGGCCCTGGGGGAAGAGAGCGGCCAGCTGCCGGCCCTGTTGACGGAAGCAGCCCATATCCTGGACCAGGATTTCCAGAGCAGGCTGAAGAACGGGAAGACCCTTTTGGAACCGGCCCTGCTGGTCCTGTTGGCAGGAGGCTGCGCCAGCCTCATGGCCCTCCTCTTGTCCCCCCTGTGTGATCTGATCCAGGGTCTGCCCTTATTGAACTGAAAGGAGAAGAAGAACATGACTTGCAACGAGACGATCCAACGGAAAAAGAAACCTGGTTTTACCCTGATCGAGCTGATGGCGGTCCTGGCCATCGTAGGCGGCCTGGCTGCCTTTTTGCTGCCGTCCATCCGCAATGCCATCAATAAGTCCAGGGACACCCAGCTGATCTCGGACATGGCCCTGCTGGAAAGCGGAGCCCAGCTGTATCGGATGGAGAAAGGCGGGGAAGAAGTGACGTTGGCTGCCCTGGTGGAAGGGAAGTACGTACCCAACCGAGACTATAAGGGGATCCAGATCCAGGATGGGGCTGCTGATCCGGTCATTTTCACCGCACAGCTGAGCAATGGCAATACGGTGCGCAGCGACCAGCTGGGAGAAAAACAGGGAAACGCTTCCGGAGAGAAACCATGAAAAAGGAAAGGAAACGGCGGCCAGGATTCTTCCTGGCCGATCTCCTGTTGGGGATGAGCCTGGCTCTTGTGGGTCTGGGGCTCCTCCTTCCCTGTCTGGGGCTGGGGAGGATCTGGCTTTTCCAGGGACAGATGCTCTTGGCAGAACGGGCTTTGGCCGGTGCCCTGACTTCCCTCCAGCAGCGGACCCAATATCTTCACCATTATGATATCCGCTTCCGCTGCACTCCGGATGGGGAAAAGTTCTATGCAACAGCCGGGACCCGGCGGAAAACCATCCTGGACTTTCCCCGGATGGGACTCCAGGGAATCGTCCTTTCCGGGGCTGGCGGGGGCTTCACGCCGGGGGGGAATGTGGAAGCGCCCCTGACCCTGACCCTTCGGCACGTATCCCGGCCTGGGCTGGAGCAGACGCTGACTTTTGAACCGGTGACCGGGAGGATGAGTTATGGGACACCGTAAGAAAGAGGCAGGCTTCCTGCTGCTGGATGGACTGGCAGCCTGTCTGTGTGTCTTATTGGGAGGGCTCATGGCCCTGGAAATGTTCCAGGCGGGACTGAAATCCTGCTTGGCACGGCGTACGCTGGAAGAAGCCAGCCGGGCAGCAGTGTACCTGCTGGATAACGGGACCCTGCCTCCCCCTTGGGAAAACGTGTTCCAGGCAGAAATCCGGCGGGACCCTGTGGAAGGGATGCCGGGGGTTGTGCTGCGGAAAGTGACCCTTCGCCAGGGAGAAAGGAACCTTTGTACCTATGGGTGCTATGAAAAAGATCCCGGGAAGCCTGGTGGCTGAAGGCTATCTGGCACTTTTCCTGGGCATGGCTCTCCTGGGGCTGCTCCTTCAGGCAGTTCCCCATGGATATCGAGCCCTGGGCCAGCTCTGTCTCCAGGCGGAAATGGACCGGATAGAACAGGATCTCCATGCCCGTCTGGAGGCTCGGTTCCTTTTCGATGTAGAACAGGTGCAGGTGGCGGAAGGGCCGGAAGGAACCGTGGTGCGGTGCTATGGAGGACCGGGGTTCGCCCGGCGGGATTATTATGTGAAGGAATCTCCTTCCTCCCGCTGTCCTGTCCTGTACCGGCGGACCTGGAACCCCCAAGGCAGGAAATCCGGGGTCAATCCGATTTCCCCGGAGCATATCGCTGTCACAGGTTTCCAGGTGGAACAGACAGCCCCTGGGAGACTTTTGTGGAAAATGACCCTGGTCCACCGGAAGACGGGGGTGAAAAAAAGATTCCAGGAGGTGTTTTCCTATGGTCAGTAAACGGGTGCCCGGGATGCTCACACCCTTGCTGCTGGCAGGGCTGGCTCTCCTGGGGAGTTTTTCCTGGGCACTCCTGCGCCTGGCGGTCCAGGATCTGGAAACCCAGAAACTCCAGCAGGAGAGCCGGCAGTGGGCCATCTTGGTGAAAAGCCTGGCTCGGATCCGGGAAGGGGAACCTTTTTTCGCAGCTTCTGGAGAATGCAGGCTGCCGCCGGTTTCCTGGGGCACCCACAGCCCGGAAGTCTCTCTTGTCTTGGAAACCAAAGGCGGGACCCAGGACCTGCTCCGGCAGGAACGGCTCCAGCTCCGCCATAGGACCGGGGAACCTGTGATGCAGGGCAGCCGGTATGAAATCACCATGCCGGGTACAGAAGGGGAGAAAGCTTTCCCGGAAACGGGGATCTGGGCCAACGGCTGGGCAGAACACGCCTTGTACGCTAAGGAAAAGGTGTTTTCCCAGGTCAGGAGCTGGCCCCTGCCGGATGCCAGGAGGAGGGAAATGCCCCTGGAAGGGCAATTCTGTTATGGGACGGAGCGGCTTTCCTGGAGCGGGGGAAGCCCTCTCCGAGGCCGGGCAGTGCTGGTCCACGGCCGGGATCTGACCTTGGAAGCTCCGTTTGCCGCAAAAGGCGATTTTCGGATCCTGGTCTTCGGGAAGCTGCAGGTGGGAAGGGAGGTACGCTTGGACAAGGCCTATCTGTATGCCACCGGCGGCATTTCCCTGGACGAAGGGGCTTTTGTCAGAGGCATCCTGGCCAGCCGCAGGGATATCCGCCTCCACGAAAAAGCCGTATTCCAACCGGACCGCACCGTCTTGGAGCCGTTCCATACCCGGTATGTGTTTTAGTTCTTCAAATCTTCATCCTTCTTTCCTCCAAATTCGTGTACAATAAAAGAAAAGAATCGGGGACGGCTGTGCCCCTCGAAGGAGGAATCCATCCATGCATATGAAACGATCGGCAGCAGCCCTGGTCTTGGGGATCACCCTGGCCCTGCCTCTGCCTGTTTTGGCTTTTGGCCATACCACACTGCTGCGCCAGGACTATTCCGAAGGGAAGGCTTCCGGCCAGGTCCCCTTTGTGGATGGGCTGAAGGAAGCGTACCAGCAGAACAACCTGAACCATCTGATCAAGGAAAAAGCCAATGCCTTGGGCAAGGCTGCAGGAGGCAAGGCTGTCCTTTCCTATGAAGTGACCATGAACCGGCCCACGCTGTTCAGCGTGATCCTGAAGGCAGAAGGGGAACGGACGGTCTACGGGGGATTGAACCTGGATGTATCCGGGGGCAAAGTCCTGGAGGATAAGGATCTGCTGTATACCAATGCAGCGGAATATGCCCAGTATCTCCAGGGCAAAGAGTATGTGTTCGCGGAAAACGGCGTCCAGATTGCTTCCCATCCGGAAGGACCTCTGGATACCACGATTCCCTATACGAAGCTGTTGAAGGCCATCAATGTAGCAGAAGGAGCCCGGCTGCTGACCAGCTATAAACTGGACAGCGCTGCGGAAGACATGACACTGGACCTGAAGGCCGGGGAACTGGTGGCTCTGTACATGGAAGCCAATCCTACCAGTGGGAACCAGTGGGTGCTGGTGGACCAGAGCAGCCAGCCGGGATTCGTCAACTTGGGCCATTCTTTTACCCTGCCTCTCCTGAACCCTACGGGGCAGGCTGGATCCCCAGGGGTCACCATCCTGTTCGCCAGCTTTACCCAGCCCGGGGGTTACCAGATCAAGGCCGTCTATGGCAAGAACATGGCAGTTCCTTTGCGGGAACGGGTGTTCAAGTTCCAGGTACGGTAGAGCAGGGGCATAAGAAAGGGAGGGGGTGTGAATTTTTCTACACCTCCTCCCTTTCTTATATCCCTGCGTCCCGGGGGCGCTGGCCAGAGCTGGAAGAATATGGTAAAATAAAAAGTCATGGATGAAGGATTAACGGGAAACTTTCCCTTTTGAGAAGGAATAGAAGGAGCAATCATGGAAAGAAAAGATATCGAACTGCTGTCCCCAGCAGGTACCTGGGAAGCCCTGGAAGCGGCTGTCTTCGCCGGTGCCGATGCGGTATACCTGGGCGGGAGCCATTTTGGGGCCCGGGCCTACGCGGAAAACTTCGGACCGGAAGAAATGACCCGGGCCATCCGCTTTGCCCATCTCCATCGGGTGCGGATCTATGTAACGGTGAACACCCTGGTGGATGATGCTGAAATGCCCGACCTGGGAGAATACTTGTGCTTTCTGAACAATATCGGGGTGGACGGGATCATCGTCCAGGATCTGGGGGTGATCCGGGTGGCTCGGCAGGTGGCCCCGGAACTGCCCCTCCACGCCAGTACCCAGATGACGGTGACCAATTCCGCCGGAGCGGTGTTCACCTACCACAACGGCATGGAACAGGCGGTGATGGCTCGGGAAACCACCCTGAAGGACCTGAAGACCATCTGCAGCACCACTCCTGGCAAGATCGAAGGGTTCATGCATGGGGCCCTGTGCGTGTGCTACAGCGGCCAGTGCCTGATGAGCAGCCTGATCGGAGGCCGCAGTGGCAACCGGGGCCGGTGCGCCCAGCCCTGCCGGCTGCCCTACACCCTGGTGAACAAAGAGGGAAAGGACATGCTGGCCAAGGTGGATGCGGGCCATTACCTCCTGTCCCCCAAGGATTTGAATACCCTGGATGTGCTGCCCCAGCTGATCGAGACCGGCATCCGTTCCTTCAAGATCGAAGGCCGGATGAAGCGGCCGGAATACGTGGCGGTGGTGACGGATATTTACCGCCGGGCCATCGACAGCTATCTGGCCGGCCATTATGAAGTGCCCCAGGAAGACCGGGACAACATCGAACAGATCTTCAACCGTGACTTTACCACTGCCTATATGGTGAAGAGACCCGGCCGGACCATGATGAGCGACCGGCGGCCCAACAACCGGGGGGTGCTCTTGGGCCGGGTCCAGAGCCTGAACAAGGACCATACCGCCGGCACCCTGAAGCTGGACCGGGACCTGCACCTGGGAGACGGACTGGAATTCTGGGTAAGCGTAGGGGGCCGGGTGGGCACTTCCGTAGACCATATGACCGTCAACGGCAAACCGGTGCCGGTGGCCCGCTCCGGCAGCAGTGTCACCATCCCTGTGCCCCGGGGCATCCGGCTCAACGACCGGGTGTTCCGGACCTATGACAACGAACTGATGCAGTACGCCGCCCAGTATTTCGGGGAAGACCACAAGAAACGGATCCCCCTGTATGCGGAAGTCACCGCCCGTCTAGGCCAGCCCATGGAAGTCACTGTCACTGATGAAGAGGGGAACACCGGCACCGCCCACACCGGATTCATCGTAGAAAAGGCCCGGAAGCACGCCCTGGATGAAGCCACTGTCCGGAAACAGCTGGACCGGTTGGGGACTACGGAATTTGCCCTGGGCGAACTGATCTGCCACCTGGATGACGGGATCATGGTGCCCATAAGCGAAATCAACGAAGCCCGCCGGGCTGCGGTGGAGGAACTGACCCAGAAACGGCTGGATGCCTTCCTGCCGCCCCGGAAAAAGGCCGTGTGGCACCGGGAAGTGCTCCGGCAGCGGGAGAACCATGGCACCCGGAAGCACAGCCAGCTCAGCGTGCTGGTGGATACCTTGGACAAGGCTAAGGTAGCCTTGGACGCTGGGGCCGATGTGCTGCTGGTGGGGGGCGACAGCTACAGCCTGCCCCTTTTGACCCTGGAAGATTACCGGACCATCAGCGGGTGGGTCCGGGCCCGGGGGAAACAGTGGCTGGCTGCCACCAGCCGGATCGTCAGCGAAGGCCAGTTGAAGTATTTCCGGAATGCCCTCAGCCAGTGGGCGGCCCTCCAGCCGGACGGGTTCCTGATTGCCAACAACGGGTTGGTGGAAATGGCCCGGGATCTGGGGCTGCCCCTGTGGCTGGATTACGATATGAACGCCTACAACAGCCAGAGCATCCTGTTCTGGCAGGAACAGGGCTTTTCCGGAATCACCCTGTCCCCGGAACTGACCCTCCAGCAGGTGGCGGGCCTGGTGAAAAAGAGCCCCTTGCCCATCGAATGTCTGGCGGAAGGGGCCCTGGAGATGATGGTCAGCGAATACTGCGTGGAAGGCAGCTTCCTGGGGAACCTGGACAAAGGTTCCTGCAGCTATCATTGTAAGGAACAGGGCTTCCTGGAAGACCGGAAGAAGGAAAAATTCCCCCTGAAGCAGGACCAGTTCGGCCGGATGCACGTGCTCAACGGGCACCCGCTCTCCATGCTGGCCAATGTGCTGGAAATGGAAAAGACCGGCATCGCCCGGCTGCGGATCGACGGACGGGGCTATACTGCTGAAGAGCTGGGAGAACTGACCGCCCTGTACCGGGGTGTACTGGACGGGGATACCCAGGTGGAAGAAAACCGTCCCCACACTACCCGGGGCCATTATTTCAGAGGAGTTTTGTAAGCATGGCGAAATTTGCTGTCAATACATTGGAATTCGATAAGGTGAAAGCGCTCCTGGCGGACCAGGCCGGCACTTCTTTGGGTCGGAAACTGGCCCTGGACCTGGTGAGCTCCAGCCGGTTCGAACAGGTGAAGCTAGCCCAGGAGGAAACGGCTGAGGCCGTCCAACTGCTGGACGAAGGGAAACGGCTGCCTCTGGGGGGCATGACGGATATCAGCCCACTGGTGAAACGGACCCGGGTGGGGAGCATCCTGGAGCCGGAAGACTTCAAGGCCATCGGGGATACCATCGACGGGCTCCGGCATCTGAAGCAGTTCCTGCTGGAAGATACGGAAAACGCCCCGGCCCTCCGGGATTACGGTCCCCAGCTGGGGGATTTCACCCGGCTCAGCAAGCAGCTGTCCAGCGCCTTGGATGAAAAGGGCAATATCAAGGACAATGCTTCTGTGAAGCTCCAGGGCCTGCGCACCGGGATCCTGGCTGCCAAGAACCGGGTGAAGGACAAGCTGAACAGCCTGCTCCATGATCCCAACAACCAGAAATACTTCCAGGACGCCCTGGTGACCATGCGGGAAGACCGGTACGTGATCCCCATCAAACAGGAATACCGGCTGAATTTCCCCGGGGTGGTCCATGACCAGAGCGCCAGCGGGGCCACCCTGTTCGTGGAACCTATGGCGGTGGTGAACCTGAACAACGATATCAAGAAATACCGGCTTGAGGAACAGGCTGAAGTGGAACGGATCCTCCGTACTCTCACCGGCCACGTGGGCAGCGAGGCGGAAAATATCCTCAGCTCCCTGGACATCGCCGCCCAGGTGGATCTCATCGGAGCCAAGGCCGCCCTGGCCCAGAAGCTCCACTGCTGCCGGCCTATGATGATTCTCCAGCAGCGGCTGCGGATCACCCAGGGACGCCATCCTCTCCTGGGCCAGGAAAAGGTGGTACCTCTGGACATCAACCTGGGGGACGATTTCACCACTCTTTTGATCACCGGGCCCAACACCGGGGGAAAGACCGTGGCCTTGAAGACCGTGGGGGTGTTCGCCCTCATGGCCCAGGCGGGGATGTTCGTCCCGGCCAAAGAAGCCATCCTGCCAGTGTTCGGGGGCGTCTATGCAGATATCGGGGATGAACAGAGCATCGAACAGAGCCTGTCCACTTTCTCCGGCCATATGAAGAACATGATCTCCATCCTAGAGGAAGTCCGGGAAGGGGACCT
>SFHH01000079.1 GCA_004555735.1 Acidaminococcus fermentans
ACATTCAAAAAATTTGCTTGCAAATTTCTCATTCGGCTCGAGACTCGAGACCCGAGACCGAGCCGCTATGCGGCTTATGAGACCGGGGGTGTTGCACGTTCTGTGCAGCACCCCCTCTTTTTACTTCCTCACCCACACCCGTTCCTGCACAGGCAATTTCTCGATGGGTTTCGGATCGGCAGTGGCTTCTCCAAAGGGCATCTGGGCCACCAGGGTCCAGCTTGTCGGCACCTGGAAAGCCTCTTTGATGGCAGCATCGATGATGGGGTTGTAGTGCTGGATGTTCACCCCCAGCCCCAGGTCCGTGAGAGCCGTCCACAGGGCGAACTGGAGCATGCCGTTGCCCTGGCTGGCCCATACCGGGAAGTTGGCCGCATAGCCCGGGAACTGTTCCTGGAGCTTTTTCACCGTGTCCGTTTCCTCAAAGTACAGCAGTGTGCCATAGGCGGCGGCGAACCCCTTCACCTTGGCTTCCGTGGGGGCGAATTTGTCCGCCGGCACGATTTTCCGCAGGGTGTCCATGACGATCTCCCACACCTTGTCATGGTACTGTCCCAGGGCCACGATCACCCGTCCGCTCTGCATGTTGAAGGCGGAAGGCACTTCCCGGGTCACCTTTTCCACCGTGTCGATGATGGTCGCTTCCGTCACCGGGATGTTCCGTCCCAGGGCATAATTGGTCCGCCGATGGGCCACCGCTTCATAAAAATTCCGTTCCGTCATGCTGGTCATCTCCTTGTAACTGTTACCTCGAGAAATACATTTCATGATGATAGTATACCATATGGGTGGGAAAAAAGGAAGAAAAAAAGAAGAAGTCAGACGTCAGCCTGTTGGTGGTAAGCAGAGGGTTCCCTACTGCCATGCCGAACAAAGCTGACGTCTGATGTCTCAATTCCCCTTTAGGGGCCATGTCTGACTTCTTATCCTGCTCCTACTCCCCCAGCACGCCCCGGATGCCCTTTTGCTTCAGGAGTTCCCGATAATTCCCCAGTTCCTGGTGGATCAGGGTATCGATGGTGCGCATCCCCAACAGTTCCACCGGGGCCCGATCATCAGTCAAGCGGTACGGCCCAGGGTGATAAGGCATCAGCCGCTGCTCTGTCTGCTCCATCAGCAGCCGCAGTTCCGGATTTTTTTCCCGCTTCCCCTGCTTTTCCAGATTGTCTGCCAGGTCTTCCTCCATCCCGGCAAACAGTTCCCGGTTGGTGGCCTGGGGCACATCCGCCGTATAGACGGCCGGGAACACGGAAGCCACCGTGTCCGCCAGATAATCGTTGAGGCTCCCGGGGACACTGCCTTTCATATTCATGTTCAGCACCATGACCCCGCATGGTAATGTCCTGGTAGGCATCCACCATGATGAGATCATATTTTTTCCGGTCCCCGTTGAGATACGCCCGCCCATCGTAGGCCGTTACAGGGATATCCGGCGGCAGGCTGAACCAGGTCCGGGCCAGGGCCGTAATCTGGGGATCGATTTCCACCCCGGTGATCCTGAGTTCCGGAAAATACCGGCGGCACTGGTGGGCGTAGGTTCCCGTCCCCATGCCAAGGATCAGCAGTTCCGGATCCTTCTTTTCCCGAATCCGGGCCATATAGGGTGCTGCCAGGGCCACATCGTAATACATCCCGGTAAGGCCTTCCTGTTTCATCTTGATGGACTGGACCCCGAAGAGCACATTGGTGGACAGGACGAGGCTGTCCGGTTCCTCCCGCACCTGGAGATAGTTGTAGGTGGACTCCCCTTCATATTTGATTTTCGCCGGGTCTTCCCAAAAGGCAAAGGAGGTGCTGTGCCCCAATACACAGGCTGCCAGGAAGATTCCCGCTCCCAGGGCCAGTTTTTTCCGGTTCCCGCCCCCTGCGGCAAAATACACCAGGGAAAGCACCAGCAGGATCCCGGCAAACAGCAGGAAAGTCAGGCTGGTCCCCAGGGCAGGGATGGTCAAGAACGTGGGCAGGAAGGTCCCCAGGATGCTGCCGATGGTATTGGCCGCTCCCAGCCGCCCCACGATGCCCCCTGTCTCTTCTTTTTTCTCCACGCAGTACCGGGCCAGGGAAGGCGTCACCGTCCCCAGGAGGAACAAGGGGAATACAAAGACTACCAGGCAGGTCACCAGCGCCGCCAGCACCAGGAAATGGGCATCGATGGTGAGGATCAGCAGCCCGGAGATCCCGATGATCAGGTATTTGCCCACCGCCGGGATCAGGGCCAGCCACAGAGAAGCCAGGAAAATCCGGTTGTACAGCCGGTCGGGGTTGGGATCCCTGTCCGCCGTGCGGCCGCCGTATACATTGCCCAGGGCCATGGCAATCATGATGGTGCCGATGACGATGGTCCAGACGATCTGGGAAGAGGAAAAATAGGGAGAAATCAGCCGCTGTGCCCCGATTTCCACCGCCATCAGTGCCATCCCGGCAAAGAATTCTGTCAAATACAGATACAGATGGCTTTCCAGCAGTTTGTTCTTTCCACCCATAAAAAATCCCTCCCTTTCAGCTCCTGAAAAAAGTATGGATTGGGGGAAAAGGAAAGAAATCAGAAGTGAAAGACAGCAGAGACGAAAGACGTCAGACCGGCCCTGTCGGGCTTTTCAGATGTCAGATGTCAGCCTGTTGGTGGTAAGCAGAGGATTTCCCTACTGTTATGCCGAACAAAGCTGACGTCTGATGTCTCAAGGCCCCTTTAGGGGCCGTGTCTGACTTCTTATCATTCCTGACTTCTTATCCTATACCATCTTCTCCGTCAGTTCCTTCAGATATTCCCGGAACGCCGGACCCAGGTCATCCCGCCGGAGGGCGAATTCCACCGTGGCTTTCAGGTAGCCCAGCTTGTCCCCGGTGTCGTACCGTTTGCCTTCGAAATTGTAGGCATAGACATTTTCGTTGTGGGCCATGACCCGCAGGGCGTCGGTGAGCTGGATTTCCCCGCCCTTGCCGGGCCGGGTCTGTTCCAGCACGTCGAACACATCCGGGGTGATCACGTACCGTCCCAGGGCGGCGAACCGGCTGGGGGCCTCTTCCATGCTGGGTTTTTCCACCATGTCCTTCACCTTCAGCAGGTTGTGGTCATCGGTTTCCTCCCCGTCGATGATCCCGTAGGCGGACACCTGTTCCGGCAGGACCACCTGACAGCCGATGACGGTCCCTCCCGTCTTGTCATACTGGTCCACCAGCTGCTTCAGGGCTGGTTCCTTATCTCCAGTATAGACCACATCATCCCCCAGGATAACGCCGAAAGGTTCTCCGTCGATGAAATCCTTGGCACAGAGGATGGCATCCCCCAGGCCCCGCTGGTATTTCTGCCGGACATAATGGATCTTGATATCGGATATTTTCCGGATCTGCTTCAAGAGAGCGATTTTCCCGCTTTCATAGAGATGGGCCTCCAGCTCCGGAGACGAATCGAAATGGTCTTCGATTGCCCGTTTGGCATGGCCGGAGATGATCAGGATCTGTTCGATCCCGCTCTGGATGATTTCTTCCACGATATACTGGATTGTGGGCTTGTCCACAATGGGCAGCATTTCCTTGGGCATGGCTTTAGTTTCCGGCAGGAACCGGGTGCCGAACCCAGCGGCCGGGATCACAGCTTTACGGACTTTCATCATTGGACATTCTCCTTTGTTTCTTCACTGGGGACTTTTTCCGTTTTGGGCTTTTTGGATGCTTTTTTATTGAACTGCTGCATCAGTTCTCCCACCTCCGCCCCTTTCATCCAGGCTTCCACCGCATCGGCGGCCTGGGCAATGGCTTCCTGGATCTTTTCCTTGTCCTCCCCCTGGAAGGGATGGAGCACATGGCTGATCACCGCCTGTTCCTGGTGGACCGGATGGCCGATGCCCACCTTGATCCGGGGATAGGCCTGGCTGCCCAGGGCCCGTTCAATGGATTTCAGGCCGTTATGGCCGCCGGAAGACCCTTTCCGGCGGATCCGCAGGGTCCCCACCGGCAGGTCCATGTCGTCCTGGATCACCAGCACATCTTCCGGGGGGATGTGGTAGAAGTTGGCAAAATCCGCTGCAGCCACTCCGCTGTTGTTCATATAGGTGGTGGGTTTGATCAACCAGCATTTTTCTGGCATGCGCTTTTCCAGGTAGAAGGCGTTGTCCGCCTTCCGCCAGGCCTCCGTGTCCCCCCAGCGTTCCGCCAGAAGGTCCGCGGTCATAAAGCCGATATTATGCCGGGTACCGGCATATTCCCGCCCGATATTCCCCAGGGCAACAACTAGTTTCATACGATTCTCCTATAAAAGCAAAAGGGGCTGTTGCATGAGCAACAACCCCTTCCCTTTAAATCTCAAACAGTTGGCTGATGGACAGTTGGTTGTAGATCCGCAGGATGGTCTCTGCCAGGATCGGAGCCACCGAAAGCTGAGTGATCTTCGGATGCTTTTTGTTAGGCGGCAGAGGGATCGTGTTGGTCACGATCAGTTCCTTGATCTCGGACTGGGCGATGCGGCTCAGTGCCGGATCCGTCAGGATAGGATGGGTCACGCAGGCGTAAATATCCTTGGCGCCGAATTTCTTCAGAGCCTTGGCCCCTTCGCACAGGGAACCCGCCGTATCCACGATATCATCCACCATGATGCAGATCTTGCCTTCCACGTTACCGATCAGGTTCATGACTTCTGCCACACCGGGTTCCGGCCGTCTCTTGTCGATGATGGCCAGGCCACATTCCAGCCGGCTGGCGATATTCCGGGCACGGCTGACACCGCCCAGATCCGGAGAAATCACCACCATATCTTCCGGAGCGAAGCCCTTCTCCTTCACATAGTCTGCCAGGATAGGGCCGCCGGGCATATGATCCACCGGGATATCGAAAAAGCCCTGGATCTGGGCAGCATGGAGATCCACCGTCACCAAACGGGTGATCCCGGATACCGTCATCAGGTCTGCCATCAGTTTGGCAGTGATGGGTTCACGGCCCCGGGCCTTTCTGTCCTGACGGGCATATCCGTAGAAAGGAACCACTGCCGTGATATGGCGTGCGCTGGCTCTCTTAAAGGCATCACACATGATCAGCAGTTCCATGACATTGTCATTGACAGCCGGTCCGCAGGTCGGTTGGATGACAAATACATCCTTGCCCCGGACACTTTCATTGATCATGACCTGGACTTCTCCGTTGTTGAAGCGGTTGATCACCGCATCACCCACCGTGGTCCCCAAATAGGCAGCGATTTCACGCGCCAGATCAGGATTGGCATTTCCGGAGAAAATCGCCATGTCTTCGCCTGTTTTATCACCCAACATACAAATTATACCCCCACTGCTTTATAATTTAAATCTATTAAAAAGTATACAACTCATTGGGGATTGTGGCAAGCAAAAAAAGTCATACGTCAGTCGTCATACGTCCTACGCTTTTGGAAATCAATTTTCCAAATTGATTTTGAAATTCCAACCCCCAGCATAGGAATCACTGGATTATTGTTCAATGCCAGCAAAGCTGGCTTCCATCGGCGTATGACCTATGACGTATGACGTATGACGGGCTGTCGCCACGCCCCTTTTCTATTTCTTATTCCTGTACTTCTCCGCCCAGCCGGGGATGTTCACCTGTTTCCCCCGGGCCACACCCAGGGCGTTTTCCGGCACATCCTTGGTGATGGTAGAACCAGCGGCGATGTAGCTGCCCTTGCCGATGGTCACCGGCGCCACCAGGTTGCTGTTGCAGCCCACGAAGGCATCGTCCTCGATTACCGTCCGGTGCTTCACCTTCCCGTCGTAGTTCACAGTGATGGTGCCGCAGCCCATATTCACCCCGCTGCCGATGTCGCTGTCCCCGATGTACTGGAGATGGGGCAGTTTGGTCCCCACGCCCACATTGGAGTTCTTCACTTCTACGAAATTCCCCATCTTTACCTTGTCCCCGATCACCGTATTGGGCCGCAGATGATCGAACGGTCCCATGTGGACCCCGCTGCCCACCTGGCAGTCATGGGCGTAGACGAACTGGATATGGGTGTCATTGCCCACCTTCACATTGGTGAACCGGACCTGGGGCCCTACTTCGCAGTCTTCCCCGATTTCCGTCTCCCCTTCCAGCCAAGTGAAGGGATAGAGCACCGTATCCCGGCCCACCTTCACGCCTTTTTCTACAAAAGTACTGTCCGGATCCATGACGGTGACCCCTTCGTCCATGAGTTTCCCCACGATCCGGGCATTCATCACCTTCTGGGCCACAGCCAGTTGCCGCCGGGAGTTGATGCCCATGACCATGTCGAAATCCCCGGTCTTGATGCCGGCCACTTTCCGGCCCCGTTCCAGGCATTCCGTCAGGATATCCGTCAAATAGTATTCTCCCTGGGCATTGTCGTTCTTCAGGTTCACCAGCAGATCGAAGAGGAGAGGCAATTCCACACAGTAGATCCCGGTATTGATTTCCGTGATCTTCCGCTGCTCCGGAGTGGCATCCTTTTCCTCCACGATCCCGGTCACCTGGCCGGCTTCATCCCGGAGGATCCGTCCGTAGCCAAAGGGATCCGGTGCTTCCGCCGTGAGTACGCTGACCCCGGCGCCACTTTTCAGATGGGTTTCATAGAACTTCTTCAGTTCAGCCCCTTCCAAAAGAGGGGTATCCCCGCAGAGGATCAGGGCCGTACCCTTGGCATCCCCCAAAAGGTCCCGAGCCTGGAGCACTGCATGGCCGGTACCCAGCTGTTCATCTTGGACAGCCACCCGGGCCCGGGTCCCCAGGAAATCCGTCACTTTCTCGGAACCGAAGCCCACGATGACGATCTTGTCATCGGCCCCGGCTTCGTCCGCTGCTTCCAGCACATGTTCCAGCATGGGTTTCCCGCTCAGTTTATGCAGCACCTTGGGGAGTTTGGATTTCATCCGGGTCCCCTTCCCCGCTGCCAGGATAATTGCCGCCAATTCAGACATGATTCCTTGCCTCCTAAAAATTTATCGCATTTCGATCTTGTATCCCGCTTTGCGCAGGGTATCCGCCACTTCTTTGGCATGCTGTGCATTCCGGGTCTCCAAGTCCAGCTCTACCCGGGTCACCCCCAGGGGGACGGAACGATCCGCCCGGTCATGGTTGATGTAGAGGATATTGATCTTCATCTCTTCCAGATAGCTGACGAACTTCAACAGCTCTCCCGGACGGTCCACCATCCAGGTCACCAGTTTCACCCGGCGTCCGGTGCGCACCAGCCCCCGTTCGATGATCTGGGAAATGGTATTCACATCGATGTTCCCGCCGCTCACTACAGCCGCTGCCCGGTTGCTGCCCGGCACGATCTTATGGAGCAGAGCGGCCAGAGGCGCCGCCCCGGCTCCTTCCACCACCATTTTGCCCCGTTCCAGCATCAGCAGCATAGCCGCACAGATATCTTCTTCATTCACCAGCAACATATCGTCCACATACTGGTTGATCAGTTTCCAGGTGAGCTTCCCTGGGATCCCTACCGCGATTCCGTCGGCAATGGTCTTGCCCACTCCATGGGTCACCCATTTGCTTTCCTTTTTGCACAGGTACATGGCCGGAGCCTGTTCCGTCTGGACCCCGTACACTTTCACCTTGGGGTTCACCTGCTTCACCGCCGCTGCGATACCCGCCAGGAGGCCGCCGCCCCCTACGGGCACCACGATGCTTTCGATATAGGGATTCTGTTCCAGGATCTCCAGGCCGATGGTCCCCTGGCCGGCGATCACTGCCGGATCATCATAGGGATGGACGAAGTAGGCGCCGGTTTCCTGCTGGATTTCCTGGGCCTTGGACAGGGATTCATCAAAGGTCTTCCCGTAAAGCACTACATCCGCTCCGTAGCCCTTAGTGGCTTCGGCTTTGGCCAGAGGGGCCCCTTCCGGCATCACCACTGTGGATTTGCAGTGGGCCATCCGGCTTCCCAAGGCCACGCCCTGGGCATGGTTTCCAGCAGAAGCCGCAATGATTCCCCGTGCCTTCTGTTCCTCGCTGAGGGTCATGATGCAGTTGGACGCCCCTCTCACTTTAAAGGAACCGGTCCGCTGGAGGTTCTCCAGTTTCAAGTATACCTCCCGTCCGCTGATCTGGCTGAAAGTATGGTTGCCTTCCAGCGGCGTTTTGTGGACCAGCTTTTCCAGCCGCTCCTGAGCAGCCCGGATGGTATCCAGGGAAATCATTTCTGTCATTTCGTCATCTCTCTCCTTTATCAGGTCTAGCGGGCGTTTGCCCGTTGCTGTGGTCCTTCCTTACAAGAGTTCCGGGATGATGTCGATGGCTTTGGTGACATCATCCACGCCCCGGAGGGTCATCAGGGAAGCGTAATCCGTGATGATCTTCTTTTCCGGCATCCGGCTGGCAATGAAAAGATAGGTACCCACCACTTCAGCGCCCACTTCTTCCGCCAGTTCCTGCATGCCTCGGGCCGTACCGCCGGCCCGCATGAAATCATCCACCACCAGGACCCGAGCCTTGGCCGGCAGGGCCTTCCGGGGCAGGGACATGGTCTGGATCTTCTTGCTGGATCCGCTCACATAGCTGATGGAGACCGCCGGTCCTTCCGTGATCCGGGCTTCTTTCCGGGCCATCACCATGGGGATGTTGAAGGCCCGGGCTGTGGAAAGGGCCAGGGAAATCCCTTTGGCTTCCACGGTCATGATGTAATCCGGCCGCAGTTCCAGGGTCCGCTGCATGATGATCTCCCCCAGCCGGGCAGAGATCTGAGGATTGAACAGCAAATCGTTCATATAGATCATCCCTCCAGGCAGCAGCCGGGAAGGATCATTCAGTTTCTTGGCCAGGGTCCAAAGGAATTCGTTATCGGATTCCGGAGAATGGTAAGGGATGAAGCGCACCCCGCCGCTGGCTCCGGCCACCGTCTCGATGATCCCCAGGTCATAGGCAGAAAGCCCGTTGCGCACCGTCTGGACATCTTCACTGAGAGTGGATTTGGCCACGGTGAATTTCTCACAGAAATAAGAGAAGGGGAATAACTGGAATGGATGGTCATTCAGTTCCTTCGTAAGTGCTACAATACGTTCCAAGCGTTTGATCCTTGCCATTATGCTTTCCCTTCTTTCTTGTCCTTCACGGCCTGCTCTTCATTGGCCTCGATGACCTTCAGCAGGGTCCGTTCTGCATTTTCCATATGGAGCCGTACCGCTCTCTGGGCTTTTTCCACGTTCCGTTCTGCCAGGGCATCGATGATGTTCTGGTGTTCCTTGATCATATCCACCAGACGGCCCGGGTAGGGCATGGAGCGTCCCCGGATGGCAGTGATCTGTTCCCGCAGGTTGCTGATGATGTTCATACACCGCCGGTTCCGGCTGGCTTTGTAGATCACGTCATGGAAGGCTGTATCGTTTTCGATGATCTTCGGGTAATTCCGGGCATCGATCAGCGGGATATCCGTATCCAGCAGCCGCTGCATCTCTTTGACTTCTTCATCACTGATCCGTTCTGCCGCCAGCCCGGCCGCCAGTACGTCTAGAGCCGTCCGGATCTGATAGACTTCATTGATGTCCTGGATGGAAATATCCGCTACATAAGCGCCCCGGCGGGGAATCATGACCACCAGGCCTTCCAGTTCCATTTTCCGGATGGCTTCCCGGACCGGTGTCCGGCTGACTCCCATCTCTTCTGCCAGCTGCAGTTCCATCAGCCGCATCCCGGCCGGGAACTGGCCGCTGACGATGGCCTGGCGGATATTGTCCACCACCACATCCCGCAACGGTCTGTAACTGTCCAAAGGAATCTTATTCAAATGCTGCACCATGATCCTTCTACTCCTCCTGCACCGTGTGTGCTAATTCTATCTGTAAATCTCCCGCTTGTTTCTTCAGGGATTCTGCTGCCCGTCCCGCTGTCTCCCGATCCGGAAAAATGCCGAACACGGTGGGACCGCTGCCGCTCATCAGGGTCTTTTCCGCTCCCTGTCCCTGCAGCTGTTCTTTCAGCTTCCGGAGCACCGGATACCGGGCCACCGTCACCTTTTCCAGATCATTGCCCATCCGGTCCAGGATCCCCTGCCGGTCTCCCTGGCGGATGGCTCGTTCCAGTCCCTGGATGTCCAAAGGCTCCCGACCAGGTATCTTGTCGATTTCCCCGTACACCCAAGCCGTGGACACTTC
>SFHH01000080.1 GCA_004555735.1 Acidaminococcus fermentans
CGAGTCTCGAGCCGAATGAGAAATTTGCAAGCAAATTTTTTGAATGTACAAACCCTAATCTGCTAACGATAAGATATTCGTTTCTATATCCAGCACGATCCTGGTTCTACACCTTCAAAAGAACCTGGCCATGGGGACAGGTTCTATCCAACGGCTCGAGACTCACGACTCGAGACCCGAGACCTCAAAAAAGGGGCTGTTGCGCATGCAACAACCCCTTTTTTCATTTGCTCTCAAAAAACGCCTTGTACGCCCGGTATGTCTCGTAGGCATCGGCTTTGCTTAGCAGGTCGTAGGGAGAGTGCATGCTCAGCATGGCGGTGCCGCAGTCCACCACTTCGCAGCCCCAGTCCGCCAGCATGTAGGCGATGGTGCCGCCGCCTCCCTGGTCCACTTTCCCCAGTTCACCGATCTGCCAGGCCACCCCGGCCTCGTTGAAAATGGTCCGGATCTTCTGGATGAATTCGCTGTTGGCATCGTTGCTGCCAGCCTTCCCCCGGGCGCCGGTGTACTTGGTCAGGGCCACTCCGTAGCCCAAAAGGGCCGCGTTGTCCTTTTCCGTCACTTCCGGGAACATGGGATCCAGGCAGCTGTTCACGTCCCCGGAGAGCATCTCGCTGTTTTCCATGGTTTCATAGAAATCAAGCAGGCTGCCCCTATCCTGGATGGCCAATAGCTTCATGACGAATTTGGCAAAATAAGAAGACTGCATCCCCGTATTCCCATAGGACCCGATTTCTTCCTTGTCCGCAAACAAAGCTGCCTGGGTCTTGCGGCCGGGAGCCGCTTCCAGGATGGCTTCCAGGTTGGCATAGGAACACACCCGGTCATCCTGGCCATAACCGGCGATCAGGGACCGGTCAAAGCCCACATCCCGGCTTTTCAGGGCCGGGACCAGTTCCAGTTCCGCCGTGGTGAAATCTTCCTCTTCCACCCCGTAGGTATCCTTCAAGAGGGCCATCAGGGCGTCCTTCACCTTCTGGTCTTTTTCCGCGTGAGTGCCGATCACCGCCTGGAGCTGTTCCCCCGTCACCCCTTCCGCCAGGGTCTTCTTCATCTGGTCTTGGGCCATGTGGATCAATAGATCCGTAATATAGAACACCGGGTCCTCTTCCTCCATGCCGATGTTCACGTCCAGGGTCCGCCCGTCCTTCGTATGGATGATACCCACCAGGGCCAGGGGGAGGCAGGGCCACTGGTACTTCTTGATGCCTCCGTAGTAATGGGTCCGGAAATACACCACCCCATCCTGTTCGTGGACCGGGTTCCCCTTCAGGTCCAGACGGGGGGAATCGATATGGGAGCCCACGATCTTGAGCCCTTCATGGACGGGTTCCTCCCCGATTACGGCCAGGATACAGGCTTTTCCTTTCTGGTTCCAGTAGACCTTGTCACCGGGCTTCAGTTCTTTGACCTCATACAGGGGCTTGAAGCCGGCTTGTTCAGCCTGTGCCAGGATTTCCCGCACAGCCAGCCGTTCCGTCCGGGCCCTGTCCAGGAACGCCTTATACCGTTCTCCGTAGGCCAAGGTCTCCTGCCGTTCGGTTTCGTCCATCCGCGCCCAGGCGGACTCTTTTCTGCTGTATGGTTCGTTCATGGTGAAAACCTCTCTTTCTTTTCTCTTTCTCTATGCTGCGTCCAGTATACCATATTTTCCAGATTATAGTCTTTCCTTTGCCTGGAAGATCCGGTACAGGGACCGGTCTACCTGATCCCGGGGCAGCTGTCCCTCCCGGATGGCCCGGGCGATGGCGCTGTGGACCTGGCGGATCTTTTCCGGCCCATGGCACACCATCACCAGGTCTGCTCCGGCCTGGAGTGCCCGGACCGCTGCTTCTTCCAGAGGCCAGCGGCCGGCGATTGCCCCCATGGTCAGGTCATCGGTGATGATGAGACCGCCGAATTGGAGCTGCTTCCGGAGCAGTTCTCCCATGATGACCTGGGACAGGGAAGCGGGCCAGTCCGGATCCAGGGCCGGGTACTCCACATGGGTCACCATGATGGCGAACCGGGGCTCTGGAAATCTTTCCAGTGCCTGACGGAAGGGCAGCATATCTTCCCGTTCCAGAAGGTCCCGGCTGGCAGAGACAGTGACCCGCCCCTTGTGGGTATCTTCCTCACCCTTCCCCAACCCGGGGAAATGCTTCAGGCAGGCCATCAGGGGGACTTTTCCGTATCCGGCCAAGGCCTGTTCCACAAATTTTGCCACAGTGGCCGGATCCTTGCTGTAGCTGCGGCCGGCATCGCTGCCCACATCGGCCACGGGAGCCAGGTTCAGATTAAAGCCCAGGGCTTTCAGCTGTTTCCCGGTCTTGACCGCCCATGCCTCCGCAAGTTCCGGTTTCCCCGTCCGACCGATGGCTTCCTGGGAAGGCGGCGCCGGCAATTTGTCCTTCATCCGGGCCACCTGTCCCCCCTCTTCGTCCACTCCGATGAAAAGGGGCGCTGGCTGGGCCAGGGATTGGAGCCGGGTATTCAAGGTTTTCACCTGTGCCGGATCCGCCATATTCCGGTCGAACAGGATCACCCCTCCATAGTGGTTTTCCTGCAGTTCCTTCTGGAAAGCGGCAGAAGGTCCCGTCCCGTCCATCCCCACCAGCATCAGCTGCCCGGCTTTCTTCTCCGGAGTCATGGCAGCGATTTTTTGGGCCAGAGGATCCGCCTGGTCCGGCTTCCCCTCCTCAGTTCCTTTCGAGAAAGATGGCCGCAGCACCAGTCCGGCAACAGCCACCAGAAGGATGCAAAAAATACAAAACCAGAGTTTTTTCATATCTTTTCCTCACAGTATAAAAAGAACCCGTCTGCAAAGGCGGGTTCTTTCTTTCGGCTACTGAGTTGACAGCTGCTCTTTGACAGGCTGCGCAACAGCCCTTACTTATTCATAAACACCGGTTTCCGTTTTTCCAGGAACGCCTTCATGCCTTCCTTCTGGTCCAGGGTGGCGAAGCAGGTGCCGAACACCTGGGCTTCGTAGCTGAGGCTGGATTCCAGATCCATGCTGGCGCCCCGGTTGATGGCATCTTTGGCGCTGGCAATGGCGATGGGTGCCTTTTTCATGATCTTCCGGCAGATTTCTTCGCAGGCAGGGATCAGTTCTTCCGGCTCCACCACACGGTTCACCAGTCCGATCCGGAACGCTTCCTGAGCATCCACCATGGCACCGGTATAGATCATTTCCTTGGCATACCCTTTCCCGATCAGCCGGGACAGCCGCTGGGAACCGCCGAAACCAGGGATGATCCCATAGTTCACTTCCGGCTGGCCAAATTTGGCCGTGGTGGAAGCAAACCGGAAATCACAGGCCAGGGCCAGTTCACAGCCGCCGCCCAGGGCATAGCCGTTGACGGCCGCTACCGCTACCACCGGCAGCTTTTCGATGGCATCGAAAACTTCGTGGCCCAAGTTGGAGAAATCTCTCCCTTCCACAGCGGTCATGGTGCTCATGGCTTTCAGGTCGGCACCGGCTACAAACGCCTTTTCACCAGATCCCCGGATGATCACGGCTTTGACCTCCGGATCCGTCGCCAGGCGATTGAAGCAGTCTTTCATTTCCTGCAGGGTAGCCGTATCCAGGGCATTCAGGAATTTCGGGCGGTTGACAGATACTGTCGTGACCCCGTCCTCTGCAATTTCTACCAACAAATTCTTATATTCGTACATGGGTGACACCCCTATCCAGATCGATTATTTGTTATAGTCGTAGAAACCTTTGCCCGTCTTGCGGCCCAGATAGCCCGCTTCTACCATTTTCCGCAGGAGAGGAGCCGGACGATATTTGGGATCGCCAAAGCCCTTGTACAGCACTTCCATGATGGCCAGGACCGTATCGTTCCCGATCAGGTCGGACAGAGCCAGAGGCCCCATGGGATGGTTGAAGCCCAGTTTGGCAACGGCATCGATGTCTTCTGCGCTGGCAACGCCTTCGCTCAGGGTGAAGATGGCTTCGTTGATCATGGGGATCATGATCCGGTTGCCCACGAACCCAGGAGCATCGTTGACTTTCACCGGGTTCTTATCCAGTGCTTTGGCCAGTTCGAAGACCTTTTCGAAGGTCTCTTCGGAAGTCCCCAGGCCCTTGGTCACTTCCACCAGCTTCATTACAGGAGCCGGATTGAAGAAGTGCATGCCGATGAATTTGTCCGGACGGGAAGTCCCGGCAGCCAGCATGGTGATGGAAACAGAAGAGGTGTTGCTGGCGATGATGGCATCTTTCGGCAGCTTTTCATCCAGTTCCTTGAAGATGCTTTGTTTGATCTTCACGTTTTCCGTAGCCGCTTCGATGGCCAGATGCACATCGCAGGCTTCCGGAGTCAGATCCACGACCCCATGGATCCGGGCCATGGTAGCATTCTTGTCTTCTTCCGTGATACGGCCCTTGGTGACACTGTGCGCCAGGCTTTTTTCGATTTTGGCAATGCCCCGGTCGACGAATTCCTGTTTGATATCCCGCAGGGTCACTTCTACCCCATGAGCAGCCATGACCTGTGCAATACCGCTGCCCATCTGGCCAGCGCCGATTACCATAACTTTCTTCAGTTCCATAGTAACAGATCTCCTTTTTACCTCATAAATGAGCAAATCTTGAATCCTGGTGAAACTTGCAGGAGAGGGTCCCCATCCTCTCTGTAAAGGAAGGGCTGGCATACACCAGCCCCCCCAGTTTCTCTTTCTTGGTAGAAAAGATTATTTTTTCTTGTCACGCAGCAGGGCACGGGAGGTTACGATCCGCATAACCTGGTTGGTGCCTTCGTAGATCTGGGTGATCTTGGCGTTCCGCATGTAGCGTTCTGCCGGATAGTCCACCGTGTAGCCATAGCCGCCGAAGATCTGTACCGCATCGGTGGTGACTTCCATAGCCACATCGGAAGCGAAGCATTTGGCCATGGCAGCAGCTTCGGAATACGGTTTCCCTTCGTTCTTCAGCATGGCAGCATGGTATACCAGATACCGGGCCGCTTCGATCTTGGTGGCCATGTCAGCCATCATGAACTGCAGAGCCTGGAATTTGGAAATGGAACGGCCGAACTGTTCCCGTTCTTTGGAGTATTTCACAGCAGCAGCCAGAGCGCCTTCAGCAATGCCCAGAGCCTGAGCAGCTACGCCGATACGGCCGCCATCCAGGGTTTCCATAGCGATCTTGAAGCCTTCCCCTTCTTTGCCCAGCAGGTTTTCTTTGGGGACTTCGCAGTCTTCAAAGATCAGTTCTGCGGTGATGGAGGTATGGCCGCCCATCTTGTCTTCGATCTTGCCGAAGCGGAAGCCGGGCATGCCTTTTTCCAGGATGAAAGCGGAGATCCCATGTACGCCTTGGCTCTTGTCAGTCATGGCGAATACCACATAGGTATCGGCTTCCTTGCCGTTGGTGATGAAGATCTTGGAGCCGTTCAGGATGTATTTGTCACCCTTCAGGACAGCCGTGGTCTGCTGAGCGGAAGCATCGGTCCCGGCGGAAGGTTCGGTCAGGCCGAAAGCCCCTACATGGGTGCCTTCTGCAATGGGAGCCAGGTATTTTTGTTTCTGTTCTTCGGTCCCGAACATGTAAATCGGGGTAGCGCACAGGGAAACGTTGGCGCTGAGGGTGATACCGGTACCATCATCTACTTTAGACAGTTCTTCCACTGCCAGGATATAGCTCAGGACATCCAGTCCCATGCCACCGTATTCTTCCGGGAAGCAGATGCCGCAGAATCCAGCTTCGCCCATCTTGTCGATCAGTTTCCGATCCCAGATATGGTTCTTGTCTCTTTCTTCCACCGTAGGAGCCAGGAATTTCTGTGCGAATTCCGCAGCCATATCTTTGATCATCTGTTGGTCTTCTGTCAGGTTAAAATCCATAGTGATATACCTCTTTCCTCTTTTTTTCCTTTTGTAAGGATGATTTTTAGAGGGAACCCCGCTTCAGGAAGCAGTGCTCCCTGGATTGCTTAGAGCATTTCCACTACAGTGGCTGTACCCATGCCGCCGCCGATGCACAGGGTGGCCAGGCCCAATTTCTTGTTTCTATGTTTCAGGGCATACAGCAGGGTAACCAGGATCCGGGCACCGGATGCACCGATGGGGTGGCCCAGGGCGATGGCACCGCCGTTGACGTTGGTCTTAGCCCAATCCAGCTGCAGTTCCCGGCCTACTTCTACAGTCTGGGCGGCGAAAGCTTCGTTGGCTTCCACCAGATCCATGTCCTTGACTTCCAGACCGGCTTTGGCCAGGGCTTTCCGGCTGGCAGGGATGGGCCCGATGCCCATGATGGCAGGATCCACACCGGCAGAAGCGTAGGATACGATCTTGGCCAGCGGTTTGATGCCCAGTTCTTTGGCTTTGTCAGCGGTCATCAATACCAGAGCAGCCGCCCCGTCGTTCAGGCCGGAAGCATTGCCAGCTGTAACGGTGCCGCCCTTCTTGAAGGCCGGACGCAGTTTGGCCAGGACTTCCATGGTAGTCCCTTCTCTGGGGAATTCATCGGTATCGAAGACTTTTTCGCCTTTTTTGGTTTTAATGGTCACAGGGACGATTTCTTCTTTGAAGGCTCCGCTCTTGATGGCTTCGATAGCTCTTGCCTGGGAACGGCAGGCCACTTCATCCTGGTCTTCCCGGGTGACGCCGAATTTTTCCACGACATTTTCCGAGGTGATGCCCATGTGGTAATCGTTGAACGCATCCCACAGGCCGTCCCGGATCATCACGTCGATCATCTTCTGATCGCCCATCTTCATTCCCCAACGGGCTTTGCCGGGAACCGTAAAGGGAGCGTTGGACATGCTTTCCATACCGCCGGCTACCACGATATCATTATCGCCAGCCAGGATGGACTGGGCAGCCAGTTCCACGCATTTCAGACCGGAACCGCAGACCTTATTGACCGTAAAAGCAGGGACTTCTACGGGCAGTCCGGCAAAAATTGCAGCTTGTCTTGCAGGGTTTTGGCCCAGGCCTGCCTGGAGCACATTCCCCATGATGACTTCGTCCACCAGTTCCGGCTTCAAAGCAGCCCGGTTCAGGGCCTCTTTGATGACGACTGCACCCATCTGGGGAGCGGACAGCGGGGTCAGGCTTCCGCCAAACTTACCGATAGCCGTTCTTACAGCACTTGCAATGACAACTTCACGCATAACAAAACCATCCCTTCTAAAATTGAATTAGAAACAAACAGTATTGCATCCATTGACAGCAATCCGGGCCTTGGGCCCTTCCTGCTGCAACACTGATCGGATCAGGCAATTGCAATCAGGCTTTTCTTATGGACTTGATTATACACTAATTATAGCGCACTGGCAATTCGTTTTCAATGTTTTCATCTTTTTCGTGCAATTAAGGTAGAATCAGTTTTTCGGAAATTGCTGTTCTATTATACCATGTTTAAAATTTATAAAGAAATAAATTCTGTGCAGTTTCTGTGCAGTTTAACGGTGTTTAAACCACACCCGAAAAGCCAGCATTGCCCGGTGTGGAACGGTCAACCGCCGTTGAATCTTCCACCCCAGGTAGATTTCCCAGCGCCATGTTTTATTAATCGGAGCCGTGCATTTAAAGGCCCACGGGTTTTCATATCTGACTATGACCGGCCACCCATCACGGAGAGGGATGCTTCCCTCGTTCCCGTGAATGAAATACCCATATTCCTTCTCATCCACCTGGAAGGGAGGAAACGCATTTTCCCCGAAAAGATAGTAGGCAAATCCGTAGGCACAATTGCGATACAACCAATGTACCCGGCAGAAATATCTTTTAATCTTTTCCGCTGTGGTAAACGGTTTGACCAGGAGTTCCCGATAGACCGTCCGCCCGTTCATCTGGATTATATACGCTTGATAGTGTGCGTCCCAGTCGTACCGCAGGAATTTAGGCATACGGCCCACGTCCGTCTTGTTATCCAGCGTATCATCCCACGTATTCCAGAGATTCAAGAAGCCGGGAAGCTGGCCTTCTTCCGTTCCGAAAAGAACTACTAGCCAGTTGGTCAAGTAACATAAGACCATACAGGCAAGCTGTAATGGCGCATAGACGAAGTATTTCAAGTTGTCACTTCTTTCTTTACAATTTCATAATCCACGCCAGCACGTAATACGGTGGCATATTGTTGTGGGGCTGGTTTCCGCCGAATTCAAGGTGCAAAACGTCCGTATTTCTGGTGGCCGCATCTCCGAATTGCATAGTGGAGACCCATTTACTGCCGCCAGACATGACATACGAAAAGACTCCGGATTGCGATGCATCATTGTTCATATCACTCACAATATTGGTGTTTCCACCTGCCAACCGGAACTGGACGTCGCCTTTAATCTTCGGTAGTTCGGCTTCTGTCAGCTTATGTGTTGCTTCCCCACCCGTAGCCCCGTTGTTCGTACCATCCCCGCCGTAGATGAAGCGGTTTCTCAGGTCAGGCGTGCCGTTTGTCCCGTCGCACAAGTGCCACTCTTTGTCAACCAGCCCCGTGTTTTTGTCGACGGGGTAGCCGTCCTTAAAAGTTCCCGAGAACGCTGTTACAGTTCCGGGCAATACCCCCAATGATTGTGTAACAATAAACTTCGTTGTGCCGTCTGTAGCTGTATTCATGTTTGCTCCTTTACGCATAGCAGATATAAGCTCGCACAGTATAGGTTAACGGTGTTACGGTGGTGGACTTGCCGTAGATGGCGGATGAACGGGAAGCGTCAAGGATATAAGTGACAGCCACCCCGCTCTTTGTACTCTGTTCATACGGGTAGGAACTTGTGGCGTAATGCTGTTCTGAAACCGCTCCGTTTGCAATTACTTGGTCT
>SFHH01000081.1 GCA_004555735.1 Acidaminococcus fermentans
ATAATGCTGTTCTGCAAAATTTACACTTATAATAAGTATACCATAAGCATTGTACAAAACAAAATTGCCCTAGCAGGTTACTCCAACCACGGCTATAGTCCATTTTGTAACATTACATACGAGCAAACTTCACTATAAAGGAGAAATGTGGTCATCCAGAAATGAAGGCAGGATGTTTCCCCTCTCCACCGAACAAATCTGACGTCTGATATCTCAAGGCCCGAAGGGCCATGTCTCACTTCTTTTCATGCCCCAAAATCCCACTCATGTCGGTAAAATTCCCGAATGGAAAGGTGGCCGGGAAGGGTTTGTCTTTGGCGGACCCCGATTCTTATTGAACCTTCATGTATCGTTTCAATTCTTCATATAAATTTTCCCGAGTTCCAGCCATTATCACCACAATTATAGCATCGTCTTCAACAACCACTGTATAGGCCAATTCGTAATTGGTTTTATTGTAATAAATATCATAACTGCGGATACCTGCCAAATCGCCTGTTTTTTCCTGACCGAGGGTGGGATCCTGGGCCAATTTTTCCAAGGCCTGCCGATATAGTTCTTTTAGTTTTTTCAGAAACCTGGCTGCCGACTTCATAAAGCGGATTTCTGCCATGGGTCAATCCTCCGCCGTAAATACATCATCCATGGTCTCATATTCTTTCTCCCCTTTTGCCACTTTACGGGAGTCAGAAAGCATGGCCTTTACGGCAGGAGCCACTTGGGCCTGTTTTTTCCGGAAGGCTTCCAGGAGTTCCTGGCCGGACAGTCCCTGGGCTATCAGATCAGCCAGGATGGATTCTGCCAGTTCTCCGCCCTGATTGGATGCAAGGGGACGGATAATGATGGCATCCCGGGTCAGGAGGCATTCTGCCTCTTTTCCAAATCCCACCTGGGCATAATATTTTTGAGGAATGGTAAATTGTCTTTTCGAGGATATAGTCACCCGTTTCTGATCCAGAACCGGTTCCTTCAGCACAGCATTGGTCATAGTGGTTTCCTCCTTATAAAAAAATGGTAAAACTTCCTTGTTTCAAGGAATTTTTACCATTTCTGATTGGGAAAGGCAAGCGCGACGAAGACGGCGCAGGGGATTGGGTATCTGGCGGGCCGCCGGGCCTGCGGCCCCTACGGTTGGAGCAGGAAGCTAACATCTGACCGTTGATATGCTCTGTCCGGGGCGCGTACATGACCACAAGCATCAGCCCTGCCGCCCCGCCCAGGCAAGCGCCGGGGCGATAAAAGCCCTGGCATTGATTCCGTTGTTCTCCATAGGCTGCCTCCTTTTCTCCCTGCCACTCATTCCATACGTATTCCATCCCTACTATCATTTTACGAAATATTCAAAATAATTCTACTGTACTAAAGTACAGGTTCCGGTCATTTTTCCCATCAATCCATAGTCAGTCAGGAGTCGGAAGCAGCATGCAGGATGAGCACTTGGTTATACACGAAAAAAGCCATGGCAGGGACTTTTTCTTCCCGGCATGGCTTTTCTTTACCTAGAACTGTTTCCTTCAATGTTGTTTTGTATACTTTTTGAGTTGTTCCTCAATGAATTTATGTTCCCATTTCTACAATTCCATATAGGGAATCCTCGAAAACGTAAAGAAGGACATCGGACCGGACCTTCATTCCAGCGTCAGTACCCGATCCACATCCGCCATGATGACGCCTGTAATCCCGCAGAATTTGTCCAGGATCTGTTGCATTTCCCGGGAATCCTTCACCGGCTGATCCAGTTTTACAGCAGCCATGCTCAGCATAGGCATATAGTACTGGACGCTGCAGTCCATTTTTTCAGCTAGCTTTTCCACATCTTTCCGGGTCATCCCCCAGTCTAGATGCAGCAATACCATTCGGTCGGAATAAGCTTCACCGGTAAGACCATTGCGGATTAGATGGTCTTCATGGGTTTCCTGGAAAGAATCCCCTTTTGCTGGCGCCAGGGATTTCAGGATGGCAGCATCGGTGCCTCCAGCCGCACCCGGACGGGTGAACTGGACACTAATTATCTGTTTCTCTGGGCTGATCGTGACATGGGCTTCCAGCGCATTTGCCGGATCCGTCCCCTTTTGTTTGATCTGGAATGAGGTTGCCCCTGCCTTGAGTGCCGTAAAATGCAGGTTGGTTACAGCCAGTTTCGGCTGCTCCCTGGTGTTCTGAGTTACGGTCTGAGAATCCAGTCTCAGCATGGTCGGATCCAGATCCGCCACGCTCCATCCCTTATCTCCATCTGCTGTTCCTTTCAGGTCCAGCGTCAGCGTACTGCCCTGGACGGCCATGTCATATCCAGAATAGACTTCCTTTTGGGTGTCACCGGCTGCCTGATAATGGACACTGGCAGTTTGGGTACAGGCTTCTTCCGCCCCCGCTGCAGCCGGCAGCCCTAGGGCCAGCACCGATAGCATCACCATGATCCTTTTCCAATCCAGGTTTTTCAATTCTGTCAAGCCTCCTGCGTACAATCTTACTTCGTTTTATATCAAAAAATTAGCTTTGTCAATGCAAGTGCTGTTTTTCTCACAGTCAGTGCATTTCCCTTCAGCTGCCCTTCCCCTTCAGCCGAACCGCTTTTCTATTGTCGAAAGTCCATGGAAGCCAGCTTTGCTGGCTCCGAATTTAAGTAAATCAGTTGATTTATGGAACAGGTTTTGCTGTTTTAAAATCAATTTGCGAAAATCGATTTCCAAAAGCGTATGACATCTGACCTATGACGTTGGAGATGCTGCACACATATTTTTCACGTGCAACATCCCCTTCCCTACTATTCCACAAAGGTCCGATAGATTTGCTTCGACAGAGCGGCCATAGTTCCGTAAGGAGTATAGTTCCGTGTGAAGATCACCAGTACATAGGCTCCTTTAGGGGTATAGACGATGCCCCCGTCGTGGCGCACATCGCTGACTTCTCCAGTTTTGTGCGCCACCACGGTTCCCTGGGGCAGGTCTCCAGGGATGCTGTCGTTGTCCGTCTGACGTTTGTAAATGGCCAGCATTTCCCGGTCCTGGTCTAAGCCCTGTGGCTGTACCCATGGTTCTGCATGTAGGTATTGATCCGGTCCATGCCCAGTCGGTCGATGAGCAGGTTGGCGGCGGTATTGTCGCTTTCTGTGATCATCAGGTCCAATGCCTCCTGGAGGGAGACTTTGGTTCCATAGGGCCGTCCCTGGAGAACTCCTGCCCCGCCCACCACATTGTCCGGGCTGAGGGTGAAGGTTTCCTTCCGGCTCAGGCTGCCAGCCTGAAGATCTTCATAGGCCTTGGCCAGGATGAAGACCTTGATCATACTGGCAGAAGGCAGGGTGCTGCTACCCAGGTAGATGCTCTGATTGGTGGTCAAATCGGTGAAATAGACCTGGCAGGGACCCGCCTCTCGTATGATCCTTCCGATTTTCTGCATCCGGGGACTCAGGGCCGCTCTGAAAGATGCGGCTGCCGGGGCCCCGGCCCACGCCGTCCGGGGCAGCATCCCTCCGGGCAGCAGCAGAAGGCCCGCCAGCAGCAAGACGATGCCCTGTTTCCATGGTTTCAAAAGAACTTCACTCCTTCCCCGGCTAGCCGTTCCCTAAGCCCCGCCATGAAATGGGGTCCCGGATCCGTCTTACCATGATAATAGCCTGGTACGTCCTCTTTCCACAAAGCCGTATGCCGAGCCTGGTCCTGCTGATAATGGCCCAGCACCCACTGGATGGCGGGATATTTCCCACGGAGATAGCGGATCAGTTTCACATTGGCTTCCAGCTGGGCCTGGGTCAGATCTTCCCGGCCGTCCACCCCACCCACATTCTCGATGCCGATGGCGCACCAGTTCAGTCCGATGGCATGCCGGTTCAGAGCCGTTTCCGGAGTCAGCTGCCAGATGGTCCCGTCCCGGTCCACCAGAAAATGGGAAGCCACGTTCAGAGTCCCGTTCTGGAGATGGGGATTCTCTTCGTTGTAAAAATACCGGTATACTCCGTCTCGGGAATCAGAAGCCGTCCAGTGGACCACTACTGCCTGGGGCACAATGGTTTCCATCTCCTGGCCGTAGTGGATCCGGGCATATTCCCGGATCAGCCGGCGCCGCAGGTCCGTAAAGGCAATAGGCCTGGATTCCATGGCCGGTCTTTCCAGGGATCGTTTTTCCTGTACCGCCGTTCCCTGCCCGGGAGAAACGGATTGGCGGCCTGTTCCCTGGGCACAGCCCCAGGTCCCGCTGCCCAGAGCCAGGATACAGGCCAGCAAAAGGACCTGTCCAGTTCTTCTTTTCGTATGCATGTAATCTCCCTCCTTACCCATTAAGGATAGCACATTCGTACCTTTTCATTGATAAACTTATTATAAATCCCGGTTCCTTGCGGGAGATTTTGCAGGACTGAAGGGATTTCCTTTTGTCCTTGGAGGGGATGGAGGATGTAGCTGGTGCCCAAAAATACAGCGGGCCTTATGACCGATGTAAAAGCAGGCCCCCAGTCTTTTCAACTGCGGGCCTGCTTTGGCAGCATAGCATATTGCCACTACATTTGTGAGGAGTCAGGATGATCGGGTTCTATTTTCTTGTTTTCTCAATCTCTATAAAAATCATCTTTGTCTCTTTCTTCATCCTCATCGTCATTCTCTTCCCCATTTTCCTCTAACGGCTCGTCGAAATTGTCGTTTTCCTCTTGGGAAGCATCCCCTTTCAGCGTATCCCACAGAAACATCCGGACAAAATCCTTTTTCTAGCTTCCATCCATGATCATTCACCTCTCTGAAATGATTTCCCTTCAAAACGGCAAACTCTCCAAAGGAAAGGCTTGCAAGACCATTATAATACCATACTTGGACGGAGGCGTTCATGGTTTGATTTCCTCTCTCTCCTGCTTCCTTCTTTGTTTTGTCCTGATTTCATGGTAAAATAGGAAAGATTGGTCTATTGCCATCGATTCTGAAGTAAAGGAAGCATAGGAACAGCATGGATGCTTTGCATGATCATTGGACACAGAAAAGAGAAATCTCTCCGGAAGAATTGGCGGAATTGGATCCCCAGCAGATCTATGTGGTGGATATCCGAGACGCAGCAGCTTTCCAGCGGGGGACCCTGCTAGGGGCCGTTAACCTGGATCCTCTGGCACTCCAGGAAGGGCTCCTGGAACTGCCGGAAGAAAAGCTCATCGTCTGCCTCTGTATGTGGGGCAAGATCAGCCTGAGCCTGGCGGACAACCTGCGGGACCAGGGCTACACAGCGGTCTCTCTCCACGGCGGCTATGCCCTATGGCTCCAGCGTAGGCTGGAAAAGCAAGCCGTACAGGACGCTGCTGACTCCCAGCGGCTGAAACGGATCGAGACCTCTCTGCGCCGGAAATATAAACGGCGGATCTCCAGCAAATTCGTCCAGGCCATCTGCGACTACGACATGATCCAGCCAGGGGACAAGATTGCCGTGTGCATTTCCGGAGGCAAGGATTCCATGCTCATGGCGAAACTGTTCCAGGATCTGAAGCGCCACAACAAGATACCCTTCGACCTGGTGTTCCTGTGCATGGACCCGGGCTACAACGAAATGAACCGGAAGATCATCGAAGAGAATGCCAAACTGCTCCACATCCCCCTGACCTTCTTTTCCACCAATATCTTCGAATCCGTCTTCCATGTAGAGGAATCTCCCTGCTACCTGTGCGCCAAGATGCGCCGGGGGTATCTTTACCGGAAGGCGCGGGAGCTGGGCTGCAATAAGATCGCCCTGGGCCACCATTTCGATGATGTGATCGAAACCAATCTGATGAGCATCCTCTATGCCGGTGCGGTGCGTACCATGCTGCCCCGGCTGAAAAGCACCAGCTGCCCGGGTATGGAACTGATCCGCCCCCTCTATTATGTCCGGGAGGATGACATCAAGAGCTGGCGGGACGAAAACGATCTGTATTTCATCCAGTGTGCCTGCAAGTTCACGGAAACCTGCTCCACCTGCCACACAGACGGGACCACCGACTCCAAGCGGCTGGAAGTGAAAAAGCTGATTGCCCAGCTGGCCGCCGGCAATCCCCAGGTCCCCAGCAATATCTTCCACAGCCTGGAAAACATCAATCTGGATACGGTGCTGAAGTTCAAGTACCACGGCAGGGAACATAGCTTTTTGGAGGAATGGGAGAAGTAAAAAAGGGATGTTGCACGTTGCGTGCAGCATCCCTTTCGTCATACGTCAGTCGTCATACGTCATACGCTTTATGAAGAGGATGTGAAAAATTCACACCCCCCTTCTTTACTTCTCCGGCCCCTCTTTATGGATATGGGCGATGGGGATCCATTTCCTTTGGGGAAAAAAGACGGAATAAACGGCGATCAAAGAAAGAAATATGCAGAAGAAACCGCCTGTCAGGATCCCTGGCAGCATTTTTTTGATTTGCAAGTCCCCGCCCCGCACCGCATTGGTCCCCATGATGAGGCTCAGCACATACAGCATGGTCCACCAAAGGATATCCTTGGCTGCGAAAAGGGGCCTCCCTTCCACTGCATGGTACCCCACCCAAAGTACATTGGTCAGGAAATAGAATCCAAAGACCACACACATGAGCATGGGGATGAAATTGTCGATCAGCCGGATATCCGGCTTCTTCCGAAAATGCTGGAACCATTCCCGCCAATAGGCATGAGCGATTTCATAATTTCCCGTCATCCACCGGCGCAGCTGGCTCACCATGACCTTCAGGGTCACTGGCTGTTCATCATAGAACCGGGCCTTGTCCTGGTATTCGGAGAAGACTCCCTTGAAATTCTGCTGCATGGAAAATTCCAGATCTTCCACCATGGTCCGGGTATGCCAGCCTTCTGGCTCCAGCAGCTGGATGTCGAATCCGAACCCGGTGCCGGAAACGATGGCCGGCATATCTACATTGTACCGGGGCTTGCTGAACACATCCACACTGAGCCAGTACATGCTGTACCATTGAGAAATCAGATTGTCATAGGGATTGAGGGGCAACCGGTTCCCCATGACCAGACGGGCCCCGTGGGTGAAGCTGTCATTGATGGCCGTCAGGAAGCCCCGGTCGGCCATATTATCCGCATCGAAGATCACGATATGGGAAAATCGGCTACGGAACCGTTCCTGGATAAGGGGGATCCCCCAGCTAAGGACAGCCCCTTTACCCGTACGAGGCCCGCTGTTCCGTTCCAAGACCGTTACATGGGGATACTGCCCAGCCACTTCGGCCGTTTGGTCCGTACAGTGGTCCGCCAGGACGAACACCTGATACAGGTCGGCGGCATAGTCCTGATCTTCCAGACTCTGGAGCAGTTTCCCGATCACCGGGCCCTCGTTGTGGGCACAGACCAGGACGGCAAAACGGCTGGGACCTGCTGCCACGGGCCGGGCTTTTTTTCGGGTCAGCTGACCCATGAACACCGTGCTGCAGGTCCAGAGGAAAGTCAGGAACAGCACCAGCTGGACGATGAAGGTCAGTACATACATCATGATATTTCCCTCAGACAGCCGTCAGGATAAAGAGCAGGGCCGCAAAGATCCCCATCACATATTCCACGATGAGCAGTTCGAACTCATTGGGGAAGATCAGCGCCAGCCCCAGCCCCAGGAAACCTCCGGTAAGAGTGATCCGGAGCATCGCCACCGCCATACTCCGGGTAGTCCCTTTGGTATCCCGGATCCGGTTCCAGAGCGCTTCTCCCGCTCCCCGGAACATCCGAGGCGCTGCCTGGCTGTAGACCAAAAACCCTCCCACAATGGTACAGACCAGCGAAGCAAGGAAGATCCGAGGATAAGAAGCCGGGAACGGGACTACCCGGTACAGATCCCCGCCCACTGCCGGGAACACCGCCATGGGAACTGCCCCGATGACGCTCAGGATGAAATACATGGTAGCCGTCCGCTGATCCTCTACACAAAGGTAGGGTTCCTGGGGGCTGCGCATCCCCTGCCAGATCCGGAAAGGGAGATAGGCAGAAAGCAGGGCCCCCAAAAATTCGATGGGTATGAAATTGGGATTTTCCCCGGTCAATGCCATGGCCGCCGCTGCCCCCAAGGCCGCTGCAATGGCCCCGGTCCGTCCGAAGATCAGCCCATAGGGCACAGAGAGCATGGCCTGGAGCCGGAGGCCGGAAAGCCCTGGCACCACCTGATAACATTGCGATAAAACGAATAAAAGAGCATACAAAAGGAACAGGACAAGACCTGTTTTCAAACGATCAGACATGAATCAGTCCCCTTTTTTCTGTTGTTTTTCCTGGAGGTCCGCCCAAAGTTCTCCGATGGTCCGATGGAATACGGGATGGACCGCCGTCCCGGCAATGGCTGCCAAAGGTTCCAACACAAAACTCCGGTTGGCCATATCCGGGTGGGGCAACTCAAGATCGGCGCTATGGATGACCTGGTCCCCGAAAAGGAGCAGATCCAGGTCGATGTTCCGCTCTCCCCAGTGCCGCTTCCGCTGCCGGCCCATTTCCTGCTCGATAGCCAAGAGGGTATGGAGGAGGCTCTCTGCATCTCCTGCCCATTCCACGGCTGCGGCTCCATTGAGGAATACCGGCTGGTCCGTCACCCCGTAGGGTTCCGTAGTGAAGAGGGGCGATACCTGGAGCACCTGGATACCGTGCTGCTCCATCCGTTCTATGGCCCCGCGGATATTCTGTTCCTTATCCCCCAGGTTGCTGCCCAGGGCTACATAGGCTACTGGCATGCCCGGATCGCCTCCAGCATCCGGATCAGCCGGACATTTTCTTTCACATCATGGACCCGGACCATCTGGGCTCCTGCATAGAGGGCCGCTGCGGAAAGAGCCATGGTCCCTTCCAGTCTCTCTTCCGTGGGCAGATTCCCCAGCACTTTGCCGATGAACGCTTTCCGGGACCCTGCTAGGAGCACCGGGATCCCAGTTCCAGGTTTTCCGCCCGTCCTTTGGCAAATCCCAGCCCCGGATCCAGGATCACCTTATCCTTTCCCAGGCCGGCTTCTGCACAGGCCTCTGCCCGTTCCAGCAGGTAACGGGACACTTCGCCCACCACATCCTGGTAGGTCCGCAGTTCTTCCGTCATCATGGTTTTGGGAGTCCCCCGCATATGCATCAGCACCAGGGGAGCCTTAGCCCGGGCCGCTACTTCCAGCATCCGGCCGTCACCGGTAGCCGCCGTCACGTCGTTGATGATATCTGCCCCCGCTTCCAGGGCTGCTTCCGCCGTGGCCGCATGGTACGTATCCACGCTGAGGATGGCCTCTGGGAAGGCTTTCCGGAGAGCAGACAGTGCGCCTGTCACCCGGCGTTTCTCTTCTTCTGGAGTCACAGGGTCCGCTCCCGGACGGGTAGATTCCCCGCCGATATCCAGCAGGTCCGCTCCATCCTGGAGCATGGTCTCGGCTTTCTGCAGCAAGGCTTCCTCCCCGC
The DNA here is from genome assembly GCA_004555735.1 of Acidaminococcus fermentans. GTDB lineage: Bacteria > Bacillota > Negativicutes > Acidaminococcales > Acidaminococcaceae > Acidaminococcus > Acidaminococcus fermentans_A. The sequence goes on from SFHH01000081.1 coordinate 9,353, forward strand.
TGATCCGGGACCCGGCATAGAAAGAATCCGGGGTCACATTCAGGATCCCCATGACCCGCATCTTTTCATAGGTCAGTTTCCGGCCATCAGCCAGGAGGGTAACCATCTCCCCCGGATCTAGGAATTCCCGGAGGTCCTCCAACACCCCTTGGAGACCGAACCAGCCGGCCATGGTCTTCAGTTTCCCGGACAGGGCCTGGTACTGCCGCCGATTCCCCAGGAGGATCACATCCACCCGGTCCACACTGCAGTTGATGGTCCCCTTGGGATTCACACATTCCCCGCCCAGGGCCAGCATTTCCTGTTTGATGATGTTGGCCGCCGGCGTCCGGACGGAAAGGAGCTTCACCGGCAGCACCATGGCCTTAGGAGCCATGAGACCGATGCCGGCAGGATGGACTTCCAGTTTTTCCATTTCACTGCGGATCCGCTCCGCCGGAATGGTCAGATACATGTCACACCTCTTTTTCTACTGTAGCAAAGGCATTGTGGTTGTGAATGCTTTCTTCGCTTTCCACGGTCACCGTATACCAGTCGATCCGGGGATCTCTGTTGAGTTGGAGGGCGATTTCCCGTACCGCGTCTTCCACGAACCGGGGATTCTCATAGGCCATTTCCGTGACACATTTTTCATCCGGCCGTTTCAGCAGGGAATACAAGGGGGTGGAAGCTCCCTTTTCCGCCATTTCCACCAGTTCTTCGATCCACACCGGCTGGGCAGTTCGGATCCGGATCTTCGCCCAGGCCCGCTGGTTGTGAGCCCCATACTTGCTGATTTCCTTAGAGCAGGGGCACAAGGTATGGATGGGCACATCCACTCCCACTTCCAGAGAAAAGGCCTCTCCTTTTTCTGCCCGGAAATGGCAGTCCACATCCAGGTAGCTTTCGATGCCGCTGACCGGAGCTTTCTTGGTGATGAAATAGGGGCAGGAGAATTCCAAAAGGGCCTTCCGGGCTTCCAGCTTGTTCCGGAGATTGTCCAGCACTTCTTCTAATTCATGGGGCCGGATCGGACCCACTTGCTTCAGACATTCCACGAAGCGGCTCATATGGGTCCCCCGCTGTTCCTGGGGCAGATCCACAGCCAGAGTCACGGTGGCTACGGTCTGCTGGCTCCCTTTTTCCCGGTCTGCCAGGCAGATGGGCCAGCGCAGGTCCCGGATCCCTACATGTTTCAGGGCAATGTGACGCAGATCCTGCTGCGCCTGTACATCTTTCAGCATGATTCACCTCGATACACGATCCCGCTGGTCTTGGTTTCCCAGACCTGGACTTCATACAGGGTATAATTGGCCCCCGTCAGGGGTTCCTTCAATTTGTTCCAGACCCACACCGCGATGTTTTCCGCCGATGGCTGGGGCAGAATGTCGTTCAGGCAGTGATGATCCAGCTGGTCCACCACCAGGTCTTTCACCGTATGCTTGAACTGGATGAAATCCAGTACCATCCCCTCAGCGTCCGGATGGCCTTCCACCTTCACCACCAGTTTATAGGTATGGCCGTGGAGATGCTCGCATTTGCCGTGGTAATTGGGCAGATAATGGGCTGCGTCGAATTCGAATTCTTTGATACAGATCATATGGTTCCCTCCTGCAAATCAAAATCATTCTGCCGTAATGCTTCATAAAGGACGATGGAAACGGAATTGGCCAGATTCAGGGAGCGGGCCTCACTGACCATAGGGATCCGCACACATTCCTCTTCATGGTCCAGCCGGAAGCTTTCCGGCAGACCGGCGCTTTCCTTGCCGAAGATCAGCAGGGAATCAGGTCCATAATGGACCCGGCTGTAGGACTTGTGTGCATGGGTGGTCAGCAGGAACCGAGGGCTGTCCGGATAGGCTGCCAAGACCTCCTCCACTGAATCATAATAGTGGATGTCCACCAGATGCCAGTAATCCAGGCCCGCCCGTTTCAGGTATTTGTCATCCACCGAGAACCCCAGGGGCCGCACCAGATGCAGACTGGCTCCTGTGGCTGCGCAGAGCCGGGCGATGTTCCCCGTATTCCCGGGGATCTCCGGTTCTACCAATACGATATGCATCATTTCAAAACGCCTCCATCCCAGTCATTGCCGGAAATGGCGATGATTTTCTTCATCTGTTCGTGGAGATTCAGGATCTTCTCCGCGTAATAACTGCCCGTGGCCCATTTGCCATTGAGCTGGGACCAGCGGGTATAGAATCCGTTCTGGACCTTTCCTTTGTACACCAGATAGTACCGGGGATCGATCACCGGAGTGGCCGGCAGCCGGTCCGTGGTATAAGCCATGAGATGCTGGACATGGGCCCGCACCCCATCCCGCGGTGTAGGGAACCAGGCACCCTGGACCGTGGCACTGGTGGTCCCCAGTCCGCAGAAATTGTTCTGCTGGGGCACCACCGTCCCCCCGAACCGGAAGAATCCGGTTTCCAAAAGAGCCTGGCAGAACACGATATCCCAGCGCAGCCCTTCCCGGCCAGCTTCCTGGTAGTAGAGGTCCACGATTTCTTCCGGGGTCGCCTTGATGGGCAGCTTGGGATTGTACCGGCGCAGCAGCACCACTGCCTGGTCTCGGTTGGCTTCTGCCGGCCCGGCAATGGTCACGTCCTGATAATTCTCCGGCAGTTCCCAGATCTTCGCCGTAGTGGTCAGCCGGCTGAGGATGATCTTCAGGCTGGGATCCGTGACCACCCGGTCCTGATTTTCCAGTCTCAGGACTTTATCCGGGTCCGGCCACTGGGGCAGCGTAAGGGGATCCCCATTCACCGCCAGATATCCCTTGCGGATGACCAATGGAGGCTGGCTGGCAGGTTGCAGATCCCGTCTGAGGGGATCCTTGTCCCGCCCATCCCGGCGTCCTTTCTCTTTGGTCCTGGCTGTAGCCGGTTCCTCCAGGCGTTTCTTGCCCTCCTGAGAAGTCTTTTTCTCCGGCTGCTCCCGAAGGTTTTTTTTCTTCTGGAGCGCCTTTTCCTCTTGTTTCCGCTGTTTCCGGAACTTTTCCCGGAAGCTGGCCTCTTTCTTTTCCAGGTTCCGTTCCTTGGGGAGCTTTTCTTTTTTCTCCATTTTCTTTTTCTGGAGATGGGAAAGAGGTCCGTCCGTTTCATCCAGCAGGACGGTTTCCGCCGGTTTGGCACCCGGTTCCAGGGGGGAGGCCCAGACGGTCCCAGTCCCCAGCAGGCCGGCCAGAGCAAGGCCCAGGGCCAGCCGTTTCTGTTTCTTGTTCAATGGGTCATACCTCGTTCTGCTCTAGTTTTCCAGGAGTCAGGGTTCCCTTTCCCTGGATTTTCTTTACTTCTTTTCAGCTTCTTCCCGGTTCCGGGGGAACACCCACAGGCTCAGCAGCATCACCACGGCTGCCACGATGATCCCCAGGCTAGTAGAATTCAAGATGCCGAAGCCCTTTCCTCCGTTGAAGAATTTCAGGCCCAGCACCACAGCCACCCCCAGGACAGCCGAACAGAAGGCTCCCTTGGTGGACGCTTTTTCCGTGAACAGTCCGAAGAGGAAAGGAGCCGCCAGGGAAACAGTCATCAAGGAGTAGAAAATGGCCAGGGCGGTTATGATGTTGGCCATATAATAGGCAATGAAGATCCCTGCGATACCGCAGAGCACTGTCAGCTTCCGGCTCACTTTCAGCAGTTCTTCATCAGAGATCTCCGGATGGAAGAAGGTCTTGTACAGGTCTTTGGACAGAGACGTGGCCAGCATATAGAGCACCGTATCACAGGTACTGACTTCCGCCGCGAAGATGGCTGAAAGGGCCAGGGCCGAGATGCCGAAGGGCATCATTTCCTTCATAGCTTTGGGCAGGGCCAGTTCCTGGTTTCCCAGATCCGGGAACGCCGCGTAAGCACACATGCCGATGAGCATGGGCAGGAACGCGAAGAGCAACTGGACGATGCCGTTCCACAGTGTCCCCACCCGGACGGCCTTTTCATCTTTGGCCGCATAGACTTTGCCGATGAGCCCCGGAGAGATGCAGAAAGCGGGAGTCAGCATCAGGAAATATCCCAGGATGGCCGTGGTGCCCATGCCGTCCCAGGCAAAATACTTGGCCGTCCGGGCGCTATCCCCCATATGGCTGGCCACAGCAGCCTGGAGCCCGCTCCAGCCCCCTACATATTGGAGAGCGAACGGCGTAGCGATGCAGAAGCCCAGCAGGATGACGATCAGTTCAATGATATTCACGATAGCGGCGCTTTTGATCCCGCCTGCAGAGAAATACAGGGTCACCACCACCGCGGCGATGATGATGCCGTACAGCTTGTCGATGCCGGCCACTACATTGAGGATCCAGGCGATCCCCAGCAGCTGGCCGGAGAAAAGGGCCAGGGTCCCGATAGCCATCATGGTGGACGTGACGCCCCGGAAGGCATGGGAGTAGCGGAGATCCAGATAATCTCCCATGGTATACAGATTGTACTTCTGGGCCGCTTTCCAGACCGCCGGCCCCACGATATAGGCCAGGATCAGAGAACCCAGGCCACTGCAGCCAATCCACCACCAGCTGGAGACTCCGAATTTATAGGCCAGCCCCGTGACCCCTACGGTAGAGCCGGCACCGATATTGGCCGCGATCAGGGTAGTAAAGAGCAGCCCGGCATGGAAGGAACGGCCCCCTACAAAGAAATCCGACGCCCCTTTCACATGCTTCCCCACCAGATGTCCCAGCAGGATCAGCAGCAGTGCATAACAGATAATGACACCAAGATACAGATTCAACACAATCACCTCAATGATATTTGGTAAGGCGCGACGGGAATTCAACACCCCTCATTGTACTTTACTTAGGCGTGGTTGTAAAGGAAAAAGGGGCTGCTGCTTACCGCAGCACCCCCTTTTGATCAGTGATTCACTTGGCCATTTCCACATTGGCCGGCATTTCTGCCACCGGTACCGGCTCCCCTTCCCGTTCCAGGTTGGCCTGGACATGGCGGACAGCACAAGACAGGGTGTAGTTGATCACAAAGTACACCAGAGCCGCGAAGCCGAAGAGTACGAATACGTCAGATACATTGATGGTCCCGGTCCCGTTGTAGAGGGCCGCCCCGCTCAATACTTTGTTCACCCGGGCCATCAGTTCGATGGTGGCCACGTTAGCCATAAAGGACGTATCCTTGATGATGGTGATCACCTGGCTCATCAGGGTGGGCACGATCTTCCGGAAGGCCTGGGGCAGGATGATATACCACATCACCTGGACCATATTGAACCCCTGGGCATACCCGGCTTCGAACTGGCCTTTGGAAATGGCGTTCAGGCCCCCCCGGATGATTTCTGCGATGATAGCGGATTCGAAGATGGTCAGGGCAACGGTGCACTTGAACAGCAGCTTGGTCTCCACAGAGCTCAGGCCGAACATCCGCCGGATGCCGGGAGCCGGGAAGAACACGGTGCCGATGAAGATCCAGAACAGCAGGGGCGTATTCCGGAACAGTTCGATGTAGGCCGTGGCAGCCCAGCGGAACACCCGTTCCGCCGGTTTGGTACAGTAGTTCCGCACTAGAGCCAGGACGGACGCGACACCCAGGCTGGCACTGACGGAAACCACCGCCAGGAGGATCGTAAAGAAGACCCCTTTCAGCATAAAGGTCATGATATCCGGATTTTTCAGTATGGCAAAACTGCCTGCTAATGTATTCATAGCCAATCCCTCCTCAGGCACTCATCATTTCATCCTGGGCTTTCAGTTTGGCTTCCCATCTGGCTGCCAGGGTGGACAGAGGGAAACAGATCACGAAGAACAGGACGCCACAGACGATATAGGCCGGTGCATAGGAACCGCCGGTGGTAGCCCCCGTTACGAAGTTATAAGTGGAAGAGATCAGATCCGCCCCGCCGATGATGTACAGCACTGCCGTGTTCTTGATCAGGTTGCCGATCTGGTTCACCGTAGGTGGCAGAATGATCTTGATGGTCTGGGGCAGGATGATGTAAGTCATCTTCTGAGTATAATCGAACCCCTGGGCATCCGCTGCCTCGAACTGTCCTTTGGGCACCGCTTCGATCCCGGCCCGGATCACTTCTGCCATATAGGCTCCATGGTAGATTCCCAGGGAAATGATCCCGGCTGCCAGGACCCCGATCTTATGGCCGGAGAAAGAAAGAGCATAATAAAGGATGCACAGCTGCAGGATGAGCGGCGTATTCTGGATGGCTTCCACGTAGATCCGGTTCACAGTCTTGGGAACCCGTTTCGAACTGACGCCCATGAGCCCCAACAGGACCCCCAGGACCGCTGCAATCAAGATGCCGCCCAAAGCGCTTTCCACTGTGACGGAAAAGCCCTGGATAAAATTCGCTTTGTGGGCCAGGACCACAGCCCAGGCTCTTTCTGAAAATAAACCACCCATAATGCATTCCTCCTGTGAAACGAGAAGGGCAATCCTGTCTGTGCACTGCGCCGATGGAGGATTGCCGCTTCCTGTCATGCCTTACCTATTTGTTATTTATTTGTCCAGATTGTACTTTGCTTCCAGTTTCTTGATGGTACCGTCTTTCAACCAGCCCTGCACGGCTTCTTCACAGAACTTGCTCATGCCGGAACCCTTCTTGGTAGCCAGGCCATATTCCTGAGGAGCAAACTGTTCCTTGATAAAGGTCCGGTCGTCAGTGTGGTAGATGGCCAGGATGGATTTATCCACGCAGAAGGCGGAAACTTCGCCGGAAGACAGGGCCGTGGAAATGGCCGGATAATCCGCATACTGTTTGAAGCTGACCCCTTTGTTCCAGGTAGCTGCATCGAAGCTCTTGGGATCGAAGCCATCCCCATCGATGACCTTGGCTTTGATCATGGCTTCTACCAGAGCTTTTGCAGAAGTAGAACCGGAGGAGACCCCTACCACTTTGCCTTTCAGATCAGCCAAGCTCTTGATATTGCTGGCTTTTTCCACCAGGACCCCAACATGGTCCGTATAGTACGGCGTGGTGAAGTCCCAGGATTTCTTCCGTTCCGGTGTGATGGTGAAGGTAGCGGCTACCATGTCGATATCCCCGGAATCCAGGAGTGCGGTACGGGTAGCAGCCGTCACCGGGGTATATTCCACATCGACACCCAGTTTCTTAGCCAGTGCAGCCCCCAGATCCACTTCCATGCCGGTAAATTTGCCGGTGGCCGGATCCTGGTACCCGAAGCCTTTGGTCACGTTCTTGACGCCTACCCGCAGGACACCCCGTTTCTTGATGGCTGCGATATCTTCCGCTACATTGGAGGATTTACCGGTATCTGCACTTTTCTTCTCGTCTCCGCAGCCGGCAAATAAAGAAACGGCCATCAGGACGGTGACACCCAAGGTTAAGATCTTGCTCAGTTTGCCCAACTTTTTCATGATAAAACCTCCCCAAATTGCTGCTTTTCTTCTCTATGATTATCGCCCGGTGTTTCAGCGGATAATCTTGCTCAGGAATTTCTTCACCCGGTCATTGGTGGGATTCACGAAGAAATGATCCGGCGTCCCTTCGTCGATGATCTGCCCGTTTTCCATGAAGACGATCCGGTCAGCCACCTGCCGGGCAAAGCCCATTTCGTGGGTCACCACCACCATGGTGATATTCCCTTCCTTGGCCAGCTTAATCATCACATCCAACACTTCCTGGATGGTTTCCGGATCCAGCGCCGAAGTGGGTTCATCGAAGAGGATGATCTTGCTTTCGTCGCACAGGGCCCGGGCGATGGCGATCCGCTGCTGCTGGCCGCCGGACAAAGTCGTAGGATACACATTGGCTTTATGCCGGAGCCCCACCACTTCCAGATAATGGTAGGCGGTTTTTTCCGCCTCTTCTTTGCTCTTATGCCGGAGCTTCATAGGTGCCAGTGTCAGGTTCTGCAGTACCGTCATATGGGGGTACAGATTGAACTGCTGGAATACCATGGACATGTTGTCCCGGATGATCTGGGTGCGGTTTTTCCGGGTCAGTTCCGTGCCATTGATGTACACATGCCCATCCGTAGGTTCCTCCAGGAAATTCATGCACCGTACAGTGGTGGATTTCCCTGAACCAGATGGCCCGATGATGACCAGTTTCTCTCCTTCTTTCACTTCCAGGTTGACGTCTTTCAATACATGGTTGGTGCCAAAGTACTTGTTGACGTGCTCCAGTTTAATCATCATAGCCATCCCTGCTTTCGTTTAATTTGCAATCATTATATCATTTTTCTACTGTATTGTTCGTATTTCTTCGAACAATTACGATTATACTCATTGCACAGTTTGT
>SFHH01000082.1 GCA_004555735.1 Acidaminococcus fermentans
AAAGAGGCGGATTCCGGAGCACTGATCGGGTCTGGCTCCGATGCCCTGTTCGATGCCGTCCTTTCCTTTTCTGTGCTGGTGGCTGCCCTGATTTATCTGGGCTGCGGGGTCTCCCTGGAATCCTACGTAGGTACGGTGATCGCCTGTTTCATCCTGAAGAGCGGGTTCGGCATGCTCCGGGATACCCTGAACGAGATCCTGGGAGAGCGGCCGGATCCCCTTTTGGTCCGGCAGATCAAGAACCTGCTGGTGGAAGAACCGGAGATCCGTGGGGCCTACGACCTAATGATCAACAATTACGGTCCTGGACGGAACTATGCCTCCGTCCATATCGAACTGCCTGACGTGATGACGGTGGAACAGGTGGACAGGCTGACCCACCGGATCCACAAAAAGATTTTCCAGGCCACCGGTGTCCATTTGTCCGGGGTTACGGTCTACTCCTACAATACCCGGGATCCGGAAGCGGCCCAGATGCGGGAAACGGTGAATCAGCTGGTGATGAAGCATCCCTGGGCGCTCCAGGTCCATGGATTCTATGTGGACAGGACGAAGAAAACCATGCGCTTTGATGTGGTGGTCACCTTTGGACGGGACCGGGAGCCGCTCATTCAGGAGCTCCAGCAGGAAATCACCCGGCTGTATCCTGATTATCAGGTCTCCGTGGATATCGACCGGGATATTTCGGCTCTCCAAGGATAATCCATTTGCCTATGAGGAATGGTCATTTCCTGGCGGAATGAATAGGTCTTGGAAGGCCCGTTCTGCCAATTTGCACATTTCCTTTGCATAGTGTAGAATAGTATGTAAAGACTATCAAAATTCAGGCATCTTGGATGCTGCAGCAATAAGGTGAAAGCAATGGAATACCATGAATCTGAATCGACGGAAATGTACCTGGAAACCATCCTGGTGCTGAAAAATCGGCTGGGGCTGGTGCGCTCCATTGACATAGCCAATGAAATGGGCTATTCCAAACCCACCATCAGCGTGGCGATGAAGAAGTTCCGGGGAGAAGGGCTGGTCACTGTGGACGGATCCGGGTTCGTCAACTTAACGGAAGCGGGGCGGGATATTGCCGAACGGATTTACGAACGGCATCAGGTATTGACTCATATCCTTATGTCCCTGGGAGTATCTCGGGAACATGCAGAACATGATGCCTGTAAGATCGAGCACGATATCTGCGATGAGACCTTCGATGCGCTGAAAAAAGAATATATCAGGCTGCGTTCCAAAAAATGATTGGAGAAGGGGTGTTGTACGGAGAACGTGCAGCATCCCTTCATTCTCAATGAGGAGGGAAAGGAATCATGCATTTTACGGCGTATGATCAGCTGCCAGCGGAAGCCCGGGCCTTGCGGGAGGAAGTGTTCTGCCGGGAACAGGGGTTCCAGAAGGAATTCGATGCAATCGACAAGACCGCCCAGCATGGGCTGTTATGGGATGATAGGGACCAGCCCATTGGGGTCTGCCGGTTCTTTCCTGGGCCGGAACCTGGCACTTGGATCCTGGGGCGGGTCGCTGTCAAGAAATGCCAGCGGAACACCGGAGCTGGTTCAGCCTTGATCCGGGGAATGGAAGAAGCCGTCCGCCAATTGGGAGGCCGGGAAATCCGTCTCAGTGCCCAGGTCCGGGCCCGGCATTTCTATGAGACCCTGGGTTATCAGGCCTACGGTCCGGAGGAGCCGGAAGAAGGCGTGCTCCATCAATGGATGAAGAAGACCCTGTAAGGGAAAAATCCGTTTTTTTTGGAATTTGTTGTTGACATCAAGGAAGATTTCGTGTAGAATAATCTTCGTTGAGATTCCCCGATAGCTCAATGGTAGAGCACTCGACTGTTAATCGAGTTGTTGTAAGTTCGAGTCTTACTCGGGGAGCCAATTGCAGATCATGCCGGACGGATGTCCGGCTTTTTTTAAATTATAAGGGGTTTGCCGTCTTATCCGGCAACGCAGCTGTCTAAGAGAATTTGAGGTGTTTTATTTGGTTGGAATTTTAACAGTCGATCAAGAGAAATGTGTAAAGTGTGGGATCTGCTCGAAAGTCTGTCCCAGCTGTATCATTGAGATGGGGGAAAATGGTCCTGTCTGCATCAATGATATGTCCTGCATGTCCTGTGGCCACTGCGTTTCCGTCTGTCCCACCGGTGCTCTTGACAACTCCCGCTGCCCTTATGCAGAAATGGATCCCATCCCCATGGATGTGCTGGATTCCAAGACGGCCTACAACTTCCTGCGGATGCGCCGGAGCATCCGGAATTTCACTCCAGAACTGGTCAGTGAAGAAAAGATGACCCAGCTGCTGGATATCGCCCGGTATGCTCCTACTGCTGCCAATTCCCAGGGGCTGTACTACATCGTGGTCTCTGACCGGGAACTGATCAAGAAGATCACCGATTGTGTGGCTGACTGGATGCAGGAAGAGATTGACAACGATTCTCCCCGGCGCCGGTATTTCCGGAAAGTCCTGGAAGTCTACCGGGACAGAGGGGTGGATATCATCGGGCGGAATGCCAGGCAGCTGGTGTTCGCCCTGGCCCGCCGGCTGAATGTCACCGGCGTCAGCAATTGCGAACAGGCCTGGGCCTATGTGGAGCTCTATGCTCCCACCCTTGGCCTGGGGACTACGATTATGGGCTTTATTGAAACCTGTGCTCGGGCCGATTATGCCCCGCTGCGGGAACTCTTGAAGGTGCCCCAGAAACAGGTCATCGTAGGGACTCTGCTGGTGGGGTATCCCAAATACAAATATAACCGACTGGTCAACCGGCAGCATTTGAAGGTGGAGTTCCGGTAAAAAGGAGCTGATTCCATGATCCAGGGAAAGACCATTATCTGTGAAGAAGTTTTCGTCCAGCTGGTCCGGCTGGCAGCCACCCGGGTAGAGAAAGTGACCCTCTGGGAACAGAGCGGAGGCGGGCTCATGTCTTTTGCCAAGGGGCTGGCGGGGAAAAATACCTCGGCGGTCGCTTTGGAAAAGTCGGACGCAGAAATCCAGGAAAACGGGACTGTCCAGAAAGGCCATGTGAGCTTCGTCCTGAAAGTGGCAGTGGATTATGCTGCTTCGGTTCCGGAAGCGGTGGAAGCCCTGCGGGAAGCCGTGGTGAAAGAAGTGGTCCGGATCACGGATTTCCAGGTGGACCGGGTGGATGTCATCGTGGTGCAGCTGGAGGGAGCGGAAGCGGCTCCCTTATCTGTGGAAGAGAAAAAAGAAAATAAGGCCGACGAAGGAATCGAGCCGTGAGGGAAGGGGCTGTTGCATGAGCAACAGCCTATTTTTTTGTCCACTGATAATATACAGAATTCTGTTCTTTTGTATGGATGGTCACAGTATACAAGGGAAAAAGAAAATTTTTAGAAATTATCGTAAATTAATAAAATTCATACTAGACATAAAAATTTCCATCTCTTATAATAAGTATATCGAAATCATTATAAGAGGTGATCCCATGGAAAAAGAAAAAAAATCTCTCATGAACCGCTTCATCGATGTCATCGAAAAAGGCGGCAACAAACTCCCACATCCTTTCATCCTGTTTGGTATCCTTCTGGTAGTCATTCTGTTGTTATCCTTTGTCTTCAGCCAGATGGGGACCAGCATCACCTACTACAGTGCTTCCAAGACGGCGGGCGCTGCCGGGAAAGAAGTGACGGTCAAGGTGGTCAATCTGCTTTCCGCTGACAATCTCCGATACCTGATCACCAAGTATCCGGACATCTATGTAGGGTACACGCCCCTGAAGCTGACGCTGATCATGATGGCCACCACGGCTTTCATCGACAAGACTGGTTTCTTTGAGACCCTGATGAAAAAGTACCTGCTGAAAGCCCCCAAATCCCTGATTACGTTTGCGGTGGCGTTCATGGCCGTCAATGCCAATTTGATGAGCGACGCAGGGACCTACTTCTCCCTGGCCATCGGCGGGGTGATTTTCCATGCCATGGGCCGGAATCCGCTCATCGGCGTGATCCTGGGCTATGCTGGATGCAGCGGCGGTTTTACGGCCAACCTGTTCCTGGCCGGGACGGATGCGCTCCTGGCCGGCATCACAGAAAATATCGTGGAGCAGATGGGCCTGCCCGTGGCCATCAATCCGGCCATCAACTACTTCTTCATGGCGTCCGCTACCTTCTTCCTGGCGGTTGCCCTGACCCTGTTCACTGAAAAAGTCGTGTGCAGGATGGTGGGGGACGGGGAAGGCGTGGTGGACCGTTCCCTGCTGGACAAATACAAACCCACTCCTGAGCAGGAAAAAGGCCTCCGGTGGAGTGCCTGTGGTTTCCTCTTCTTCCTGGCCGTGATGGCGCTTTTGACTGTGCCCCAGGCTGCCATCCTGCGGAACAAGGCGGGCGGCTTCCTGCCCAAATCCCCGCTGTTCCAGGGCATCACCATGATCATCGCCTTCCTGTTCGTGAGTACCGGTCTGCCCTATGCCTGGGCCACCGGACAGATCAAGAAAGGCCGTGACCTGGCCAATATCCTCAATGCCGGGCTGAAAACAGCCATCCCTCTCATGACCACCACTTTCATGGCCTGTGTGTTCATCGATATGGTGAATAAATCCAATATCTTCAAGATCGTGGCCATTGCCGGTGCCGAAGTCCTGAAAGGAGCCAATGTAGGCGTCCTGCCTTTGTGTCTCCTGGTCATCTTCATCACCACCCTGGTGAACCCCTTCATGACCAGTGGGTCTTCCAAATGGCTGCTGATCGCCCCCATGGTGGTGCCCATGTTCGCCATCCTCCATGTGCATCCGGCCTATGCCCAGCTGGCCTACCGGATCGGGGATTCCTGCACCAACATCTGTTCCCCTCTCCATTCGGCACTGCCGGTGATCATCGGGCTTTTGGAGGAATACCAGAATGAAGGGCTGATCCCCCTGCGGCCGGGCGAAACGGAACAGCGGGAAATCGGGATGGGGACCATCTTCTCCCTGACCATTCCTTATTCCATGGTGCTCCTGGGGACCATGACCACCATGTTCATCATCTGGATGCTGCTGGGCCTGCCCATCGGACCTGGGGTGACCATGTATATCTGAGTGAAGAGTGAAGAGACCCCACTGGGGCAACGACCAACGATGAACGACCAACGAACCACGAAACAAAGGAGGCAATATTATGCTGATCCGCAATGCCAATCTGTTGAACCCCGGTACAGAACGGGGAATCTATGATATCATGATCCGGGAGAATAAGATCGTCCAGATCGCCTCTCATATCGAAGCGGAAGAAGAGGTGGAACTGGATGTCCAGGAAATGTATGTGACCCCCGGCCTGATAGACGCCCATACCCATCTTGGACTGAAGGCGGATTCCCAAGGGGAAGCCTATTCCGACCATAACGAGAAAAAGAGCATTCTGTCTCCGGAAATGCGGGCCATCGATGCCATCAATCCCCAGAATGTGACCTTTAAGGAGGCTAGAAAGGCCGGCATCACCACCTGCGCCAGCGGCCCGGGGTCCCTGAACGTGGTGGGGGGCCAGTATGCCTGCATCAAGACGGCGGGAGAGATCATCGATGATATGGTCCTGGATCCCTATTTCGCCATGAAATGCGCCTTGGGAGAAAATCCCAAGAAAGGGTATGAGACCACCCGCATGGGGATCGCGGCGACACTGCGGAACTTCCTGTTCCAGGCCAAAGCCTATGCGGAAGACCCTAACCACAAATTCGATATGAAACTGGAACCTATGGTACCGGTGATCCAGGGAGAGAAGGCTCTGAAGATCCATTGCCATGAAGGCATCGATATTGTGACGGCAGTGCGGATCTGTGATGAATTCCATCTGAAATTCACCCTGGACCATGTGACCTGCGGGACCGATGTGCTGGACTTCCTGCGGAAACGGCCGGAGATCCCCCTGCTGCTGGGCCCCAGCCTGGGACACCGGAGCAAAGTGGAACTCCATGGGAAAGGCTTCGAAAACGTGGTGAAACTGGCAGAAGGACGGGATGTGTGCCTGATCACCGACGCGCCGGTGATCCCCCTCCAGTATCTGCCCATCTGTGCGGGCTTGGCCATTTCCAAAGGGATGCCTTACGAACGGGCCCTGGAAGCGGTGACCATCAACCCGGCCCGGGTCATGGGCGTAGAAGACCGGGTAGGGAACCTGGCCCCCGGCAAAGACGCAGACCTGGTCATCTGGAAGGATAAACCCTTCGTGGTGATCCAGGATCCGGTGGCCGTGTTCATCGACGGGAAGAGGGTGTAAAAAAGGGGGATGTGAAAAAATGAAGAATCATTTTTTCACATCCTCTTTCTGTCATTCTTCCAATATTTTCCGGAACACCTGATGGTCTTTCAGGGTGGCCCGCCCCAGGCCGATCAGGTCGGCCTGACCGGTGGCTAGGAAGTGTTCTGCCTCTTTTCCCGTGGTGATGCCTCCTGTAAGGAGCACCGGGATCCGGGCCGTTTCTTTGGCAGCCTTGGAGAGTTCGGCAAAATAGCCGGCTTCCGGATGACCGGGACGGAAAAAGATGCACAGGCCACCGGACAAGCTGATGCCGTCCAGGCCTGCCTGCTGCAGCAGTTCCACCGCCTGGGGCAGTTCGTCCGGCCGGGAGCCCCCTTCCATATAATCCCCGCCTCCCAGCCGCAGGGTCACCACAAAATCAGCTGGGACGGCGGCACGGACAGCCTGGATCACTTCAACCAAGAACCGGGTGCGCCCTTCCAAGGTGCTGCCGGTATAGGCATCCGTCCGGCGGTTGGTGAGCGGGGAGTAGAACTGATCCAACAGATAGCCGTGGGCAGCGTGGATCTCCACTCCGTCGTAGCCGGCGTCCCGGGCCCGGAGGGCCGCTGCGGCGAAGGCATCCTGTACCCGGATGATATCTCTTTCCGTCATGGGACGGGGCTGTTCCGGCTGGCCGTAAGCGGAAGCTGTCCGGGCTGGATTCAGGACGGCACTGGGGCCCATCGGTTCCAGCCCGGTCATGGCCTTGTGGGCAGCACTGCCGGCGTGGCTCAGCTGAGCCAGGATGGGGACCCGGTGCTGGTGGACAGCAGATGTAAGCCGCTTCAGACCTGCCAGATCCGCTGTCTCGTCAAAAGCGATCTGATGGGCGCTGGCCCGGCCTTCCGGAGAAACGAAACAGTGTTCTTGGATGATCAGGGCCGGTCCGCTCTTGGCCATATCACTATAGTAATCCACAAGAGCCTGGGTCACTTGGCCCTTGTCGGCCTTTTCCGTGGCCATGGGAGGCAGCACCAGACGGTTCTTCAACAGCAGGGAACCCAGCTGGATGGGCTGATGGAGCAAAGTATGGTTCATAAAAGATTTTCTCCTGTAACTATTTTAGATACAATTTATTATACAGGGGAGCTGGGAGAAATGCAAGATAGGGTCTGTTGCATGAGCAACAGACCCTTCTTTTATTTGCAAAGATTGATGAACAGGGTGATGATCAGTGGATTGCAGATATTGATGAATACCACGGTGATCACCGGAAGGATGAACCAGGCTTTGGGAGCCGGCCCTTTTGCTTCGATGATAGCCTGCATATTAGCTACCGCATTGGGGGTCTGGCCCAGACCGACGCCGCAGTGACCGGCTGCCATGACGGCTGCGTCATAATCGCTGCCCATGGATTTGAAGGTGACAGCCGTAGCCCAGATAGCCATGACGACGGCCTGGACCAACAGGATCACGATCATCGGCCCTGCCAGAGAGATCAGTTTAGCCATGTTCAGGTTCATCAGCGCCAAAGAAAGGAAAAGGTTCAGGCTGCAGTTGCCGATCAGATCCACTTCTTTCATGTTCAAGTTCAGCTGATAATGATCCATGACATTGCGAAAGAGCATGCCGCCAAACAGGCAGCCCACGTAATAGGGGAAAGTGACGCCGGTCAGCCGGGTCAGGATCAGGTAAATATAGGATCCGACAGCCGTAGCTCCAAGGACCTCCAAGACGCTGATAAAGAAATGTTTGTCGGAGATGGTTTGTACTGCAGTTTGGCTGTTGCTTTTTTCCCGGCTGTCCGTGAAGGTGCTTTTTAGATCGTATTTTTTGATGAGCCGTTCTGCTACGGGACCGCCCACCAGGGACCCCATCAGGAGACCGAAGGTGGCGGAAGCGACGCCGACCGTAGTCCCGCCGTCAGCACCCAGGGCTTCCAGGGTAGGACCGAAAGCGGCTCCCGAGCCAACCCCGCCGCTCATGGAGATGGGATCATTGCCATCCATCCCCAGGAAGCCGAACAGGTCGCTGCTGCAGCCCGCCAGGTGATGAAAAAGGAAGCAGCCATGATGGATTCCATCCGTCAAACCGGAAATTTGGACATTGGCTGGGTTTACAAAAAGTTACAAGATTCCCACTGTGAAATGATTGAGGAGATGCAGCATGGTTATTAAATTCGATCTGGTACAAACTGTAGGTCTTGCCGTTCTTGTTTATGTCTTGGGGATGATCATCCGGAACCATATCCCCGTCCTGAAAAAATATTTCATTCCGGCACCTGTCATCGGCGGTCTGATTTTCAGTGTTCTGATTTTCCTGGGTGTACAGACCCAGACCTTCACGGTCAAAATGACCAATCCCCTCCAAAATTTCTTTATGAACCTTTTTTTCTGTACAACAGGTTTCACCTGCAGTCTTTCCATCATCAAGAAAAGCGGTAAACAAGGTGCCATCCTGGCTGTGGGAGCCGTCCTTTTCCTTTTTGTACAGAATGCAGTGGGTGTGGCCCTGGCAGACCTTTTTGG
>SFHH01000083.1 GCA_004555735.1 Acidaminococcus fermentans
CCCCTACCCCCAGGAAGCTCAGGGTTGCTTCCGTAAGGATGAAATTACCCACCTGGATGGTGGCGATAACAATCAAAGGCGTCAGGACATTGGGCAGGATGTGTTTGAACATGATGACGATGTTGGGGTATCCCAACACCCGGGCTGCTTCCACATATTCTTTGGAACGCTCTTCCAGGGTAGCGCCCCGTACGGTCCGGGCATACAGGACCCAGCCCACCATGGCCAGCGCCAGGATGACCTTACCGATGCCCCGGCCAAAGACAGCCATGATGAAAAGGGCGATCAGCATCCCAGGAAAGGACAGCTGGATGTCGGCGATCCGCATGATCAGAGAATCCACCCAGCCCCCCTTATACCCGGCAAGGATGCCCAAGGTAGTCCCGATGCACAGAGAAATCAGCATAGCCGTGACACCCACCATGACGGAGATTCGGATGCCATAGACGATACCGCTGAGCAGATCCCGTCCTTGCTGATCCGTCCCCAGGAGGAATCGGGGATTGCCGCCGAACAGTCCCGGTTTCTGGAAGGCATTGACCAAGCTCAATTGTTTCAGGTCATAGGGGTTCTGGGGTGTGAAAAATGGTCCGATCAGAGCAACCAGGAGGAAGAAGGACAACACGATGGCCCCTGCCATCGCCAGACGATTCCCCTTGAAATCATGGAAAGCTTCTGAATGAAGGATCCGGTCCACATATTTTTTCATCTTGCTCACCTCATTTCAATCCGGGGATCAATGACATGGTAGAGGATATCTACAAGGAAATTCAGGAGGACGAACATAAAGGCCACCATCAGCAGATACGCCACAATCACCGGCCGATCCGACATATTGATGGAATCGATCAGCAGCTTGCCCATCCCAGGCCAGGCAAAGATGGTTTCCGTAATGGTGGCAAAAGCGATCAGTTCCCCGAATTCCAGGCCGAATACCGTAACAACGGGGATCAGGGCATTCTTCAGAGCGTGATGGAACAGCACCCGATGTTCCGGCACCCCTTTGGCCCGGGCAAATTTAATGTAGTCCTGATGCATGACCTCCATGACCCCAGCTCTCGTCAGCCGGATCAGCATGGCGATCTGCCCCATAGACAAGGTCAGGGCCGGCATGATGATGTGTTCAAAGCCATATTCTGTCAGGAAGCTGAGCCGCAGCCCCAGGATTTCCACCACATCTCCCCGTCCGGAAGAGGGCAGCATCCCCAACGTTACGGCAAAGATCAGGATCAGCATGATCCCCAGCCAGAACGAAGGCATGGAAATCCCCACTAGCGAAAACGACATGATGCATTTGCTGAGGACGCTCTTCGGTTTCGCTCCGGCAAACACCCCCATGGGGATGGCAATGAGCCCGGCAAAGCACATGGCAATCACTGTGAGTTCCAGGGTCGCCGGCATCCGCTCCAGGATCAGTCGGAACACAGGCCGGTTGAACACGAAGGACGTGCCCATATTGCCGTGGAGAGCGTTCCACAAAAACCGGCCATACTGCTGCCAGATGGGCAGATTGAGTCCGAACTGTTCCCGAGTCATCTCGATCTGCTCCTCCGTAGCATTGGGCGGGCAGAGCAGCAGCACCGGGTCCCCTGTCAGATTGGTGATGCAGAATACGATGATGGAAACTGCAAAGAGCACGATACACATCTGTCCGATGCGTCTGAATATATATTGGACCATTCTTTTCCTCCTTCCCCCATAGAAAAAGGAGACGCTCATCAAACTAAGCAGCTGTTGGCTACCGATTGGATCAGCGTCTCCCATGAATCCTCAGGACTTGAAAGAACTGATTACTATTTTCTGAAGTTCTTTTGTTCTTTACATCTTATCCTAATGATCATTTTTTAAAGTGGATGTCATACACATACACATGAGAATCCAAGCGCGGAGTAAAGTCGATATCACTGGAAGCTCCGTAAGCATCTTCCTGGAAGTACAGAGGGATAAAGGGCATATCCTTGGCCAAAATCTTGGTGGCATCCTGGAGGAACGCCGTCCGCTTGGCCATATCGGCCGTACCGTCAGCCTCATCAAGAGCTTGATCAAAAGCAGGACTGCTGTAATGACCCCGGTTAGACCCTCCATAGCCCTTCTTTTTATTCCGGGAATAGAACATACTAGCATACCAGTTTCCTGCGTCTCCTTCTGGAGAAGACCAGCCACACAAGCACAGAGAAGTTTTATCCCCAGGCCGGATATAATTGAAGAACAGAGATTTAGGCATCAAGTTCAGATTTACCTGGATTCCTACCTTGGCCAGCTGGCTGGCAACGGCTTCGGCCACTTTGAAGTCATTGGGATACCGGTTGTTAGGGGCATCCAACGTTACGGAGAATCCATCGGGATAGCCGGCTTCCTTCAGCAGTTCCTTGGCTTTTTCCGGATCGTATTTGGGAGCCTTGATTCCCTCTACATATCCGACGATTTGTTTAATATTTCCTTGGTCAGCCACGTAAGCATGGCCGTTCATGATATTCTTGACAATGGCTTCCTTGTCGATGGCCATCTGGATTGCTTCCTTGACTTTGGGGTCTTTAAATGGATTTTTGCCCTCAATAGTAGGAGTCTTGTCCCGGGTCACATCCACCGTCAGATAGATCAGACGCAGACCGGGGATGCTGATATATTTCAGCTTGTTATTCTTCTTGATCTGATCCGCATCATGGACCGGCACATTAGTGATCAGCTGGACATCTCCGCTCATAAGGGCCGCCGTCCGGGTGGCTTCGTTGCTGATGGGCCGGAACACCACGTTCTGGATATCCGGTTTCCCTTTCCAGTACTCTTCGTTAGCTTTCATGGTGATGTGGTCTTCCTTTACCCATTCCACTACTTTGTAAGGACCAGTGCCGATGGGCTTCAGGTTCATTTCCTCATCCCCTACAGCCTCCACGTATTTTTTATCGATAATCATAATCTTCGTCAGGTATTTCAGCAAAGGAGCAAATGGTTTCTTGGTCTTCAATTCGATAGTATTATCATCAATCTTATTGATCTGATCTACGAAAGCAGTCATGTTGGCTACCACTTTGCTAGCCGCACAGTGTTTGAATGAATAAATCACATCATCTGCCGTAAAAGGATCACCATTATGGAATTTTACTCCTTTGCGCAGATGGAAAATCCAGGTAGTATCATCTTTTTGTTCCCAAGATTCTGCCAATGCCGGTACAACACTCAAATCTGCTTTCTGAGCTACCAGAGCATCATAGATGTTGGAATTGACCGAGTTTGTCGGTCCTTCATCATTCCCATGGGGATTCAGGAACAAAGGGTCTGAACTTTGGGCAATGACAATTTTACTGTTTTTCTCTGCTGCACTTTTTGATGCTTTCCCTCCACAACCTGTAAGTAAGACCGTACTGATAGTGAACAGTGACAACATACCTAAAATGGACTTCTTCACTTTCATGAGTTCGTTCTCTCCCCTCTGCTGAATTGCAAGTTTAGGTCCATTATACGCACGTTTATATATGATTTACAAGTTTTATTTACAATATTGTGAATCGGTAATTAATCTGTTTATTTTATGTTAATTTTTTTATACTTTATTCTTATTTTTTGCACTTTGTATTCAATGTATAGTATATTCCCCTTATCCTTATCTTTAATCAATAGCGATTTTTCCTTGTAGACAGAAAAATACAGGGCTGCCGCTGCTGCAGCAACCCTGTATTCCACCCTATCTGATGGTTCTTTCTTCTATGCTTTTTGCCTGATACGGCAACTGTCCTCTCACGCCCGATGATTGGCCAGCTGGATGGCATAGGAAATGGCATTTTTCAGGCTCAGTTCATTGGCCCCGCCGTTGCCGGCATGGCCGAAGCCGGTGCCATGGTCCACACTGGCCCGGATGATGGGCAGACCCAGGGTGATGTTTACCCCGGCCACGGCATCCCAGTGGCCCAGTTCATGGTTGTACACGAACCCTTTGACTTTCAAGGGGATATGGCCCTGGTCATGGTACATGCAGACCACGATGTCGTACCAGCCGCCCAGTGCTTTAGAAAAGACCGTATCCGGCGGAGTGGGTTTCTTATCGGGGATGCAGATGCCTTCCGCCATGGCTTCATCGATGGCCGGCTGGATCTCTTCGATTTCTTCCCGTCCGAAGAGCCCGCCTTCTCCACAGTGGGGGTTCAGACCAGCCACAGCCACCTTAGGCTGCTTGATGCCCAGGGCTTTGCAGCCGGCGTTGGCGATCCGGATGACTTCCAGCACCCGGGGCTTCTTCACCCGCTCGATGGCTTCCCGGAGGGAAACATGGGTGGATACATGGACCACCCGGAGATTCTCGTGGGCCAGCATCATGGTATAGTGTTCCGTATGGGTGTATTCCGCATAGATTTCCGTGTGGCCAGAATAATGGTGACCGGCCATGTTGATGGCTTCCTTGCTCAGGGCATTGGTCACCGTGGCGTCCACCTGTTTCTTCATGGCCAGATCGATGACTTTGATCACGTACTGGAAGGCGGCTTCCCCGCCCAGGGCACAGGCCCCGATGCCAAAAGGAGCCGGTTTCCCCTCTTTTACGTTGTGAGGGATCTGTTCCGGTTTCACCAGGCCCAGATCGATCAGATCGATGGTCCCGTACTGGAAAGCGGCTTCCTTCACATCCTGGATCGGATGCAGCTGGAGCTCGATCCCGGAGACTTTCCGGGCCACCTCCAGGGCATATTCCATGCAGGAAGCATCCCCCACTACCAGGGGACGGCAGGTTTCGTACAGTTTCGGGTCATGGAGTGCCTTGACAGTGATTTCAGGGCCATTGCCAAAGGGATCCCCCATGGTAATGGCTACAATCGGTTTGTTTTCCATTTGGTTTCCTCTTTTCTCTCAGTGAAGTTTTTCTAACAGCCGGAGCAGGACATCTGGCGTACCGAAGCCCCCAGATTTGGAAATCAGGGGCTGCTTTTTCCCCTGGATCCGCACATAGGACAGGACGGTCCCGGTGAACAGTTCCTGGACCGGTTCGATTTCACAGATCCCCATTTCCTGCATGAATCCCATCAGGACGTCTCCGCCTGTCACCATAAGGGTCGCTTCTACGTTCTTTTCCAGTAAAGATCGGAGGGCTTCTCCTATGGCAGCGGGGATCTGGCGCTGGACATCCTCCAGGGTCCCCCCCTGCCGCTTGGCATATTCTAAGGCCGTAAGGCGGCCGGGGATATCATTGGTGTCCAGGATGCACTTTTCGCCCCGTGCCAGGCAGTCCGCCCAGGCTTGTACCTGGCCCCGTCCCTTTTCTTCCGCCGTGAACCAGTGAGGGACCAGACATTCTTCCGGAGGAATGGGGAAATACTGGAAACGGCCGCTATTCACGGCCTCTTTGACCTGTTCCCGTGTGATGGGGTTCACGCTGCCGCAGGCCAGCAAGAAGGCACCGGGCAGCTCCAGTGTCTCAGCCGGTTTGCTGCGAAGGTCCATCAGTTCCGACAATACCGAAGCAAACCCGGCACAGCCGGCCAGGAGGAATAGTTTCCCCTTAGCCTGGAGTTCCCGGCTCCGCCGCAGGATATCCTCATCGGTTTCCGCATCATAGATCTGGATTCCCGGAAAATCTCCCGCCATTTCTTCTTTTTTCACAGATATCATGGGAAGTCCGCTGCCTTCTGAAAGGACATTAGCCACGCGGGAGCACAGGACTGGGTTGAACGGGTCATTCCTGAAAACGCTCTCTCCTACTGGAATTCCATCGATATAATGGGCTCCATTTTTGGTAGTCCTTTTTGTTTTAGGATATGCTGGGATGAAATGCAGCTGGTCCGCTCCGCTGGCTTCCAAGGCCGCTCCCAATTCCGCCCCTACATTGCCCCGGAGCGCCGAATCCGTTTTTTTGTAGATACAGGGAACTGCAAGCCCCACCGCCTGTTGGACAATATGCCGTACAAGGACCGCCGCATCTTCCTGGGCGATATGCCGAGATTCCGTATCCACCACCAGGACCTGGACGTCCGGATCCACCTGCCGCAGATCATAATGGGGATCCAGGACCACCCGGGTGCTGGCCCCGGCTGTCACAAACTGGATGCCCGTATCTAAAGCGCCGGTAAGGTCATCCGCCAAAATCAATAACTCCATGGTCATCTCCTCTTTCTTTGTTCTTTACCGTTCTCTTCTTCCTATTTTAAAGTTTTTCCCTCTAATACGCAAACAGAAAAAGGGCTGCTGCACAGGCAACAGCCCTTTGACTCGTCCTTACTTGTAATTTTCCGGATGGGCCTGCATCTCTTTCTTATGCAGGAAGGTAACCAGTAGCGGACACAGGATCGCGGTGGTGATGATGGCCGCGGAGACCTGCACCGTAGCCGCATCGCTCAAGGCCTTGGAAATGACCCCAGCAGCAGCCACGGCTGCCGGCGTACTGGCTGCATTTCCGGCGGTGGTGCCGATGGCGGCGCCCACTTCCGGATGTTTGTACTTCATCACTTTATACAGCAGATAACCGGCAATCCCTGTAGTCGCAGTAGAAGCCACACCCAGCAGGATCCCGGAAGGACCTGCGCTTACGATGGAAGTCAGGGTCAGCCCGGCCCCCAGAGGGAAAGCAAAGAAAGGGATCAGCAGGGTCGTACCCGGTTCACAGAACTTCTTAATTTCCGGATCCAGGTTCCCCAAGATACAGCCTACGATGATGGGGATGATGCAGCCGATCAGGACTTCGATGGGAACTCCGTATCCAGCAGCCCCCAGGGCCAGCAGGGTGAAGAAGGGACCATCGTTGATGGACAGGACGGAAACCGCTCCCACGTCCGTAGCATCCCCATATTCCCCAGCCAGAGCCGCATACAGGCCCCCGTTGGAGTTGGCAATAGCGGCAATGACGGCAATAGGAGCCAAACCGAAGATTCCCGCTTCCCCGAAGGTATAGCTGATGACGATCCCGATCAGCATCCCCACCAGGACTTTTACCGCCGTAAGCAGGACCCCTTTGGTCAGGGTGGTCCCGGCCTGTTTCACATCAATGGTCGTCCCGTTGCAAAACAGGAAAGCGGCCAGGATCGGCATAGCTCCCGTTTTCCAGAGATGGGTAGTAAAGGTGCCTTTGAAAATGACCCAGAACTGCGGAGCCAGGGTATTGACCAGTGCCCCCAACAGCAGGGGGACGATCATCAGGCCTCCAGGACATTTTTTCACTGTCTGCAAAATTTTCATGATTGCCTCCTAAAAGCCCGGTCTGTTCCCGATCAGAATGTACCGGAGACTTTGTAAATGCCGAATTCCCGATGACCCAGAGCTTCTGCTTTGGTGAATTTCCCATTGCAGACTTCCACCAGCAGCTGGAAAGTCTCTTCGCCCAGGTCTTTGATGGTAGCCCCTTCCGTGATGATCTTGCCGGCATTCACGTCGATGTTGTCCGGCATATTGTTGAAGGTATCCGTATTCCCCGTGATCTTGATCACAGGAGCGATGGGGCTGCCGGTGGGCGTCCCACGGCCGGTAGAGAATACGATGGCCGTCGCCCCGCCGGCGACCATGCCGGTGATGGAATCGATGTCCTGGCCGGGAGTATCCATGAAATACAGGCCTTTTTTATCCAGAGGCAGCAATTCGGAATATTCCAGGGCCCCCTGGAACGGGGCCGTGTTCCCAGCTTTGTACATGCAGCCCAGGGATTTTTCTTCGATGGTGGACAGGCCGCCGGCCTTGTTCCCCGGAGTGGGCTGGCCGGTACGCAGGTCTTCGCCCAGTTTCAGGGCCCGTTCTTCCACATTGTGGACCATGGTCAGGAATTTTTCCCGCTGGGCCGGATCGCCGAACCGTTCAGCCAGGATATGTTCTGCCCCGATGACTTCGGTGGTTTCGCTGAGGATGCTGCTGCCGCCCAGGGAGACCAGTTTATCCGACACATACCCGATGGTGGGGTTGGAGGCCAGGCCGCTGGTGGGGTCGGACCCGCCGCATTCCATGCCCAGGACGATTTCACTGATATCCCCTTCCGTTCGGACTTCTGTAGACAGTTTGGCTGCCATGGCACAGGCGATTTCTCCGCCTCTGGCAATGGCTTTCAGGGTGCCGCCGCAGCCCTGGATGGTGATGGCTTCCACCGGTTTCCCGGTCACAGCGATCCGCTTGGCCAGTTCATTGGCCTGTATCCCGTCGCAGCCCAGTCCTACCACCAGGACAGCCCCTACGTTGGCGTTCTTCCCGAAGCCTTCCAGGGTCCGTTCCGTCTGTTCCTGGTCCGAACCGATCTGGCAGCAGCCATGCTGGTTGGGTACCGCAATAGCACCTGGTACCTGAGCTGCAATCTTTTCAGCGGTATCCGTTGCACACACAGAAGTGGGCAGAATCAGCAGATGGTTCCGTACGCCAAAAGTTCCATTTTCCCGTCTGTATCCTAAAATTTTCATGTTCGTCCCTCCTGTATGCCTTACGCCTTCAAATCCCCACGGCCGCGGGTGCTCGCCAGATTGTGCACATGGACATAGTCGCCAGGATGCAGGTCTTCCAGAGCTTCCCCGATGATCTGCCCATATTTATAGCAGTAGCCCCCTTTGGGGATATCCTCCACTGCCATCTTGTGGAACTTAGGGATATCGCTGGAAGCGATATAGGTTTTCCCTTCAAATTCGATTTTCTCGCCCTTTTTGATGGGACGCAGACAAGTCACCAAATTATCCTTGCTGTTTACATGAATGACC
>SFHH01000084.1 GCA_004555735.1 Acidaminococcus fermentans
GACATGGCGGCTGCCCCCCAGCAACATCCCTTCCAATAGGGCACTGTCGTCCGGAGACATGCCCCTCCTCAGAGACTGCCGGAATGCCTCGCCCCACAGCCAGATCCGGTCTTGCCAGGAAGGCTCCGATGAAAGGAGGAGGACACGGTTTCCCTCCCCCTGGAGCCGGCCCCCTTCTCCCTGGACCGCTGCCCGGTCTTCCGGACGCTGGCTCCCTGGATTGTAGAATCCATCGGGTGGCAGGAACCGTCCGGTCACCTGGACTTCCCCTATGGACAGGGGAAAAGGCGCTTGCGGCAGGAAGACCCGTACCCTGCCCCGTTCCTCTTCCAATAAGAAGGACAGGCCTCCTTGAGGAAGAGGGTCCGCCGAACCAGGGACGATCCGTCCGGTCAAGGTCACAATCCGTTCCTGGAGGCCACTCATCTTCTGGGCAGCTGGGACACGGAGGCTGGCCTGGAGCCCTCCGGCACAGAAGAGACAGCCCAACAGAGCCAGTCGCAGGAACCAGGTCCCTTCCTCTCGTTTCCAGACCCACGCCGCCCCCAGGCAGCAGCCCAGGAGTCCCCAGATCCAATACGGCCAGGCGCCGGCAGATCTCAGGCCGGCCCAAGTCCCAGCCCCATACCCCAAGCTCCCCTGCAGCACCAGATTCATCTCACACCTCCACCTGGTCCCGGAGCTTCCGGAATTTGGCCGGACCGATGCCGGAAACTTGCTGGAGGTCTTCGATTTTCTGGAACGGCTGTGCCTGCCGGTATTCCACGATCCTCTGGGCCAAGGCCGGACCGATGCCGGGCAACTCCGTCAATTCTTCAATCCCTGCCTGGTTCAGATTGATTTTCCCAGCAGTTCCCTGGCCCGTCTTTTTCCCTACAGCGGCAGGAGGAGTGTCTTTCCTGCCGGAAGAGTTCCCCGTCTTTCGGGTATTTTTCTTTAGGAATGGCACATTGATCTGGCTGCCGTCTTTGCATTTCCTGGCCAGATTGACCCGGGTCAGATCCGCTTCCTCCGTCACGCCCCCGGCCTCAGCCAAGGCCTCCTGGAAACGGATTCCAGGAGGGACCTGATACAGTCCCGGTTCTTGGACTGCTCCGCTGATGTAGATGGTGATCCGTTTTTTCTTTTCTGTAGGTGCCTTTTCCGGCTGCACGGCAGACAGTGTCTCCGGCCGCTCTGTCCGCACTTCTCCCGCCTGCCAGAGGCTGCCTCCTGCACAGACCAGGACAAGGGCCAGGACTACCAGCCACTTTTTCTTTTCCCATGGATCCATGGAGAATCCCTCCTTTTGCAATGATCATAGAGATGCCATTCGACATCCGGAGAGAAACTCCTTCCCAGGTGGAAAAAGAGAGTCATTAAGTGCAAAAAGATGCAGTAAAGGGGCTGTTGCGCATACAACAGCCCCTTTATTTTACTTCGCTACGATATTCACCAGCCGGCCGGGGACGGCGATGACTTTCATCACCTTTTTGTCTCCGATGGCAGCTTTGACTTCTGCCTGTTCCAGGGCTAGGTTCCCCAGATCTTCTTTGCTGATTTCCGGAGCAGCCATGATCCGGGCCTTGGGTTTTCCGTTGACCTGGATCAGTACTTCCACCTGCTCCACTTTGATGGCTTCCGGGTCATAGGTGGGCCAAGGTTCCTTATGGATGCTGGTCTCGCTGCCCATGGCGTCATGCCACAGTTCTTCCGTGATATGAGGCGTGAAAGGCGCCAGCATCAGCAGCAGCTTGGAGATGGCTTCGTACACCAGACCGTCATTCACCGGTTCGGCTTTTTCCCGGTAGGCGTACAGGGCGTTCACCAGTTCCATCAGGGTGGAAATGGCGGTGTTGAAGTTGAACCGCTGGTCGATGTCCTCGGTGACCTTCTTCACGCTCACATGGAGGATGTGCCGCAGTTCCTCATCCGCTTTGTCCAGGTGAGCGGTGTCATAGGAGGTGACTTTCTTGGCCAGTACATCCTTAAAGTGATACACGATCCGCCATACCCGGTTCAGGAACCGGAAGGACCCTTCCACTCCCTGGTCGCTCCATTCCAGTTCCCGTTCCACCGGAGCGGCGAACATGATGAAGAGACGGGCGGTATCGGCCCCGAATTTCCCGACGATTTCTTCCGGGGACACCACGTTCCCCAGGGATTTGGACATCTTGGCTCCGTCCTTGATCACCATGCCCTGGGTCAGCAGGTTGGTGAAAGGTTCGTCCGCCTTGACCAGGCCGGCGTCGTGGAGCACCTTCATGAAGAACCGGGAATACAGCAGATGCAGGATGGCGTGTTCGATGCCCCCGATGTACTGATCTACCGGCATCCAGTGGTTCACAGCTTCTTCGCTGAAGGGAGCCTTGTCGTTATGGGGATCGGTGTAGCGCATATAGTACCAGGAAGAGCACAGGAAGGTATCCATGGTGTCCAGTTCCCGTTTGGCCGGGCCGCCGCATTTGGGGCAGGTACAATTGACGAACTTTTCACTGGTAGCCAGAGGAGAAGTGGCGCCGGCGTCGAATTTCACGTCCATGGGCAGCTTCACCGGCAGATCTTTTTCCGGTACCAGCACTTCCCCACAGTGAGGGCAGTAAACCACCGGGATGGGGCAGCCCCAATACCGCTGCCGACTGATCAGCCAATCCCGGAGACGGTAGTTGATCCGCCGTTTGCCCAGGCCCTTTTCTTCCATGTAGTCGATGATGGCCTTCATGGCCTTGTGCATTTCCATGCCCGTGAAAGGACCAGCGTTCACCAGCACCCCGTCCTTGTCCTCATAGGCATCGGTCATTTCTTCCAGCTTCAGTTCCCGATCCTTGGGCTGGAGGGTGAGGATTTTCTTGATGCCGTATTTGGTGGCAAACAGCCAGTCACGATGGTCCCCGGTGGGCACGCCCATGACGGCGCCGGTACCGTAATCCACCAGCACATAGTTGGTGATCCAGATCTGGACCTTTTCCCCAGTGAGAGGATGGATGCAGTCCACCCCGGTGTACATGCCCAGTTTTTCCGATTCACTGCTGGTACGTTCAATGTCGGAGGTGTTCTTCACCTGGTTGCAGAAGGCCTCCAGTTCGGCCTTTTTGGGGTTGTCCTTCAACAGTTCTTCCACCATGGGATGTTCCGGCGGGATGACCACGAAGGTGACCCCGTAGATGGTATCCGGACGGGTGGTGTACACCATGAGTTTTTTGTGGAGGCTGGGCACATCGAACCCGAATTCCAGCCCTTCGCTGCGGCCGATCCAGTTCTTCTGCATGGTCTTGACCCGTTCCGGCCAGCCTTTCAGCTTGGACAGGTCATCTAGCAGCTGTTCTGCGTAGTCGGTGATCTTGAAGAACCACTGGCTCAGCTGTTTCTTTTCCACAGGCTGGTGGCAGCGCCAGCATTTGCCGTCTTCCACCTGTTCGTTGGCCAGCACGGTGCCGCAGGTGTCGCACCAGTTGACGGAAGCTTCCTTCTTCACCGCCAGGCCCCGTTTGTACATCAGTTCGAAGAACCACTGGGTCCATTTGTAGTAGTCTTCCTGGCAGGTGACCACTTTCCGGTCCCAGTCATAGGACAGCCCCAGTTCCTTCAGTTGCCGGGTCATGTTGGCGATGTTCTCCATGGTCCATTTGGCAGGGGGGATCTTGTGTTTGATGGCGGCATTTTCCGCAGGCATGCCGAAGGAGTCGAAGCCGATAGGATGCAGTACGTTGAAGCCCCGCATGGTCCGGAACCGGGCCACCACATCCCCGATGGAATAGTTCCGCACATGGCCCATGTGCAGGTTCCCAGAGGGATACGGGAACATTTCCAGCACATAGGATTTGGGCCGGGGATCCTCATTGCTGACCTGATAGGTCTTGTTGTCTTCCCAATACTGCTGCCACCGGGCTTCGATCTCGTGTGGCTCGTACTTTTCCTTGAACATGAACATACCTCCTAAAAAAGAAAACCCGTCTGAAACACCTTGCATAAGTTCTCTGGATTCAGTAACATATGAGTATTACAGTGGTTTTTGTCTGTGC
The DNA here is from genome assembly GCA_004555735.1 of Acidaminococcus fermentans. Classification (GTDB taxonomy): domain Bacteria; phylum Bacillota; class Negativicutes; order Acidaminococcales; family Acidaminococcaceae; genus Acidaminococcus; species Acidaminococcus fermentans_A. The sequence goes on from SFHH01000084.1 coordinate 4,002, forward strand.
AATAGATTCATTATATATTTCACATCTCATAAAGTCAACGCAGGAAGGAGTGGGAACTATGGCAATTTATGCCATGGGGGATCTGCATTTTTCTGGAGAGCCCCCCTCCAAGCCCATGGAAGTCTTTGGGGCCCAATGGCTGGGCCATCGGGATAAAATCATCGCAGACTGGAAAGGAAAAGTAAAGGAGGGAGACACCGTACTCCTGGTAGGAGACACTTCCTGGTCCATGGACCTGGCGGACGCGGTGGAAAAGGATCTGGGACCCCTGGCGGCCCTGCCCGGGGATCTGGTGCTCCTCAAGGGAAACCATGATTACTGGTGGACTTCCCTGACAAAGATGGAAGCCGCCCTGCCCCCCTGTGTCCATTTCCTCCACAACACCTTTTACCAGACCGGGGACGTGGCCCTATGCGGCACCCGGGGTTGGAATCTGCCCAGCATGCCCGGGTTCGGGGCCCACGACCAGCTGATCTATGACCGGGAATGCCAGCGGCTGGAACGGAGCCTGGCAGGGGCCCGGGAAGCCGGGGCCAGGCACCTCATCGCCGCCCTCCACTACCCTCCCCTGTACAATCCGGAGGAAGTCACCGGCTTCACAGAACTGTGCAAAAAATACCAGGTGGAACAGTGCATCTACGGCCATGTCCACGGGGATGCGGCCCATTTCCTGAACCTCTTCCAGGGAGAACGGGACGGCACCCGGTACCGGCTGGTGGCGGCAGATTACGTAGATTTCCGTCTGGTGGAAATCTGGGAATAAAGAAAGGGACCCATCGTGCATCAATATCTGTTTTTTATCGGAGATTTTCCTGTGCGGATGTACGGCCTGATGCTGTGCACCGCCATTTTCATGGCCACGGCGGTGGCTTATTTCCTGGCCTGGCGGGACGGCCGGGGTTGGGAGAAATATCTGCCGGACATCGGCATCTACGGCGGCTTCTGCGGCCTCATCGGAGCCCGGCTGTGGGATGTGTTCTTCTTTGACTGGGGCTATTACAGCCAGCACCTTGCCGAAATCCCCTTTGTTTGGCAGGGAGGCATGGCCATCCAGGGGGGCATCCTAGGCGGCGTCCTGGGCGGTGCCGTCTACTGCTGGCGGCACAAGGTGGACTGGATCGACATGCTGGACGTGATCTGCCCGGCCCTGTTCATCGGCCAGAGCGTGGGCCGCATGGCCAATCTCCTGAACGGGGACGCCTTCGGGGCCCCCACCGGCGGAGATTTTGGCATCCTGTACCCGGCCGGCACCCTAGCCCGTTCCACCTATGGAGCGGTTCCTCTTTGGCCAGCGGAAGTGTGGGAAGGCCAGGTGGATGTGATCCTCTTCGCCCTGCTGCTGCTGTTCCAGACCTCACGGCCTAAAAAAGGCCAGCCCTGCTGCCTCTATGTGATGCTCTACAGCGTTCTCCGGTTCTTCCTGGAATTCCTCCGGGGAGATTACGTGGAGCCCATGGCCTTCGGACTGAAAAGTGCCCAGGTGACGGCTCTGGTGTCCTTTACCGTGGCGCTGGTACTGTTTGTGTGGGCGGGGATGAGGAAAAAAACGGCAGCCTGACAGGTCAGCCGTTTTTTTCTCAGTAAGACGTCAGACCGGCCCCTTGGGCCTTTCAGACACGGCCCAAGGGGCCTTCAGCCATCAGCTTAGTACGACTAAGATCCACGTCCGATCTTTTTATCGCCAAACAAGCTGACTTCTGACTTCTGAAAGGCCCGCAAGGGCCGATCTGACGTCTTTTATTTCATTTCTTCCGATTGTAATTGATCAGGCACCCGTCCAGGATGATTTCCTTTTCTTCCTGAGTCAGGGGCTTACAGTACAGCGCGATGGCCACAGGGCCTGCTTTTTTCATGACGTAGCCCCGGATATTGTCCAGGTCCCCTTCCAGGGCCTTCCGGATTTCCGGCAGGTAGATCCAGTCTCCCACCTCAAAGGCTGTAGGCTCCCCTTTCAGGTGCAGGGGCAGCATGCCCCAGTTGATCACATTGCTCCGGTACCGTTTGGTGGCATAGTCCTGGGTGATATTGGCCAGGCCCCCGATCACCCGCTGGCAGCTGGCGGCCTGTTCCCGGGCAGATCCGTCCCCGGGCCGGGTAGCATACACCAGGGACCCGATTTCCGTGTTGGCCAGGGTAGCGTCTCCCGGCAGTTCCCGGATCCGGTCCAGCACCTCCGCCAGTTCTGGCAGGTCCTTCCCAGCTTCCCGGGCCAGTTCCAGTTCCTTCACCGCCTTGGTCCGTCCCACATATTCCGGATCCCGGCGACTCAAGGTGAATTCCGCCAGCCCCAGGGGATTGGACCGGTAGGAAGAGGTTTCCCCGGAGGGGATCAGTTCGTCCGTGGTAGTCACCGGGTCCAAAATCTTGGAGCACACCTGGAGCAACACATTGTCCCCCAGGGCGGGCATTTCCGGCCAGTCCTTGATATTGGGTCCATAGAACAGCTTCTCTGCCGGTTCCGGCTTCCCAAACCCGTCGTAGACCCGTGCCTTGTAGGCGCTGTCATCATAATGATAGGCAGGCACCTTTCCGAACACCTCGGCAAATTCTTCCGCAGAAGTAAGGATGCCATTGTTGGCAGCGGTGGCGGCGATGCTCCGGGCATCCATCAGGGCCACGGCGGCCATCTGTCCCTGGCCCGGCTTGGACCCCTCCCGGTTAGGGAAGTTCCGGGTGTTGTGCCGGATGGAAAGACCGTTGTTCCCTGGGGTGTCCCCGGCCCCGAAGCAGGGTCCGCAAAAAGCGGTCTTCACCACGGCCCCGGCGGCCATCAAATCACCCAGCATCCCTTTTTTCATCAGATCCATGTACACCGGCAGAGAGGAAGGATACACGTTCAGGGCGAATTCCCCGCTGCCCATGGACCGGCCCCGGAGCAGGGCAGCCGCTTCCGCCACATTGGAATAGTTGCCGCCGGAGCAGCCACCGATGACCCCCTGCTGGACCTGGAGCTTCCCGTCCCGGATCTTGTCGGTGAGGGTGTAAGCCGCACGTCCCCGGGCCACTTCCGCCGCTTTCTTTTCCGTCTCCCGGAGGATATCTTCCAGGTTGGCGTTCAGTTCGTCGATGGTATAAGCATTGGAAGGATGGAAAGGCAGGGCAATCATGGGCTTCACCGTGGACAGGTCCAGGGTGATACAGCCGTCATAATAGGCCAAGGGCCCCGGCTCCAGTTCCTTATAGTCCCCTTCCCGGCCGTGTTCCTGTAAAAAGGCACGGGTATCCTCATCTGTCCGCCAGATAGAGGACAGACAGGTGGTTTCCGTGGTCATCACATCCACTGCGTTCCGGTAATCAGTGGTCATAGAGGAAACCCCCGGCCCCACGAATTCCATCACCTTGTTCTTCACATAACCGTTCTGGAACACCGCCCGGCACAGGGCCAGGGCGATATCCTGGGGTCCTACCCAGGGTTGGGGACGGCCGGTAAGGTACACCGCCACCACTTCCGGATAGTCCGTATCCCAGGTGTCCCCCAGGATCTGCTTGTCCAGTTCGCCTCCGCCTTCTCCTACGGCCATGGTACCAAGAGCCCCGTAGCGGGTGTGAGAATCGGACCCTAGGATCATCTTCCCGCAGCCGGCATGCCGTTCCCGCATATACTGGTGGATCACCGCCACATGGGGCGGCACGAAGATGCCCCCGTACTTCTTGGCAGCCGTGAGGCCGAAGAGATGGTCGTCCTCGTTGATGGTCCCTCCCACCGCGCACAGGGAGTTGTGGCAGCAGGTGAGCACATAGGGCAGGGGGAAATGGTCCATGCCGGAAGCCCGGGCGGTCTGGATGATCCCCACATAGGTCAGATCATGGGAAGTCAGAGCATCGTAGCGGATCTTCAGCTTCTTGGGGTCCCCGCTGGTGTTGTGGCTCTGGAGGATGCTCCAGGCGATTGTCCCCTGCCGGCCGGTTTCCCGGTCCACAGGCTGCCCGGCTCTGGCCTGGGCGGCGGCTTGGTCTTCTTCCGGGAACAGGTCCCGGCCGTTGAGCAGATAGGCTCCGTTTTTGTACAATTCCATTTCATTCACCTCATTGACAGATTACTGGAACAGGCCGCCCAGGTTGAACACGTGGAGGGCCGCCATGAGCACGTTGACCCCTACATTGGCCACGCTGAGCAGGAACAGGGTCCGGAACATGGTATTCATTTCATAGATTGTGGTCTCTTTGGCCGCCGAATAGGAAGACATGATGATGGCGCCGCCAGTGGACAGAGGGCTGATGGCCGCCGCAAAGGAAGTAGCGGTGATGGCGGAGATCAGTTCCACATACCCTACCTGCCCGGCAAAGTTTCCGGTGATCTGGTGGGCGATGGGATACAGGGCGGGCATCACCACGCCGGTGGTGGAGCTGACCCAGGACAGGATGCCGCTGGTGGCGGCCATGATGGGCACCGCGGTGTTTTCGGTCATAAGAGAGGCCAGGAAGTCGGACACCAGTTTCACGCCTCCCAGTTTGGTGATGACGCTGACCAGCACCCCCACCCCACAGATCATCATCAGGGTGCCCCAGGGAATCTGCCGGATGGCCTGTTTTTCATCTGCACATTTCAGCAGGATCAGCACCGCAGCTGCCACAAAGGCAAACAGGCCCGTATCCATCTTGAAGCCGATGCAGAAGATGACCATCACAGCGATAG
>SFHH01000085.1 GCA_004555735.1 Acidaminococcus fermentans
CAACGCTGCCTGGGCTTTCTGGCTCAGCTCTGTCAGGGTCCGGCTGTCCGCCGCCACCCCGATACTGATGGTCGGGCTGATCCGGTTCCCGCTTTTGATATCCCGGACCCGGTCCAGCACCTGGAATTTCTTGCTGATAGAGTCTGTGAGCCCCTTCCGGCTCATGCCCACTACGAACATGTCTTCCGTATATTTCTGGAAATAGCCGTGGACTTCTTCCACCCAGCCTCCGATGGCCTTGGTCACGTCTACGATCAGGCTGGCCCGTTCGTTTTCGTTCAGCCCCTTCATGGCGTCATCGTAGTTGTCGAACTGGACATAGGCCACCACCGGCCGCTCTTCCTCGTACCGTTTTTTCTGCCGTTCCCGGTCGGTGATATCGGAGAGATAGAGAGCCAGCCCTGTATCGTCTTCCGGATTGTCCGTGATCTGAATCCGCCGGACCAGCATCTTATAGATCCGGTCCCCGATCTTGAGCTGTTTGTCTGCATCCCGCAGCCGCAGGGCGGCAAAATTGTTGTCCGGAGGCGGCAGGACTTTTTCAAAGGGGGTGGCCAGGGGCACATCCGCTGCGATGAATTCGTTGAACAGCCGGTTCCGCCACTGGAGATGCCCCTCTTTGTCAAAGACCCCGATCCCGATGGGGATCCGCTGGGAAGCATAATTATTGGCCCGTTCGATATTCCGGACCACCGTAGTCATGGAATGATTGAACCACGCTTCCCGCAGCCGGTTGCTCCGGAAAGTCAGGTAATAGACCAACAGTACGGAAAGGAACCCTACGGCCGTACAGATGGCCTGGTTCACCGCAATCCCGTAGACCACCAGGACGGACCCCAGCAGGGCCACCCCGATGCGCACTGACTGCCACAGGTTCCGGCGTGATTTGTCGTCCATAGTCTCCCCCTCTATTCAGGCTTGTTGGCTCCCGGTTTCCGGATCTTCCGCAGATCGAAGACCATTTCGTAGGCCCCCAGCACCACCACCAGCTGAGAGGCAATGGGCAAGGTAAAGGTCAGCAGCAGGCTCAGAGGAAGCAGGATCCTGGGATAGTGACGGTATTCCACATACCAGCGGATCAGACAGAGCCCTTGGACCAGGAGCAGCATATTCATCATCATGTACAGGGTGTACCCGCCCCGGTACACCAGGGAATCCTGATAGTTCTGGCCAAAGAAGATCAGCATCATCCCAATGCCATAAGGCAGCAGCAGCCACTTGGGCAGTTTCCACAGTGCTAAGGGCGGGAACCAGGGATAATAATCTCCCAGCCGTCCCAGGATCTTCCGGGCCGCCCAGTAATTAGCAATGGCCGTGATGGGAGCACTGAGCAGCACCCCAGCCGGCAGGATCAATTCAAACATTTTTTTCAGCTGGACCAGCTGGGTTTCGCTGAACCCGCCCATCCCCAGGGTCTGGAAGATCTCGCTGCTCATGGAAACTGATTCATCGATGGACTGGAAGAACACTTCGATCACATTCACATGCATGAAGAAGTAGGCAGTCAGACCGCTGAGCACCGTGGAAAGCAGCGCACCTAGGCTCCCCATCAGGAGAGTCTGGACCGGGGTCATCTGCTTCCGCATGGCATAGCCCATGAAAAGACCGATGAGCCCCAGGATCAGGCACTGGGTCAGGGCCTGGAGAGGAGACAGCAGCACCGCCACCACGCAGCCGGTGACCAACAGGCACAGGATGCTCCATTTCAGCCCATTCCGCCGTCCGCAGAGGATGATGGGCAGGGGCCAGAGGATGCTGACGATCAGGTCCAGCACCGGGATGTAATTCCCTACCAGGGTAAAAAGGACGGACACCGCCGCCAGGATGCCGGATTCCACCAGCGAAGACGTTTTATGGTAATGCAAAGCCATATTTCCTCCATGAAAAGATACTGCCGGCACAGCCGGCTTTCTCCGGCTGCTGACAAGCAAATTCCAGCGTTTCCTTACTATTTTACAATATTTGGTAAAAAAAAGACAGACCCTGCAAGGGGCCTGTCTCTCTTCTCCAGCTTATTCTGCAGTAAACGGCAGCAGTGCAACGTTTCTGGCACGTTTGATGGCAATGGTCAGCTGACGCTGATGTTTTGCACAGGTACCGGAAATCCGGCGAGGCAGGATCTTGCCCCGTTCGGTGATGAACTTGCGCAGCTTGGCTGCATCTTTATAATCGATTTCCTGGACTTTGTCGACGCAGAAGGAGCAGACTTTTCTTCTGGGTCTCCGATTTCCTCTTTCACGCTTCATCATAGCTATTCTCTATCCTCCCTTTTAGAATGGGATCTCTTCGTCAAAACCTACTTCAGAGCCAAATCCGCCCATGGGGTCGGCAGAGCCGCCCTGAGAGGGATGATTCTGGGAAGGAGGATTCTGCTGGCCTGCGGCAGGATTGCCGGTGCCCTTCCGTTCGATGAACTCCACACGGTCAGCAATGACTTCCGTCACATAATGCTTATTCCCGTCTTTGCCATCGTAGCTGCGGATCTGCAGCCGTCCTTCCACCAGAGCTCTCTGGCCCTTGGTCAAACTGTTCCCACATAATTCAGCGGTTTTATTCCATGTAACGATGTTGATAAAATCCGCTTCCCGTTGACCGTTCTTCGCAGCGAAGGGACGGTCCACTGCCAGAGTAAAGGTGCAGACCGTTTTTTCCGTAGGAGTGACCCGGACTTCCGGATCCCGTACGAGACGGCCCAACAAGATAATGCGATTCATACACCCAGCCTCCTTATTCGCCTTTGCGAATGATCATGTGACGCAGGATATCGTCAGTAATCTTCATCACACGGTCCAGTTCCTTCACGGCTGCAGGTTCAGCGGCAAAGGTGGTCAGAACATACAGACCATCATTGAAGTCCTGAATAGCATATGCCAAACGTTTTTTGCCCCACTTATCGGTTTTTTCGATCGTAGCGCCGTTAGCCACCAGCAGGTCATCGAACTTCTTTACAACAGCGTTGAAAGCGTCCTCTTCTACCGGTTTAACGATGTACATGACTTCGTAGTTATTCACGAAATCACCTCCTCCTTTGGATTTGCTCCTCTACCATGAGGGCAGAAGAAGTATATATAATATATACAGCCTTAAGAGTATAGCATGGAGAAGAAATAAATGCAAGGAAAAAATGGTTTTGCCCGAAGGGCTATCCGTCCCACAGCCCACCTTCCCTCTCTTTCCAACCTGTAGTATAATGATATGATATTAATTTCCAAAGGAGCACCACCATGTTTATCTATGCCGACAACGCAGCCACCACCCGGGTCCTGCCCAAGGTCCTGGAGGCCATGCTGCCTTATTTTACCCAACAATATGGGAACCCCTCCAGTACCTATCCCCTGGGGCAGGAAGCCTCCCGGGCCCTGATCAGCTCCCGGGAAACCATCGCCGGGCTGCTGGGCTGCCGTCCCAGCGAGATCACTTTTACTTCCGGAGGCAGTGAAGCCGATAACCAGATCCTCCGCACCGCTGCCGCATGGGGCCGGAAGCACGGCCGCACCCATCTGATTTCCAGCACCATCGAGCACCACGCCGTCCTCCATACTCTGGACGCCCTCCAGACAGAAGGCTTCACCGTGACCCTGCTGCCGACTAACCGAGAAGGCCAGGTGGAGCCGGACACCCTAGAACAGGCCCTGACCCCGAAAACCGCCCTGGTGTCCATCATGGCCGCCAACAATGAAACCGGCGCCATCCAGCCCATTGCCAAACTGGCCGCCCTGGCCCACGCCCGGGGAGCCCTGTTCCACACCGACGCCGTCCAGGCCCTGGGTCACATTCCTCTGACCCTGAAAGATACGGACATCGACTTTCTTTCCGGTTCTGCCCATAAATTCCATGGACCCAAAGGGGTTGGTCTCCTTTTTGCACGGCGAGGTATCGAATTGGAAAGCCTGATTTTCGGTGGAGAGCAGGAACGGGGCAAACGGGCGGGAACGGAAAATGTGCCGGGCATCGTAGGCATGGCTGCCGCCCTGGAAGAAGCGGTGAAAAACCTGGACACCAACGCCCGGAGGATAGCAGATGCCCGGGACGCTCTGGAACAGCAGCTCCTGGCCCTCCCCGGCACCCGGATCCACAGCGGAAACGTACCCCGGCTTCCCGGTCATCTGAATCTGGCCTTTGCAGGTGTCCCTGCCGAAGCGCTCCTACCCGTCCTGGGCATGGCCGGGATCTGCGTCTCCGCCGGATCTGCCTGTGCCTCCGGCTCCCCGGAACCCAGCCATGTACTCCTGGCCCTGGGCTGCACCCCGGAAGAAGCCCGCTGCTCCCTCCGGTTCTCTCTGGGAGACGACATCACCCAGGAACAGGTGGAATGGATGGCTGCCACCGTCATCCGGGAAGTCCGCCGTCTGCGCCAGCTGGAACACCGGATCTGAAAGAAAGGAAATCCCATGAAAGCACTGATCGCCATGAGCGGCGGAGTGGACAGCTCCGTAGCCGCTAAACTCATGCAGGATGCAGGGTACGACTGCATCGGCTGCACCATGAAACTGTACAACAACCCGGATGCCGGCTGCAGTTCCAAGACCTGCTGCAGCCTCAGCGACGTGGAAGACGCCCGCAGCGTGGCCGCCCGGCTCCACATGCCCTACTATGTGTTCAACTATACGGAAGAATTCAAAAAGGATGTGATGGAGAAATTCGCCCGGAGCTACACCCTGGGCCATACCCCCAACCCCTGTATCGACTGTAACCGGTTCCTGAAATTCGGAGCCCTGTACCAGCGGGCCTTGGAACTGGGCTGCGACTGTGTGGTCACCGGCCACTATGCCCGGATCAAAAAGACCCCAGAGGGAAAGTACCAGCTGCTCCGGGCTGAAGACCCGGCCAAGGACCAGAGCTACGTGCTCTACAGCCTGACCCAGGACCAGCTGGCCCATACCCAGTTCCCTCTGGGGGCATACCACAAGACCCATACCCGGGAAATCGCCACGGAAAACGGCTTCATCAATTCCCAGAAGCCTGACAGCCAGGACATCTGTTTCGTGCCCAACGGCCAGTACACCGATGCGGTCCAGCGGATCCTGGACTACAAGCCCCAGCCCGGGCCCTTCCTGGATCTGGAAGGAAAGGTGATCGGCCAGCACAAAGGGATCATCTACTACACCCTGGGCCAGCACAAGAAGTTAGGCCTGAACCAGCCCGATTATCCCCTGTATGTGGTGAAGATCGACCCGGCAAAGAACGCCGTCATTGTGGGCCCCAGCGAGGCCCTGTTCAGCCGGGAGGCAAAGGTCCGGGACGCCAACTGGATCAGCGGTAAAGTGCCGGAAGGCCCCGTCCGGTGCCAGGTAAAAGTCCGGTACCGTCAGGACGCCCAGCCCGCCACCGTGACCCCCACCGGAAAGGATACCTTCACCGTCCAATTCGACGAACCCCAGCGGGCCATCACCCCCGGCCAGGCCGCCGTACTGTACGACGGAGAAGTCGTTCTGGGCGGCGGAACGATCGAATAAATAGAAAATGCTGTAAAAACACCCCCCTCGCATCGCTGCGAGGGGGGTGTTTTGCTGTATGGTATGCTCAAAGGGGGTGTGGGTAGCATCTGGGGAGATGGTTACGCTTTTCTTTGAGCAGCCATTGCCTGGAGTTCCGGCCGGAATTCTTCCACCAGTTTGGCTTCTGCCTTGGCCCCTTTGGACAGGGCGTTGTAGATGATTTCCGCCATTTCATACCGGGTCATGGTCCGTTCGCCGTGATACTTGCCGTCTTCGTATCCCTGGACGATGTCGTTGCCTGCCAGCCGGCTTACGGCTTCATAAGCCCAGTGGTTGGCCGGTACATCCGGGAAGTCCTTGGACAGGCTGGGGTTCAACACGCCCAGCAGGGCATCCAGCCGGTTCTGCAGGTTGGTCACCTGTTTGGCCAGGGCGGCGTTGGTGGCTTCCGCCTTTTCCAGCCGCTTGCTGCTCTTGCCCAGCTTGAAGGAGACGCCGCCGCCGATCATGTTTTCCCCGTTGCCGAAGCTAGTAGAAACATTCATCATCACCCGGTCGGTGGGCCGGTAGAACACGCCCAAGGCCCCGGCGGTTTCGCTGCGGTAGTTGCCTACAGCTGCCGCCACGCTGACCTTGGAGTCTTCATCGAAGTCCATGGGATGCAGGTTGGCCATAGCGGCTGCGTTGGCCCCCACTTTATCGATCCGGTTGTCCAGGTTGTCCACCCGGTTTTCTACCCGGTCTACGCGGTTTTCTATCCCATCCATCCGGTTTTCCACATTGGTCACGCGCTGGTTGGTCTGGTGGAGCTGGCCGCCGTTCACCGCATCGGTGCTGCCTGCAGCAACGGTCCCGTCCGCTACATTGGTGAGTTTCTGGCCGTTGGCATTGATGCCGTTTTCGTCAATGTAGGTCTTGTCGCCCACCTTGTAGGACTTGGCCGTTACATCGCCAGCTACGGCAGCGTTGCCGCCTACGGTGAGGTCTTTTTCCATGGATACAGCATCCTTGAAGGTTACCAGCCCGTCGAAGGTAGCAGTGTTGGTCACATGGAGAGTATCGGTGGTGGTGCCGCCAGTGATGGTAGCTCCGCTCTTCACCACCAGTTCCTCAGTGGTGGTGGTACCCTTCACATCCAGGTTCTTTTCCATAGTGACGTCATCCTTGAAGGTGGACTTGCCAGCCACTTCCAGGGTGCCATCCAACTTGGTGCTACCCTTCACGTCCAGATTTCCATCTAGCTGGGTGTTGCCCTTCACGTTCAGGTCTTTGCCTACCGTGGCGTTGCCCTGAAGATCGGAATCTCCCTTTACGGTCAGGTCTTTGTTCACATCCACATAGTCCGCCGTTGCCTTGCCGGTTTCCAGGGTGTTCCCGGAAATGGTGGTCTTGGTGATGGTCCCTTCTCCAATAGCCGCTGCATGGTCGTTATTTTCGAAGGTGGTCCCGGCGTCCGTAGTGGTTACCGTGCTCTTGCCCACCACATCCTTGATGCTGGTGGTTGCGATGTTTTCGATTTCTGCCGCACTGTTGGACAGTTTTTCTTCCGCCTTGTTCACCAGGTTCTTGGCCTCGTTGGTGATGGTCCCCTGTTTAGCGGTGTTGGTGATGTCAGCAGTCCCCTGCTTCACGCTGGTGCTGGTAGCATCGTCGCCAGTCCCAGAGCTTACGGTGGTATTCACATACCCGGTTTCCGCATCCTTCAGGATGTCGATGATGTTCCCGCTGACCAGCTTCTGTTCCGAAGTGGTAGCCGTATCCGTCACCGTGTTGGATCCGCCGCTATTGTTCTTCACCTGGCTGGTGAAGCCGTTGGCCTTCTGGCTGCGGCTGGAGAAGTCGCCGCTGGCAGTATCGGTGATCTTGGTGGTGTCTTCAGAAACGGTCTGCACATTGTTCAGGGACTTCACGGAGTTGCCGCTGCTGTCCACTTCTTTCAGGGACGTGTTCACACTGCCGGCCAGCTGACTCAGGGTACTGGTGCTGGTCCCATCGGTAACAATGTTCATATCCTTGGAGGCCGTCTTGGTAGAAGTGTTGCTGTTGGCTCCATCCACCACAGATTCCTTGATCTGGCTGGTGGTCATGGTCAGGCTCACGTTGTCACCTACTTTGTCCGTAATGGACTTAGAAGCCGTATTTTCGATTTCCGCTGCGGAATTGCTGAGTTTTTCCGCTGCGGTGTTGGTGATGTTCTTGGCACTGTTGCTCAAGGTTTCAGAAGCCGTGTTGGTGATGTTTTGGGCGCTCAGGTTGCTGTCGCCGGTCACAGTTTCGGTCACGGTCCCGCCTACCGTATGGGTTTCATTGCCGCCCACCGTAGTGGTCAGGTTTCCGCCGACTTTGTTTTCCATGTCGCCGGTCACATCGTTCATCATCTTGCCGCCTACGGTATTGGTCATATCGCCGGTGGCAGTATTCACCAGATCTTTGGCAGAATTCGTAATGGTTCCGCCCACAGCCGTATTGGTAATGCCGTCAGCCGTCATTTCGCTCTTTACGGCAGAACCGTCACCGATCTGGCTGGTAATGGCCGTATCCGTCTGTTCGACCTTGGTCAACGTATCGCCGGATGCGTTTTTGATTTCCTGGAGGATCTCTTTGACTCTCTGGCTGAAGGTGGAAGTATTGCCATCGGCATCCTTCACCACGTCGCTGGATTCTGTGGAAGTTTGTTTGGACTCATTGCTGTTCTTGTCAGAATCCACAACCTTGGAAGTCACATCACTGCCTTCCACAGTCAGGGTACTCTTCTTCCAGTTTCCATCTGCGTCGGTAGATTTCGCCCAGGTGGAAGTCCCATTTTCATCATAATCGATGGCGCTTTCTTTTTCGCTGCCATCTTTGGTGCTGGTGGCTTTCTTGTAGGAGGTGATTTCACCGGCTGCCACTTTCGTGCTGGCCGTTACGTTGTTGTCCTCTACAATGCCGTTCTTGGTCAGGTCGATTTCATCCACATTCAGCTTGCCGTTGACCGTCAGGTCGCCGCCGATGGTGGCATCACCGCTGGTGGTAATGGTTTCAGCGCTCAGGTTCTTCACACCAGTGAGGTTGCCATTCTGCATAGTTGCCGTACCATCGGAGATGCTCTTACCCTGGATAGCGCCGCCGGCGGTCAGGTCACCGGTAATGGTGGCGCTGCCTGCTGTGAGAGCGCCCTGGATGGAAGCGCTGGCTCCC
>SFHH01000086.1 GCA_004555735.1 Acidaminococcus fermentans
AGCCGGAAGAAAAAGAATAAAAAAACTGCTGCAAGTGTGATCTATTTACTTGCAGCAGTTTTTTTATTCCACTACGATTTGGCAGCTTTTCATGGTGTCCAGGGCCGCCTGATGGCTTTCTGGGGTAACTCCGGCACAGCAGCGGCTGTCCACCCGAATCTCCACTTCCGGCAGGGCTGCCTTCAGCAGCAGGGCATTGCTGACTACGCAGATATCAGTGCAGAGACCGATCAGTTCGATGCTTTGGATGGGACGGGCCTGGTTGATCTGCCGGAGTTCCTCTGCCAGCTTCCAAGAACCGAAACAGGGCTTCTGGATCACCGGCCAGTGGTGCTCCTGCTGGAGCTTTTCCAGACCTGGGATCAGCCGCCAGCCCGGTGTCCCTTTGATGCAGTGTTCGACCGGGAGACAGCGGCCTTCTTGGGTCTCCAGATAATCGCTGCCATGGGTATCCTGGGTGAAAATCACTTTGCCTGGAAAGTGGGCCACTTTTTTCAATACATTCAGGGTGATAGCTTGGGCCGCTTCCGAACCCAGGCTGCCCCCTACAAAATCATTCTGCATATCCACCACAATCAAAAAACGGTTTTCCATAAAACATCCCATCCTTTCACTCTTCACTCTTATCTTTCTTCTCTGGCCGCACTTCTACGATGATCTCCTGGACCCGGTGCTCGTTGGCCTGGGTTACGGTCACATGGAGGTTCCGGCAGTCGAAGGTATCTCCTTTTTTGGGAATGGTTTCCAAGGTATCTACCACCCAGCCGCTGATGGAATTGTTTTCCAAGCCGTACTCGTCGATATCCAGGTCTAGATATTTGAACAGATCGAACAAATTGGCATTCTGGGAATTGGAAGAGCAGGAAACCAGGTATCGGTTCTTGCCCAGTTTTCGGAACGAAGAGACAGCCTTGTCGTGTTCATCCCAGATTTCACCTACCAGTTCTTCTACAATATCTTCCGTAGTCACCAGGCCTCGGACCGTGCCATAACTGTCCATGACCATGGCCATTTCTACTTTGGCCTCCTGCAGGGTCTTCAGGACCCGGGAAATCTTGGTGGACTGATGGACCAGGGCTGCTTTCTTGATCTGCTTCTTCAGGTCGAAATGGGGATCCTGGAGATAGGCTGCAAAGAAATCTTTAGCGTGGAGGACACCGATGATTTCACTGTAATCATCTTTGAATACGGGCAGCCTGGAAAAACCGTGGCCGCTGAATAATTTCAGGGCTTCTTCCTTCCCTTCCGAAATATCCATGGCTACCATATCTACCCGGGGAGTCATGATTTCCCGCACCCGGATATCGCTGAACTCAATGGCGCTCTTGATCAGCTGGCTGTCCTGTTTGTTGATGCCGCCTCCGCTTTCCACTTCATCCACCATCAGCAGCAGTTCATCTTCTGTAGCATACTTGCGGGACACCTTTTTGCGCAGGCAATGGTTGAAGGCGGACTTCATCAGCCGGAAAAGGAAATTCAGCGGGGTGAACAGGATCACCAGCACACTGAGCAGCCGGGAACAGTCCATAGAATATTTTTCCGGAGCATCGCTGGCTACACTTTTCGGAATGATCTCTCCAAAAATGAGGATCACGATGGTGGTGAACACCGTAGCCAGAGCCAGACCGGAAGTGCCGAAAGCTGCGGTGGATACGGCTGCAGCCAGGGAAGCCGTGGCGATATTCACCACGTTGTTCCCGATCAGGATGGTGGACAGGGCATCATCGAAATGCTCCAGCAGCCGTAGAGCCCGCTGGGCTTTCCGGTTGCCGCTTTTGGCCAGGTTCTTCAGCCGCAGTTTGTTGGAACCGGTCAAGGCTGTTTCTGAAGCAGAAAAAAAGGCCGAAAAGGAAATGAAGACAAGAAGGATCAGGGTCAGGGCTGATGTGGGAATCTGTAAATCATCCATTTTATTACACTTCCTCCATATATTAATGTTATTATAGGAGAAAGTATGACAGCGGTCAATGTTCTATGCTATAATAGGAAAGCTATGGTTACTGAATCGATACTGAAACAGGCCCGGATCATCCAGTCCTTCCGACGGAGCATCGGCTTCGAAGTGGGGGAGGATGGTACCTTGGTGTTGCGGGTCCCCTATGGGATTTCCCAGCAGGAATTGGCCCGAGTGGTGGCAAAAAAAGAAAAGTGGATCACAGGTGCCCAGGACAGGGTCCGTCGGGAACAGGAAGAGCACCATACCCTGCAGCTTGTGGACGGCGAATCCTTCCTGTTGTTCGGTAAAAACTGCACGCTGCGGATCCGGCCTGGCAAAGGCTTTACCCTGGAAAGGGGGGAAAGCCTTCTTGTGATGGGCCGGGAAGAAAATCGGGAAACGCTGGTCCGTTTCCTGAGCGGTCAGCTGGGAAAGGTGCTGCGGGAACAGGTGGGTCAGTATGCAGCCCAGATGCAGCTGCCCTTTCCGGTGGTAAAATGCAGCCGGGCCCGGTCCCGATGGGGGTACTGCAACTATAAGGGAGAACTGGGGTTTTCCTGGCCTCTGGTGTTCTGCCCCCGGGAAGTCATCGCCTATGTGGTGGTCCATGAACTCTGCCATATCCGGAACATGTCCCATAACAAAGCCTTCTGGCTCTCTGTTGCCCGGATCCTGCCAGATTACCGGGAACGGGAGAAGTGGCTGAAGGTCCATAGAAAGGTCATGAGTACATTATGAGCATTAACAAAAAGATCCTCCTTTGTTTCATCGCTTTGGTCGCAGTGGGAGTGGTGTCCCTGACTCTGCTCCATCGGAGTCCCAAATATCTGGAACAGCAGCAACAGGCTCAGCAGGCGCAGACAGTCCATTCCCAGGATACAAAACTGCCCTATGATTATCTGAACAATGTCATCGCCCAGAGCGGGGCTGCCTGTTCCGTCTATTACCATTCACTGGAGAATGATGATGTGTTCTACAATTATTCGGGAAAAATGCCGGCAGGGGATATGGTGCGTCTTTATGTGGCGGCGGGCGTACTGAAACAGGTGGAAGACAAGGACCTGTCTTTGGAGGAAGTCTATACCTTGCGGGAAAAAGATTTCCGTCCAGACAGTCCAGCCCTGGGGAAACTGCCGGTGGGCAGCCGCCTGACGGTACGGAACCTGCTGGAAGATATGCTCCTCCAGAATGACGCCACGGCTTTGTACAAACTGATCTGGATTGCGGGGCGGGAGGATCTGAATGGCTGGCTGGCCAAACAAGGGTATGTGGATACCGTGATCGGGATCCATCAGCTGCCTTTAGGGGAAAATGGGGACGACACTTTGGCTCCCCAGGAGAAACGCCAGCTCAGCTATACTTCTGTGAATGATCTGGTGACCCTTTTGACCCGGCTGTATGAGGGGAAATGTGTATCCCCCAAACAGGATGGCTATCTAGTGGACCTGCTCCGGAAACAGCCGGTCCGGGACATGCTGGGAGCACTGCTGCCCAAAAAGGCGAAGACCGCCGGTCTCCAGTCCGAGCGGGGAGCTGTATTGGGATCTGCTGGCATCATTTACGGCAAGGAAAAATATGTGCTGGCCATCTTGATGGATAAAGCCGTGCGGCCGGAAGAAAGCCGGAAGACCATCAACCAGATCTCTTCAATCATATTCAATACAGTCAATGACAAAGAGGTGTTCAAGAAATGAAGAAAAAAGTCGATGTGGCCATTATCGGCGGCGGCCCGGCTTCTATTTATGCTGCCTATGAATTTGTCCTGAAATATCCTGAAGTGAAAGTCCTGATCCTGGAAGAAGGCCATGCCATTGATTTCCGGAACTGTCCCATCATTGCTGGAAAAGTAGAAAAATGTGTCCGCTGCACCCCTTGCAGCATCATGCGGGGCTTTGGAGGAGCCGGGGCATTTTCTGATGGGAAATACAACTTCACCACAGAATTCGGCGGATGGCTCAGTGATTACATCCCCAAGAAAACGGTGATGGAACTGATCGATTATGTAGACGGGATCAACTTGAAACACGGAGCTCCCGGAGAAGTCTACTCTACCAAAAATTGTAAAATCGGGCGGAAAGCGTTAGGGGTCGATCTGCACCTCCTGAATGCCAAGGTCCGCCATCTGGGTACGGACAATAACCGAAAGCTGATGGCCAGCATCTACCGGTTCCTGCTGGAACAGGGCATCGAGATCCAGTGCGATACCCAGGTAGAATCCTTCCGCCCCTGCCAGGAAGGATACGAGGTGATGCTGAAAGACCGGGAAGAAAGCATCCTGTGCACGTACCTGATCGGGGCTCCGGGCCGGGCGGGAGCCGAATGGTTCTCGGATCAGTGTGAGGCCCTGGGACTGGAACTCACCAACAACCAGGTGGACGTGGGTGTCCGGGTGGAAGTGCCGGCTGCTGTCTTCCAGGAAATTACAGATGAAGTCTATGAAGCCAAGCTGGTGTACCGGACCAAGGGATATGGCGACCGGGTACGGACCTTCTGCATGAATCCCAACGGTTACGTGGTGGCAGAAAATACCGACGGTATCGTCACTGTCAACGGCCACAGCTTCAGCGACCCCAAAAAGAATAGCGGCAATACCAATTTTGCTCTTTTAGTGAGCAACCGGTTCACGGAACCCTTTAAAGAACCCCACCGCTATGGCAAACACATTGCTTCGCTGTCCAATATGCTGGGAGGCGGGGTCCTGGTCCAGCGTTTCGGAGACCTGATCAAAGGCCGGCGGACCAATGCCCACCGGCTGGGACAGAGCTTCCTGCGGCCCACCCTCAATGCAGTGCCGGGGGATCTGAGCCTGGTGCTGCCCAAACGGCACCTGGACAACATCATCGAAATGATCTATGCTCTGGATAAGGTGGCTCCAGGGACGGCCAATGACGCTACCCTTCTGTATGGGGTAGAAGTGAAGTTCTACAGTTCCCGGCTGGAGCTGGATGACCAGCTGGAGACGAAACTGCCGAATTTCTTCGCCATCGGGGATGGCGCCGGCATCACCCGGGGCCTGAGCCAGGCCAGTGCCAGCGGCGTGTATGTGGCCAGGATCATCGGGGAGAGAATGAAGCAAAAGTAAAAATTAAAGGGGGCTGTTGTGTATGCAACAGCCCCTGTCACTTAGCCAGTGACAAGAGACCAGTGACGGGCAGCTTTGCTGCCCTTAGACAGGGGGGGAATCCCCCCTTTTTTTCATATCTGCCCCAACCGGCGGACCATGCTTTCCCGCAGCATCTTGGAACGATGTTTGGCCAACGGGAGGATCCTTCCGTTCAGCAAGGTCACTTCTTCTCCCCGGATGTTGCGGATCCAGTGGAGGTTCACCATATAGCTCCGATGGATCCTCAGGAAATTATACCGCTGGAGGCGGACTTCCAATGCTTTGATAGACTCCCGATAGATAAAACAGCCCTGTTGGGTCGCCAACAGGATCCTGGATCCTTCGGATTTGAAATAGAGGATCTCTTTTAGCAAGACATGATGCAGCCCTTCCCAGTTGCTGAACAGATAGGAACGGTTTTGGGGACAGGAATGGCTGCCCATCAACTGCTGCAGATCTCGTTGGAAGAGAAAAGGGGCCACGGATCTGTGATAATAGCGGTACAAAGGGATTTCATACCCTGCTAAAGAATCTTGGATATCGTTGGAAATGACCATAATGGGCACGAAAGAATCATAGCGGCGCAGTGCCCGGGCGATTTTCAGATGGAGATGTTCCCCCTGGAAAGCCCCTAAGACGACCAGGTTGAAATGGATCTTGCGGCGGCAGGTTTCGATCAAGGCCTTGCCGTTGGAAAAAGAGTAGATCTTCATAGCATCAGTGGGGTGCGGCAGTTGATGGATATAGTGGGTGAGCTGCGCGATACGGGTACGGTCATTGTCACATAGGGCAATATGGAACATGATGGAAGCCTCCGTTCTTATAGATTTTTAAAAGTTGACACTTGTATAGTATATCATAAATCTTCACAAAAGGCAGAATATTATTTCAATTTGTGCATCCTCCATGGATGAGTAAAGTTTTTGCAAGCATTTTTCCCCAGGTTACGGTATAATACTGACAGTGAATCATGCTCGGCCGGTCCGATACAGGATATGGCTGAGAGAGAAGGGGCGCACACCATGTCGACTTGCCAGGAAGACCGGATGATTTATCACTATTGTTCGACCAGCGGATTTTTCAATATTTTACGGAACCAATGTCTTTGGCTGACGGAAGCTTCTTTTACCAATGATGCCTGGGAGAATCGGATGCTGGATCCTGTCTTCGAACGGGCTCTGGCAGGACTTGTGGAAGATGGTGAAATCCAACAGGGACAGATGGAGACGGCCCGGGACTTGTACTATCGCCATTCGGCCTGCTTCATCTATCTAGGATGCTTTTCGGAAGAGGGGGATATCCTGCCTCAATGGCGCTCCTATGCCGATGACGGACAGGGGTTCGCTATCGGATTTTCTTCCCGGGAGATGGATTTCGATTGTTCCACCGTCCATCTGAATGCAGATTTTGCCAATAAATACTATCTGAAGAAGGTCATCTATATGCAGGAGGGCAGTGGAGACCAGTTCCTTTCCCTGGCCCAGAACTGGATCCGGATGCGCCTTACCCGTGGAAAACATTTGAACGAACGAGAAATCCGCCGGGCCATTGCAGACGATGCAGCGTTTTCTTCCCTGCGTTTTTACTGCAAGGATGCCAGTTTCGCTTCGGAAAAGGAACTCCGGGCACTGTGGCTCCCTGTCTTACTGAAAGATGCCGAGGGGAATATGGCGGCAGGGAACCGGAAAGCCTATCGGCAGATCCATTTCCGTCCGGAACCGGGCCGGCTTGTCCCTTATACAGAAATGCCTTTTGCAAAAAGCAGTGTCCGGGAAATTGTCCTGGGCCCGAAAAATGAAATGAAAGAACAACTGGATATCTTGAAGATGTTCCTGGCGGCCAATGGATATGATGACCGGAACATCCAGCTGAAGATATCCAGGAGTTCCTATCGATAAGGAGAATACATATGCAGAATTTTGCTTTTACCTCCCCTTCTGTGCTGGAGATCCTCTACGACGCCCTGGATGAACGGGGACGGCTGCCTCGGGACTTTTCCCTTCGGCAGGCTCTGGATCCGGCAGGGACAGAACAGGGATTTTACTATTGCGACGGGTTCATGGAAGGAAGCATCACGGGCTTGGACAAGGGCCAAGATAAAAGCCCCGAATTGCTGGATGTGCTCCGTCAGGCCGTGGCGGGAGAATACGACCGGGCAGTCCAGGAGCTGAAGGCTTTCTTCAGTGATGAGGAAGGACACCTGATGAATGCCTATGTGACCTCTGTCCAGCAATGGATCGATGACCATCGGGACACACTGGATCCGGAACCTCTGATCTGGTTCGCTGACCAGCTGCTCCAGGAAGCGGACCAGAGCGAAATCATCAAATTCGCCCTGAGCCTCTTGGAATTTTTCGACCTGTACCAGGAAGAAGGACTGGCAGACGAAATCCGTCTCCTGGCCAAGTGCAATGAATTCACCCTGTTCTGTGTGCGGAATTTCCTCCAATGGGAAGATGGACAGGAGGAAATCTGGCAGATTGCCCGGCAAGTGTATGGCTGGGGACGGATCGCCGCCCTGGAATATCTGGATCCTCGGACTGTCCAGATCCGCCAGTGGATGCTGGAAGAAGGCTGGGACAATGATGTGAACCCGGAATATACGGCCTGGCTCCTGGCTGACAATGTGGATCTGGTAGGGGTACTGGAACAGCCCACCTTGACGTCCAAAGCCTTCGAAGGGGCGGAAGCCCTGGTGGATGCCTTACTGGTGGATGAACCCGTGCCCGGGATTTCCCGGATCCAGCAGCCCGTGAAACTGCTGACGGAATTCCTCCGGCACTGTGAAGAACAGGAAAAAGAACTGGAAGAGTATCAGGTGATCCTCCATATCCTCCAATATGCCCAGAACCGGCTCAGTGGAAAGGAACAGGAAACAGTGAAACAGGCCTGCGGCAAGCTGCTCCTGTCCTTTGCCTGTGCCCAGACCATCCAGCAAGCCATGAAAAAAGGGGAGGGCTTTGAAATAGCCCGGACCCTGGACCTGCCCTATGCCCAGCAGGCAGTGGAACTGGTGCTCCAGGCCCCCCTGGACCATGTAGAACTGCTGCCCTATGCTCTCACCGGGGACAGTCACCATGACCATCATGTGATGGAACTGTATGAAGCACTGATCCCCGGCTTTGCAAAGGCTTTTGGAGAGAAAAAGGAGGGGGAAATTTCTCTCCAGGAACAGCTGAACGGAGTCTATATGGACCTGAACCGGATCCTCAGCCAGCTGTACGGATTCCCGGGCACCGGCGAGAAGCTCTTCCTCATGGCTCTCCAGTCCCCGGCCCTGATGAACCGAAATACCGCCCTGGAGATCCTGGCCCAGTGGAAAAACCTGGGGTACCAGCTCAGTGGGGAAATCCGGGAGGGAGTGGAAAAATTGCTGCTCCAGGAAGAGAACCCGGATGTAAAAGAAAAAGCGGAGAGGCTGTTAAAGTAGTTGACAGCCTTTTCCATCTTTGTTATACTATATAAGCTTTCTCACTGAGGAAGCAGCAGACAATGCCCTTTGCAACGGCGGACTGTTTCAACTGAAACAGAGAAAGAAAAAAGTTGTTGACAAAGATATGGAAATCTGCTAATAT
>SFHH01000087.1 GCA_004555735.1 Acidaminococcus fermentans
GGATATCGTCCACCAGCAGCCGCACCTGTTTCCCCGCCTGCTGCAGAGCCCGGGCCAGGCCCAGGGTGGAGCCCAGGGTATCTCCGTCCGGCCCCACATGGCTCACCAGCGCCAGGCTCTGGGCCCCCATGAGCAGCTGCCAGGTCTCTTTCAGATCCACCGCTTTACTCATGGTTCTCTTCTTTCTTCAATTCATGGAGGATCGATTCGATATGGGCGCTGTATTCCATGGACGTATCCTTATGGAAACTGAGCATGGGAGCCACCCGCAGATCGATGCGCCGGGCGATTTCCCGCCGGAAGAAGCCCAGCCCGGACTGGAGGCCCTTCCAGGCCTGTGCCTGCTGTTCTTCGCTGCCATAGAGGCTCACATAGATCTTGGCGTAGCTCAGGTCGTTGCTGACTTCCACGCCGGTGATGGTCACGAACTTGACCCGGGGATCCTTCACATCCCGGATCAGCATGCTGCTCATTTCCTGCTTGATCAGCGCCTGCAATTTTTCCGCACGAAGTTTCGACATAGTCTCTCCTTATTCAGCCGCCACTTCTTCCATCACATAGACTTCCAGCTGGTCGCCTTCCTTGATATCCCGGTAGTCGGCCAGGGTCAGCCCACATTCGAAGTTGGCCGCCACTTCCTTCACATCGTCCTTGAACCGGCGCAGGGAATCCAATTCCCCTTCGTGGATCACGATGCCGTCCCGGACCAGCCGCACCTTGGCGGACCGGGTGATCTTCCCGTCCTTTACATAGGCCCCGGCAATCAGGATCTTGTTGATGGGGATCACCTTCCGAATTTCTACATGGCCGATGATCTTTTCCTTGAATTTCGGTGCCAGCATCCCCTTGATGGCAGCTTCCACATCGTTCAGGGCATCGTAGATGACCCGGTAGGTGCGGATATCCACCTTTTCCGCTTCAGCGGTCTTCCGGGCATTGGCGTCCGGCCGCACGTTGAAGCCGATAATCAGGGCGTTGGCCGCCGAAGCCAGCATCACGTCGGATTCGTTGATGGCCCCGACCCCGGAATGGACGATGACCACTTTCACTTCATCGTTCTTGATCTTGGTGAGGGCCTGTTCCAGAGCCTGGATGGTGCCCTGGACGTCGGCTTTCACCACGATGTTCAGGTCTTTCAGTTCCCCTTCCTGGATCCGGTTGAAGATGTCGTCCAGAGAAACTTTGGCTTTCTTCTGCTCTTCCATCTTCTGCTTGGCCTGGCGTTTTTCCGCCACGGACCGGGCTACATGTTCCTCACAGGCATCCAGGATATCCCCGGCTTCCGGCACATCGTTGAGCCCCAGGACTTCCACAGGGGTGGAAGGCAGGGCCTTCTTCACCTTTTCGCCCCGGTCGTTGACCATGGCCCGGACCTTGCCGTAGCAGGTGCCGGCCAGGATGGAATCCCCGATGTGCAGGGTGCCCCGGTCGATGAGCACGGAGGCCACAGGGCCTCTGCCCTTATCCAGTTTGGCTTCGATGATGGTGCCGTGGGCGGGCAGGTTGGGGTTAGCCTTCAGATCCTGCATTTCCGCCACCAAGAGGATCATTTCCAAGAGGTCGGAGATACCGGTCTTCTGCCGGGCAGAAACAGGGACCATGATGGTGTCCCCGCCCCAGGCTTCCGGGATCAGTCCATGTTCGGACAGCTGCTGCATCACGAAGTCCGGGTTGGCCCCTTCCTTGTCGATCTTGTTGATGGCCACGATCACCGGCACCTTGGCAGCCTTGGCATGGTTGATGGCTTCGATGGTCTGGGGCATCACCCCGTCGTCAGCGGCCACCACCAGCACGGCGATATCCGTCACCTGAGCCCCCCGGGCCCGCATAGCCGTGAAAGCTTCGTGGCCCGGCGTATCCAGGAACACGATGGGCTTGCCCTGGCACACTACCCGATAAGCCCCGATGTGCTGGGTGATCCCGCCGGCTTCCCGGGCGGTCACGTTGGTCTTCCGGATGGCGTCCAGCAGGGAGGTCTTGCCGTGGTCCACGTGGCCCATGACCGTCACCACAGGGGGACGGGGCACCCGCAGAGCCGGGTCGTCTTCCACTTCCGGCACTTCCGTAGGATCCGCTTCAGGAGGCGGTTCCTTGATTTCACAGTTGAAGTCCATGCCCACCAGTTCCGCGGTCTCATGGTCGATTTCCTGGTTGATGGTCACCATCTTGCCCAGCATGAACAGCTTCTTGATGACTTCATTCACATCCCGGCACAGGAGCTTGGCGAAATCCTTCACGCTGATGCTTTCGCCCACTTCGATGCTGCTGGGACGCACGACTTCCGCCTTTTTGGCCGGAGCCGTATGGGGATTGGTGTTGTTGTTCCGATGTTTGTGGTTCTTCATCATATGATCAGCACTGCGGGTAGGACGGTCCTCCCGGGTAGCATACGAGCCCTTGATTTTCTCCCTTTTTTCCTGATGATTGCGGCCGCCGCTGCGTTTGCCCATGTCCTTGCCGGCATGGGGGCTGTTGGCATTCACTGGAGCGGACGGTTTCCCTCCGCGCCCATTCTGGGGCTTATTCCGGTTGCTGCCGATGCGGCCATTCTGTCCGCTGCCGTTCCGGTCATTGTGACTGAACCGATTGTTGCCGCCATTCCCGTTCCGGTTGTTCTGTCCACCCTGGGGACGGTCGCCCCGCCGGCCGTTATCCCGGTTCTGGTTGTTCTGGGGACGGTCGCTGCGACGGCCATTATCCCGGTTCCGGTCGTTCCGATTCCGATTCCGGTCATTGCCCCGCTGTTCTCCCCGGCTGTCATTTTTCCGTTCGTTCCGGTTTTCCTGGGCAGCCCGTTCTCCGCCGCGGGCCTGTTCTTTCTGCTGGGCGTGATGGGCCTGGATGGCCGCCTTGCCCACTGCCACGTCGCTTTTCACTTGGGCCACTTTGTCCATCACAGGTTTCACCACCTGGGCTGCCTTATCCTGGGCCTTTTGGGCCACAGCCTTCACAGCTCCCTGGTTATTCTTCAGCCCTTTGACGATCATATCCCGCACGCTGGTCTCCACCGTGCTCATATGGTTCTTCACCGTGATCTTATGGTCAGCCAGAAAGCCCAGGACTTTCTTGTTATCCAGGTTCAGTTCTTTGGCGATTTCATAGATTCTATATTTTGTCATCCGCACACCTCCATAGTTACAAGCCCATCATCTTTCGAAAATTGTCGTCCAGGAGGATGACAGCAGCCCGGGGAGCTTTCCCAATAGCGGCCCCCATCCGTGCCCGATCCAACCGTTTTCCGTAAGGGACCTGGTTGGCGTCGCACCAGCGCTGGATCTTATCCACCGTGCGCTGGGAGGCATCTGCGGCAATCAGCACATAGCGGGCACGCCCATTTTTCAGCGTGTCCCATATGCCCTGATCGCCGGATGCCAGTTTTCCGGCTCTCTGTGCCAGGCCCAGGGCAAAGCAGAGTTCCTCATCGGTTTTCATGGGGCAGCTCCGCCAGCAATGCTTCCTTGGTTTCCGGGGCGATTTTCACCTGCAGGGCCCGTTCCAAGCTTTTGCTCTGGAAGGCCTTTTCGATACAGGCAGCCTTAGGGCACACATAGGCCCCCCGCCCTGGTTTCTTGCCAGACCGGTCCAGGCTCACTTCCCCTTCTGGGGAACGGACGATCCGGACCAGTTCTTTCTTATTGTGGATCTCCCCGCAGCCGATGCAGGTCCGCTGGGGGATCTTCTTCACTTTCATGCGTCCTCACCACTTTCCTCAGGAGCTTCCTGGGCTTCCTGAGCTTCAGCAGCCTGGGTTTCGCTCTTGATATCGATTTTCCAGCCGGTGAGCTTAGCCGCCAGCCGGGCATTCTGCCCTTCCTTGCCGATAGCCAGGGACAGCTGATAATCCGGCACCACTACCCGGCAGATTTTTTCTTCCTTGCTGGCCCGGGCAGAGACCACTTTGGAAGGAGACAAGGCATTGGCCACGTATTCTTCCGGATCCTCGCTGTATTTCACGATATCGATCTTTTCTCCCCGGAGTTCGTCCACGATGGCCCGGACCCGCATGCCCTTAGGCCCTACGCAGGCGCCTACCGGGTCCACACTGGGATTGGTGCTGTGGACGGCGATCTTGCTGCGCATCCCCGGTTCCCGGGCCACGCTGTCGATGATCACAGTGCCATCCTGGATTTCAGAGACTTCCAGCTCGAAGAGCCGTTTCAGGAGGCCAGGATGGGTCCGGGACAGGATGATCTGGGGTCCCTTGGTGGTCTTTTTCACTTCCACCACATAGCATTTCAGCCGCTGATGATAATCATAGGTTTCATGGGGGATCTGTTCATTGGGCAGCAGGAGGCCTTCCGCCGTCCCCAGGTCGATGAACACATTGCGTCCTTCGATCCGCTGGACAGTCCCAGTGACGATATCATTCTCCCGGTCGGAATACCGTTCGTACACCATGCCCCGTTCGGCTTCCCGGATCCGCTGGACGATTACCTGCTTGGCATTCTGGGCCGCGATCCGGCCAAAATTCTTGGGGGTCACTTCCGTTTCCAGGATATCCCCTGCCTGATAATGGGCATTGAGCTTCTGGGCATCTTCCAGGCTGATTTCCGTAGTGGGATCCGTGACTTCTTCTACAATATTCTTCCGGGCATAGACATGGATCTCCCCGGTCTCTTTATGCATGGAAACCCGCACATTCTGGGCAGAACCGTAATTTTTCTTGTACGCGGTGATCAGGGCTTCCTCCACTGCACTGTACAATACATCGGGAGAAATCCCCTTCTCCTTGGCCAAGAGCGCAATGGCTTTCACGAAATCCGCATTCACTTCAAAATTCCTCCTTAATCATATAGAAATCCATTAAAAATCGATATGAGGCCGGACAGAAGCCAGCAGCTTCCGTTCAATAGTCCGTTCCTGTCCTTTGCCATCTTCCACCACCAGATGATCGGCATCATGGGCTTTCAGCACGGCTGTCAGCTGTTTCTTCCCTTCGAAGGGAGCAAAGAAGGCCAGGTCCACCTTCGATCCATAGTGGGCCGTCAGGTCCTTGTCTTTTTTCAGGGGCCGATCGATCCCCGGGGAAGAGACTTCCAGGTAATACTTTTCTTTGATGAAGTCTTCTTCATCCAGCTCCTTGGCCAGGGCATTGCTCACCGCCGAGCAGTCATCGATGTCGATACCGCCTTCCTTGTCGATGAATACCCGCAGGAACCAGTCCCGTTCCCGCACGTACTCCACATCCACCAGTTCCAGGCCCGCTGCTTCCACGATGGGAGACACCAGTTCTGTCACTCGTTCCGTGATTTTCTTTTTGTCCATACAGACACCTCTGCTTCTTCCTTCCTAGTAAACGAAAGAGCGGGTATAAAATACCCACTCTCTAAGGTCTGCCTCAGTTTTCTAAAATATTATACCACCCCAGGAAGAAAATGACAACAGTCTGTCCTCTTTCCCTTCTCCGCCCGGCTCTTCCCTCTTCTAAACAGGGAGTTATACAACTAACAAGCCAAATGTGGTATAATATCCTGTAACTTATGGTCTCAATCTCTATTTCTATCTAGTATAGGAGCTGACGTGATGACAAGCAACAAAAACAAGAACTGGAGGATGCCCTTCGGTTCCCCTTCCCCCCACAAACGAAAGAAACTGGGAGGAACCATTTTTTCAGCGATCATGGCCCTGATCCTGGTAGGCTTCCTGTCGGTAGCCGCCTTCTTCGCCGTGGCCAAATTCACCACCGCCAAGATCCTCACCAAGGATATGGCCCCCATGGCTTCCTCGCAGTTCTTCGATGCCAAGGGCAACCTGATCACCACCGTGGACTCAGAAGAAGACCGGATCCCGGTGACCATCGACAAAGTGCCCAAGAATCTGCAGCACGCTTTCCTGGCAGCGGAAGATATCCGCTTCTATGAACACGGGGGCATCGATTTCCGGGGCATCGGCCGGGCCATCTACACCTACATCCGTTGGGGCGAAGTCCAGGGCGGGAGCACAATTACCCAGCAGCTAGCCAAGAACTACTTCCTGACCCAGGAACAGACCCTGAGCCGGAAGCTCCATGAAGCCTTCATCGCCCTGCAGATCGAGCAGAAGTACACCAAGAAGGAGATCCTGGAGATGTACATGAACCAGATCTACTTCGGTCAGGGAGCCTATGGGGTGGAAACCGCTGCCAACACCTATTTCGGCAAACACGTGGAAGACCTGGATCTGGCCCAGAGCGCCATGATCGCCGGGATCCCCAAGAGCCCCAACTACTACTCCCCCCTGTCCAATCCGAAAGCCGCCAAGGCCCGGCAGAAGACGGTGCTGGAGCAGATGACCAAATACGGGTTCATCACCAAGGAAGCAGCGGACAAGGCCTATGCCGAGCCCCTTACCTACAAGAGCCTCAATGAATCTCCCGGCTCCAAGAAATACTTCATCGATTACTGCATCCAGCTTCTGGTGGACAAATATGGTCCCGATGCCGTCTACAAGCAGGGCCTGAAAGTCTACACCACCCTGGATCCGGATATGCAGAAAGCGGCAGAAAAAGCCGCTGCCCTCACTCCCACCTACTACACCGACAGCAACAAGCTGAAACAGCCCCAGAGCGCCATCGTGGCCGTAGATCCCAAGACCGGCTACATCAAGGCTATGATCGGGGGCCGGGGGACCGACCAGTTCAACCGGGCCGTCATGGCGGAACGGCAGCCCGGTTCCTCCATGAAACCCTTTGTGTACCTGAACGCCCTGGAACAGGGTGCCACCCCTGGGGACACCGTACAGGATTCCGCGATCCCCGGGGAATGGAACCCCCAGAACTATGACCGGCGGTTCCACGGCACGGTCTCGTATCGGACTGCCCTCACCTATTCCTATAACGTACCTGCCATCAAGGTGGCCATGAAGTACGGAACGGAAAAGACCCTAAAGCTGGCCAAGCGCCTGGGCATCAGCACCCTGGTGGAGGATGACGACAATCCGGCCATGGCTGTAGGGGGCCTGACCCATGGGGTGACGCCTCTGGAGATGGCCGGTGCCTATGCGGGCATCGCCAATATGGGCAAATTCAATAAGCCCACCCCCATCATTAAGATCCTGGACCGGAACGGCAAGGTGCTCTATGAACACAAGACCAATCCCACCCAGGCTGTGAAACCGGAAAGCGCCTATATGATGATCTCCATGATGGAAGACGTCATGACCCGGGGCACCGGCCGTGGTGCCGCCATCAGCCGGCCCTGCGCCGGGAAATCCGGGACCACTGACAATTACCATGACGCCTGGTTCGTAGGCTTCACCCCCAACCTGGCCTGTGCTGTATGGATCGGGGATGACAACAACGAATCCCTGGGGGGCATGACCGGGGGCGGCCAGCCGGCTACCTTATGGCGGACCTTCATGAGCGGGGCCCTGGATGGGATCCCTGCCGAGGACTTCGAAAAGCCGGATGGCTTCAAGATGCCGGCGCCGAAATATGAAGCGCCCAAGCCCCAACCCAAGAAAGAGACCACCAAGAAACAGGATACCAAGAAAAAGGACAGCAAGAAGGAAGGCGCCCTGCCAGGAGGCGGGAACGTTCCCCAGCCGCCCCGGTCCGGCAAGAGCTCCACGCCCCCGCCGGTACGGCCGCCGAAACAGTGAGTATGTAAAAAATCCCTGCCGCAGTTGCGGCGGGGATTTTTTTATCAATGGTCAATGATTAGCTATTCTTCCCTGTTTCCCCGCACAAAGAAAAGAACCCGTCCCCAAAAGGGCGGGTTCTTTCCTTTGGTTCGAGACCCGAGACGCTGGGCCCGAAACCGGCTGCTGCCGCTGCAGCAGCCTTTTTACCGGTTGTTCTTGAAATAGGCCAGGGCCACTTCCGGGAACAGGGCATAAGACAGCACGTCTTCCACGGAGGCATTGGGATAGCCTTTGGCAGCCAGGTCGGCTTTCATCTTGTCCATTTGCGGCGGGATATCGTCGGCCGGTCTGTGGGTGATGGGTGCGATCATGGTCTTGCCGGTCTTCTTCACGATCCAGCGGCGCACCAGTTTCTTCAGGTCTTCGCTGATGGGGCCCGGAGTCTTGCCGTATTTGCCCATGACGATGTCTTGGATTTCGTTGGGGATCATCTTGTACCGTCCCATCATCACATTCATGGTAGCCATGGTGCCTACGATCTGGCTGGAAGGAGTCACCAGCGGAGGATATCCCAGGTCAGCCCGGACTCTGGGCACTTCCTTCAGCACTTCTTCATACTTATCAGCCATGCCCATTTCCGTCAGCTGGTTCAGCATGTTGGACAGCATGCCGCCAGGGATCTGGAAGCTCAGGACCTTGGGGTTGATGCTGATGTTGCTGGGCAGCTTGAAGGTCTTCACCAGGTCGGCCCGGACTTTCTTGAAGTGGTCCGCGATGGGCCCCAGCTTGTCCATGTCGATGCCGGTGTCTCTAGGAGTCCCCTGCAGGGTGTAGACCAGGGATTCGGTGCAGGGATGGCTGGTGGTTTCCGCGAAAGGAGACAGAGCCATATCCACAATGTCCGCACCGGATTC
This sequence comes from Acidaminococcus fermentans, assembly GCA_004555735.1. Taxonomy (GTDB): domain Bacteria; phylum Bacillota; class Negativicutes; order Acidaminococcales; family Acidaminococcaceae; genus Acidaminococcus; species Acidaminococcus fermentans_A. The sequence continues at coordinate 8,475 of SFHH01000087.1, forward strand.
CACAGCCTTCAGCAGGGTCATGGAAGCCATGCCGCTGGTGCAGTGGGA
>SFHH01000088.1 GCA_004555735.1 Acidaminococcus fermentans
CCAGTTGATGGTACCGTTTTTCCCTACGATGGCCCGCTTGGTGTTCATATTGTACATGTTCTTTGACCAGTTCTCGATGGTGGAATAGGTCAGGGTGGCGTCATCCCCGATGAACAGTTCCACGGCCCCGGCGTGGAGGTTGGCCACGTTGTACTTAGGAGCGGAACAGCCTTCGATGAAATGGACCTTGGCGCCCTTTTCCACAATGATCATGGTATGTTCGAACTGGCCAGCTCCCGGTGCATTCAGCCGGAAATAGCTTTGGAGAGGAATGGATACATCCACTCCTTCCGGCACGTAGACAAAGGATCCGCCGGACCAGACCGCCCCGTGGAGAGCAGCGAATTTATGGTCCGTAGGCGGGATCAGTTTCATGAAATGCTTCCGTACGATGTCTTCGTACTTTTTCACCGCCGTATCGAAGTCCGTGTAGACGACTCCCTGCTTCACCAGTTCATCCTGGATGCTGTGGTATACCACTTCAGAATCGTACTGGGCACCCACTCCGGCCAGGGAAGTCTTTTCCGCTTCCGGGATCCCCAGCCGGTCAAAGGTATCTTTGATGTCTTCCGGCAGATCGTTCCAATTGGCGCTCATCCGGGCATTGGGCCGCACGTAGGTGACGATATTGGCCATATCCAGACCGCTGATGTCCGGTCCCCATACCGGATAGGGGATCTGGTAATACAGATCCAGGGATTTCAGCCGGGCATCCAGCATCCATTGGGGTTCGTCCTTCTTGGCAGAGATCTCCCGGACCACATCCGGAGTCAGCCCTGCTTCCGTCTTATATTCATGATTGGAAGCCTTTTTGAAGTCGTACATGTTGCTGAAATCAGTCAACGCGTCGATGGTCTTCCGTTCTTTCTGCAGTTTCTGTTCGTCAGCCGAGGTCTCCCGGGCCAGCGCTGCGTTCTTTTCTTCCGTCATTCTGCTCACCCGCCCGTCACTTCTTATAAGCGTCGTAGCCGTTGGCTTCGATTTCCTGGATCAAGGAAGCATCTCCGGTCTTGACGATCCGGCCGTTGATCAGCACATGGACCACATCCGGATGGAGCTTTTGGAGGATCTCGCTGTGGTGGGTGATGATCAGCAGGGAGTTATTTTCGTTGTGATATTTGTTCACCGCTTCCGAAACGATCCGCACCGCATCCACATCCAGGCCAGAATCGATTTCGTCCAACAGGGTCAGTTTCGGTTCCAGCATGCACATCTGGAGGATTTCATTCTTCTTCCGTTCGCCCCCAGAGAACCCGTCATTCACATACCGATCTGCATAGCTCCTGTCCATGGACAGGGCGTCCATTTCCTGGTGGAGTTTCTTCCGGAAAGGCATGATCCGCTGTTTTTCTCCGGAAATCGTGCCCTTGGCATTCCGGATGAAGTTTTCTACCGTAATCCCCTGGACGGAGATAGGAGCCTGGAAAGCCATGAAGATCCCCGCCTTGGCTCTTTCGTTTACCGGCTCGTGGGTGATTTCTTTTCCTTCGAAATAAATATGACCTTCGGTCACAACATATTTAGGGTTGCCCATGATGGTGTTGAACAGAGTCGATTTGCCGGCACCATTAGAGCCCATGATTACATGGGTTTCCCCTTGGTTGATGACCAGATCCAAGCCTTTCAGGATTTCCTTACCTTCGACGGCAACTTTCAATCCTTCCACTCGCAATAATTCACTCATACTAACCTCTCCTACCCACAGGCCCTTCAACGCCTGTGTACTGAAATAAAAACTTATGCTGTATCTTACCGCTCCGGATCCGCTCCTGCGCAAAGGATGGGGACCCGTGGGAAATAAGAAAATGGACCAGGATTCCTGTTTCTACTGTAATCAAAAAATATTCACCTGAAATCCTTTCCCTATTATAAATGATTTTCCCGGGTTCGACAATATATCATAGTGCAGTCAGGGGAATTTTTTTGAAGATTTTTTGAAAAATCCTGTTAGAGATGAAACAGAAAAAGAGGGTGTGAATAAATTCACACCCCCGGTCGTGGGTCTCGAGTCTCGGGCCGTGAGCCTGGACATCCAAGCCGTTTGTTCTTTTTCTACCAGATGATCAGACAAAATCCACTGAAATCCGAAAAAATGGATTTTAGTGCTGCACCAACAAGCCAGCGACTCATGACTCGCGACCAATCCCTTTATCCTCACCCCAGGATCAGATACAAGATATACACATTGATCATGGCGGCGATGCCGGTGACCAGGGTCCCCATGGTCTGGGCCCGGTAGCCATCCTGGACTTCCATATCCCCGAAGTTGGTGACCACCCAGAAATAAGAGTCATTGGCATGGGACACCGTCATAGCCCCGGCCCCGATGGCAATGACTGTGATGGCTGCCAGCATGGTCGTCCCCAGTCCCAAGGTCCCCATCAGAGGAGCCATGATCCCGGCCGTAGTGGTGATGGCCACGGTAGAAGATCCCTGGGCTGTCTTCAGGATGGCAGACAGCAGGAAGGGGAAGAAGATCCCCAGGCTGGCCAGGGTATTGGAATTTTCCTTGATGAACGCCACCATGCTGGTGGATGCGATGACCTTCCCCAGCACGCCTCCGGCAGCGGTGATGAACAGGATGGGTCCCACCACTTTCAGGGTTTCATCGGTGATTTCATAGAAGGCTTTCATCTTGTCCGGCATGGTACTCTGCATCAATACCAGGATCCCCAGGATCACCCCTACACTGATGGCGATGATGGGCGTTCCCAGGAAGGTGATGACATCCGTCCTGTTCCCGCTCATGGCCATAGCACTGGACAGGCCCATAAGGATGATGGGCACCACAATGGGAGCAAAGCTCATAAAGGCACTGGGCAGCTGACCATAGCTCTTGATGAGTTCTTCATAGGTCTGCTGGACCTCTGCCGGTTCTGTACTTTCTGCCCGTTCTTCTTTGGATTTCACTTTTTTGCCGATATAGTTGGCATAACAGTAGGCGGCGATCATAGGCAGGATGGAAGATGCGGTCCCCAGACCGATGATCAGGATCAGGTTGGGTTCCAGCCCCATCCCTTCATAAATGGTATTGGCAGCAGCAATGGGTCCCGGTGTGGGCGGAATGAAGCAGTGGGAAATATACAGCCCCATGGACATGGCTACTGCCGTAGCTACAGCGGAACAATGGGTCCGGCGGACCAGCGCCTTCCGGATCGGATTCAAGATGACGAAACCGCTGTCACAGAATACCGGGATGGAAACGATCCACCCCATGATCAGTACCGCCAGGCTGGTATTGTTCTTCCCTACCAGGCGCACCACGCAGTCAGCCATTTTCAAGGCAGCTCCCGTCTTTTCCAAAATGGTCCCGATCAGGGCTCCCATGATGATCACGATGCCGATGCTGGTGAAGGTCCCGGCAAAACCGGCACTGACCACATCCGCGATCCCCAGCACTTTCCCATGCTTTACCAGAGGGATCCCGCCGATCAGGCCGAAGATCACGGAAACCCCCAGGATAGCCAGGAAAGGATGGATACGGAATTTCGAAATGGCTACGATCATGACGATGATGGCAATCACAAAAGCAAAAATCAAAGGTAAGCCAGTCATTTTCCACACATCCCCCTCAAAAATAATCCATTGCGGCCTTTTGTTTTGCAGGATATAGTATATGCTATTTTCGAAAAAAGTAAACTATATTTTTCATATGGCCGCCATAATTTTTCTTGCAGCCAGGTGTTCCTTTTTTTTCCAGAACAAGATATCATTAAGGAAACGGATGTCTTACCCTGAGGAGGCTGCCATGACCAAAGGAATCAACCAAAAACTGAAAATGCTGTACCTGGAAAAGATCTTCCAGCGGGAAACCGATGATGACCATGGGCTTACCCTGCAGGAGATCACAGAACGGCTGAAGAAGGCCGGAGTCAATGCGGACCGGAAGACTCTCTACAGCGATTTTGCAGAACTGAAGAAATATGGCCTGGATATCATCAGTTCCAACGGAGGACGGAGCTGTACCTATCATTTAGGGAACCGGGAATTCCAGATCGCTGAGCTGAAGCTCCTGGTAGATTCCGTACAGGCGGCCCAGTTCATCCCGGATGAAAAATCCCACGCTCTGATCAGCAAACTGGAAAAACTGGCCAGCCGGGAACAGGGCAAGAGCCTCCAGCGGCAGGTGCTCATTGCCGGTCGCGTAAAGACCTCCAACAAAAAAGTCTATTTGACGGTGGATAAACTGCACCAGGCCATCAACACCAATGTGCAGGTCCGTTTCCACTACACCCGCTGGAACACCCGCAAAGAACTGGTCCCCCGCAACCAAGGAAACTGGTTCCAGGTCAGTCCCTGGCTGATGATCCTGTCCGATGAAAACTACTATCTGGCCGCTTACTATGAAAAGGCCGGAGAGATCCGCCATTATCGGGTAGACAAGATCGAAGATCTGGAACTTCTGGAAGACCTGCCCCGGGAGGGCAAAGAGGCCTTCCAGAAATTGGATATCCCCAAATATGCCAATATACATTTCGGCATGTTCAATGGGGATCAGACAGAAGTAGAACTACAGGTCCAGAACGAAAAAGTTGGGATCTTCATCGACCGGTTCGGCAAAGACATCATGCTGATCCCCCAAGGGCCCGACACCGTATCCCTGACCGTGAAAGTAGATGTAAGTGCCCAATTCTTGGGCTGGATCATGGCTTTAGGAGAGGGCGTCGAGATCATCCGCCCGGAATGGGTACGGGAAAAGATGGTCCAGGAAGCCCAGCGGATCTTGCAGGTGTATAAATAGAAAAGGGAGGTGTTGCACGTTCTGTGCAACACCTCCTTTTCCATTTTCTTACAATCCCGTCCATCCTGCCAGCTGCAGGACAGCCAGGGCAACGGAAGCCAGGATGCTCTGGAGCAGCAGGAAGGGGGCATACCATTTGGCATACCGGTTGTAGGCAACCCCTGCGATCCCCAAGGACCCCATGATGGTCCCGGCCGTAGGTACGATACAGTTGGACAGACCGTCCCCGAATTGGAAGGCCTGGACGGCCACCTGCCGGGTGATCCCCGTAAGATCCGCCAAGGGTACCATCAGGGGCATCACAGCCGAAGCCTGCCCGGATCCGGAAGGGATGAACAGGTTGATGAACAGGTTGGCCCAGAACATCAGGATAGACCCGATCACCGGCCCAAAGCTTCCGATAGGGATGGAAAGATAATAAACGATGGTATTCAGGATATGCCCATCTTTCAGGATGACCGAGATCCCATTGGCAAAGGCAATGATGAACCCTGCATTCAGCATGGGTTTGCATCCTTCCAGAAAGGCTTTGGTGGTGCCGTTCACGCCCAGCCCCAGGACCCCGCCCTGGATGAGTACGGCCAGGAACATGATGGCCGCGATCTGCTGGTTCCCCCATTTGGCGACCACAGCCCCGGTCATGATGGCAATAATAGCCAGGACCATGACTCCCAGGCAGGTCTTTTGGGTCAGGTTCAGCTTGCCGGCTGATTCGAAAGTCTCCCCTTCCTGGGCGCCCATGTATTCACTGACGGCCATCCCTTCCTGGTAGCACAGGCTCTTGGTGGGATCTTTCTGGATGCTCTTGATGTATTTCATCACCAAGACGTAGTTGAGGACAAAATTGACTCCATGGAAAGCGAACCGTACCGGCATCCCGGAAAACACCGGCAGTTCGGCAATGGGATGGGCTACCCCCAAAGTGGACGGATTGGCCCAGCCCACGTTGAACCCGGAATAGGCCCCCAGATAGATCATCATGAAACCAGCTGCTGCGTCCAGCCCCATGGTCTTGGATAGGATCATACCGATAGGGATCAGGGCCACGGTAGGGTTGGCAAAGACCCCTGTAGCACCACCGATGGACATGAAGGCCATGATGACGAACACAATCTTGCTGAGGTTCTGGGCACCGCCCTTCGCCGAAAGGGAACGGAATGCCACTTCAACAGCTCCGCTTTTCTGCATCATATGGACGGCAGACCCCGTGAAAAGCACCATGGCAAACAGCACGGAAGCTCTCTGGAAGCCGGTGACCACCGCATTCAGCACGGCGAAAGGTCCTTGCGGCGACTGAGCTACCGCATGGTAGGTCCCGGCCACCACCCGGGTCATCTTCCCCACTTTCACCGTATCGTATTCTCCCGCCGGCAGCACCACCGTCAAGATGGCTGCTACACAGATCAGGAAGAACAGCAGGGCTATGGTCTCCGGGAATACAAATTGTTTTTCTTTTTTCTCCATCATCATCTCTCCTCAGGCTTTCGCCAGATAATCCCGGGTGAACTGGGTCAGGACCTTTACCCCGGTGGGCAGGGCTTTTTCATCGAAGATATTCTTAGGATTGTGGAGTCCCAGACGGCTGTTGGGTTCTTCCGGGTTTCCGGTCCCCAAACGGAACTGGCAGCCAGGGCACAGTTTCGGGAACATCCAAGAAAAATCGTCGGATCCAGTAGAAGGATAGGGAATCTGGCGGATGTTCTCTTCTCCAATAGTCTCCGCTGCTGCCCGGGCAATCCCGTCGATCACCGCAGGATCGTTGACGAGGGGAGGCATCCCATCTGCCCATTTCACTTCTCCCTTGCCCCGGAAGGCCGCAGCACCGTGTTCCACGATCCGGTTGATTTCTTCATGCATCAGTTTCCGGCTGCCTGGTTCCAGGCTGCGCAGGGTCCCGACGATTTCCACCTTTTCCGGGACCACATTCCCGGCTTTGCCCCCATGGATGGAGCCAAAAGTCAGCACCGCCGGATAGACCGGACGGTTCACCCGGGAAACCACTGTCTGGAGTTCTGCCAGGAGATAGCCGGAAATCATGATGGGATCCACGAAGTTTTCTGGATGGGCGCCATGGCCGGCTTTCCCATGGACGGTGATATACAGGAAATCAGAGGACGCATTGGCCGGACCTTTGATGAGTCCGATGGTCCCGGCATCCCATTCCGGAGAACAGTGGAGACCGGTAAGGACATCCGGCGGATACTTTTCATAGAATTTCGTGGCTAGGGTGTCTAACGCCCCGTACAGAGCTTCTTCAGCAGGCTGGAATATGAACAGCACATTGCCGTGGAGCTCTTCCCTGACCTCCGAAAGGCATTTGGCGGTGTACAGCAAAACAGTCTGATGGATATCATGGCCGCAGGCATGCATCACCCCGTCGCACTGGGACGCAAAAGGCAACCCCGTCTGCTCCACAATGGGAAGGGCATCGATGTCTTCCCGCAGACCAACGGTCTTGCCGGGTTTCCCGCCCCGCAATAAAGCGATACAGCCCGTCTTCATTCCCACATCCAAGATTTCGATGCCACAGTCCTTCAAAAAGGCCTCGATCCGTTTCGTCGTCTCGAATTCCTGATTGCTCAGTTCCGGATGGGCATGGATTTCCCGCCGCAGGGCGACCATATCCCCTACATACTTTTCTACCAATGAATTTGTGTCCATCTGCTCCCCCTCCAAGTATCATTTTTTGATTATATATTACAAATAAATCCATTATGTTTAAAAGTATAGTGATTTCTGATAAACCTGTCAATGGAATATCCTGATTCCAGCGATTATTTTGCTCCCACTTCAGACTCTGTCCTTTCTTAAAGGATTTCAGTACGCAAAGAAATCGTCATAACACAAAAAAACACACTGTTTCCACAGTGTGTCCTTCTTTTGAATGGTGCGGGCAAGAGGAATTGAACCTCCACGGGGTTGCCCCCACTAGCTCCTGAAGCTAGCGCGTCTGCCAGTTCCGCCATGCCCGCATATGGAATTTGTCTGCCGAAGGCCTCCGCCCTTTTCGCCCCGCCTGCCATAGAGTTGGTGCGGTTGGCGGGACTTGAACCCGCATGAGGTTACCCTCACCAGCCCCTCAAGCTGACGCGTCTGCCTTTCCGCCACAACCGCAGAGTTGTGTGTGATTGCTGAGGTGAAAAGTTTGGTGCGGGCAAGAGGAATTGAACCTCCACGGGGTTGCCCCCACTAGCTCCTGAAGCTAGCGCGTCTGCCAGTTCCGCCATGCCCGCTTGTTCCTTCAATCGGCAACAAAGAAATAATATCACATTCAAGAAAACTCGTCAAGGGTTTTTTAATGTTTTTTTGTATAAGGTCTGATAGTTGTTCCGGTCGTCCAACACCTTCTGGACATAGATCCGGGTATCACTGAAGGGGATCTGGGAAATAGCATGGAAATCATAGTCCCAGCCGTTGTCCTTCATCCATTCCTTCACCGTGCCCCGTCCCGCATTGTACGCCGCCAGCATCAGGACTTCATTGCCATGGAATTCATGTTCCAGCTCTGACAGGTACCAGCAGCCGAACTTGATATTCAGTTCCGGTTTCAGCAGCATAGAATCCCGGAAATTGGGGAAATCCGTACATTTGGCGATCCAGGCGCCAGTTTCCGGAGTGATCTGCATCAGCCCCAGGGCCCCTGCCTTGGATTTGGCCTCTGGTTTGAAGTTGCTTTCATTTTTAATCACTGCCACAGCCAGGAAAGGATCCACCCGGTACTGGGCGCTGTACAAATGGATTTCCCTGGCATAGGGCCA
>SFHH01000089.1 GCA_004555735.1 Acidaminococcus fermentans
TTCCGTGCCCTGCATTAACCTCAGGCTTACTGATAGCAATATGAATCGCAAGCCAAAGGATATAAGCAGCTCCAATATACTTCATGACTTGGAGCGCACCGGGAAGAAATGCACCCACTCCATATACGAAAACGGCACAGATAATCTGAACAACATAGTATCCCATGAATATTCCAAAAAAAAGTGGCTTCCCTTTTCCCCATCCGTAATTGGTTACTGTATTCAGAGCCAATATATTCCCCGGCCCCGGGGTAAAGGCATTCACGCACGCATACACAAAAAAATTCACAAGCACATATCCAGGCATACCCAAATCTCCTTTCACAATGTTGCTATCATCATACTTCAAAGGAAGATCTTATAGGTAATACTTATTTGATATGTTTTTACATAGTTTCATTCTATGTAGATTGAGTGGCATATTTTTTCAATGCTTCCACATAGATGGATCCCAGCTCCGACAGACTCTGCTCCCTGCAGAGGACATACCCGATGTGCATCTGTTCCTGCTCAGCAAGGGGTACGGAAACGATCTGCCGTCCCTGCAGATAGGTGGGAAAGATCCCGCTGGCGATGGTATATCCATCTAGGCCGATCAGCGGATCGATGGTTGGAGCTTTCTACATATATAGATCAGGGACCCCGCGACAGGATCTTCGGGAGCCAGTCTCCGAAGTTTCTTCTCTCCCATATGCAAATACCGGCTGGCTTCTTTCAGGGCCAACGTAATCCACGGACCCTTGCCGAACGGTGCGGCCTTCCGGAGGATTTTTTTACTGCCATAAAGTTCCGCAATATCAAGTAAATTTCTTCACATTTTCTTTAATTAACGTTATAATAGCAATAATCGAATTCCGAGAATACCATATCCTTCCGGAGTGGCTGCTGATTTACAAAATCAATGAAAATATCCTGATACTGACTCTGACCCGTACAGAAAACCACAGTGATTTGTGCTGAAAAAACAGAAAGGATGTTTTTATATGAAAATCATCGCAATCAATGGAAGTCCCCGCCGTTCAGGAAATACTTCTGCCATGCTCCAAAAAGCATTGGAAGGAGCGACTGCGGCCGGTGCAGAAACCGAAATCATCAACTTATATTCTCTTACCTACAAGAGCTGCATCAGTTGCTTTTACTGCAAACGCAAGGATAAAAAACACGGAACCTGCATCGTCAAAGATGATTTGGCGCCGGTCTTGGAACGGGTGAAAGCGGCGGATGCCGTCATTTTTGGTTCCCCTATCTATTTCATGAACCTGACAGCCCAGATGCAGGCTTTTCTGGAACGGTTCTTTTTCTCACAGTACATTTACAGCCGTGAAACTCCCTCCGTGCTGGGAAAGAAAATGCCCTCCGCGTTTCTCTACACCATGAATGCCACGGAAGAACAAATGGAACAGTTCCATCTAAAGGAAAGTCTAGCTGCCTATGAATGGACTGCCGCCAATGTGTTGGGAGTGGAACCATACCGATTCTATGACTGCAATACGCTCCAGTTCTCCGATTACAGCCGATATGAATCCTCGATCTTTTCCGAACAGGATAAACGGGATTACCACGCCAAATATGAAAAAGAAATGGAAGAAAACGCCTATAAATTAGGCAGACAACTGATTGAGGATGCGCAAGAAAAAATATCCTATTAAGCATATCGATGTGCCCGTTACTCCTTCCATGAATACCGGGTGACGCAATATTTGTCAGGATAAAAACCCTATTGATAAAATGTAAGGAATGGCAACTAAACAGGCCCGCAATCACTTTTGACTGCGGGCTTTTTCGCTCTCTGGACGGCTCAAAAGGGCCTGGTCTGACGTATTTTTATTCCTCTTCCACCACTTCTGCCTTGAACACCATGATGGTATCCGCATCGCTGCAGCAGAACTCGGCGGTGCCTTTGGGCTGGCCGGGAATCTGGCCTCCATACCGGAGGATATCGATATAGGGAAAGGCGCAGTGCATGGCCATGGGGCAAATCTTGCCCCGGTCTTCATCGAAATCGAAGACTTCCCCTATATGGTGGCCCCGGTGGCAGCCCATTATCCCTCTCCGGTCCGTCACTGTGATCCGGATCTTCGGTCTGCGCCGTTCCATGGCTGCCCCGTTATTCCAAGGTCAGCAGGAGCCCCATCTTAAAGGGTTTCTCCGCTTTCACCCAATGGAGTCCATTCTTGGCAAACCGGAACTGCTCGCCGGCTTTCAGGGTATGAGCCTGGCCTTCATAGCCGATGATCCCTTCCCCATCCAGGGCAAAGATCAGGGCATCTCCCGGAGCTGCATGTTCGCTGAGTCCGGTGCCCGCAGCAAAGGCCATGACCACGAACTTCATTTTGTCGTTGTGGACCACATCCATATTGACGATCCGTCCCTCCTGGTAAGGCACCAGGTCTGCCAGTCTGAATACTTCTCCTGCTTTCACTGCATTGTTCATGATATCCTCCTTCTGGATTTCCAGTTCCGTATAGACGGTATCTTCTTCCGCTGCCATGCCCACCGGTACGCCAGTGGGAGTCAGAAGGCTCTCTCCCTCTTCCAGCACCCGGCCTTGCTGGCTGCCGGTCAGGAACAGCCGGCCCTTCTGGACCCGCAGCAGCTTGTGGTAGGGATAGATTTCTGCGCTGATGTCCGTCCCGGCTCCCAGTGAAAAGATCCAGAGAGGATTCTTACCCCCGGCGATCTGCTGGGAAACCGTGCATCCAGTCACAGGAGGATTGGTCTCTTCCATCCGAAATACCCGGCCCGCATCCATTTCCATACCATCACCTGCTTTCCTTTTATTGTCTGTATTGTAGCATGGAAATGAGAGAAAGTACGTTGGAAGGACAACAAAAAAGGAGCTGTTGCACTTGAAAAAACATACCCGTACAACAGCTCCACTGGCTCACTGGCTGCATGTCTCCACTCTCCAGCCGTGAGAAGTTTTCACAATTACACCAGCTGTCTTACTTTTCATCCCTTTTCGGGATCTTCTGGAAGAAGGCGTGGATCAGCACAGCTGCCAGGAGGAAGCCGCACACATCGGATACACTCTGGCTCCATACCAGGCCCGTGAGACCGAAGATCCGGGGCAGCACCAGCAGGGTGGGGATCAAAAAGAGCCCGCTCCGGCCGGCCGCTACCAGCATGGCTCCTGCTGTATGCCGGGTAGTCTGGAGGCACATATTGGACAGGATGGTCAAGGGCACCAGGAAGAAGGTCATGGCCTGGGTTCGGAGGGCGGCGGCCCCCACGGAAATCACCAAAGAATCATCCCGGAATTCCTCCAATATAGGAGTGGCCCAAACAATGGCCACAGCAGCGGCTGCCAAGGAAAATAGGGTCCCCGCTTTCACAGCGAACCAGAATCCTTCCCGGAGCCGGCCGTATTTCCGGGCCCCGTAGCTGAACCCGCACACCGGCTGGAATCCTTGGCCGAACCCGATGACCACGGAAGCCGCAAAGAAACTGAGCCGGGTTACGATGGACATGGCAGCGATGGCCGCATCTCCAAAGGCTCCCGCTGCCACATTGAGGAAAATGGTAGAAAGGCTCTGAGTCCCCTGACGCACCAGAGAAGGGGCCCCGCCAGCCACGATTTCTTTCATGATGGGCCAAGAAGGATGGATATTCTTCATCTGGATGGGGATATTGCCGCCCCGCCGGGTCATGGCAAATAGGATACAAAAACTGATGAACTGGCTCAGGATGGTGGCGTAGGCAGCTCCGGCTACCCCCAAACGGAACTTGAAGATGAAAAGAGGATCCAGGAACACGTTCAGGAAGCCTCCCACGGTGATGCCCACCATGCCGAAAGCGGCGCTGCCCTGGAAACGCAGATGGTTGTTCATCACCAGGCTGGACATCATCACCGGAGCCCCGATGAGGATCACACTCATATACTGGACTGCATAGGGCAGGATGGTAGGTGTGGAACCAATCAGGGTAGCGAATTGCGGGGCAAAAGCATTGCCCAGGACGGCGATGCAGAGTCCGCATAAAAACGTATAGAAAAAACTGGTAGAAGCCATGGTTTCTGCCTCCGCCCGCTTCTTCGCCCCCAGGAGCCGGGAAATGGTATTGCCGGAGCCCATGCCGAAGAAAAAAGCGATGGCATGGATGATGGCCATGGTAGCAAAGGTGACCCCTACGGCTGCGGTGGAGGTGGTATCGATTTTACTCACAAAGTACGTATCAGCCATATTATAGAAGCTGGTGCACAGCATACTGATGATGGAAGGCAGGGCCAAGGAAGCAATCAAAGGCTTCACCGGCGATTCCAGCATCTTTTTGTACTTTTGGGCTTCTTGGGAATTTGCAGGCGATGGATCTGTCATAAGGAAACCGCCAATCTGTCCGATTGCGGACGTATATTTTTTCTATTATACCACAAAAGAGGGGTGTGAAAAAATTCACACCCCCCCGGTCGCGAGTCACGGGTCGCGACCCGTGACCGAGCCGTTATGCGGCTCTTATTTCCCCAGTGCATCCGCCTGGATGATGGCGGCATAGAGCTGGTCTTCCGTTACATCCGCTACCATATTGTGGATGCTTTCCCCCGGCACGCAGGCAGCTTTAGCGATCTGGCGGATCTGTTCGTCCGTTGTGATCCCCAGTTCGGCCAGGGTGGTGGGCAGCCCCACTTCTTTGCAGAAGCCCTGGACATCTCGGAACTCATCTTCTTCTACCCCTTCCAGCACCAGCTGGACCAAGGTACCGAAGGCTACGCAGTTCCCATGGGGCACACTGTGGCCGCCCAGGGAAGTGATGCCATTGTAGAAGGAATGGGCACAGGCCAGGCCCCCGTTATCCGCCCCTACCCCGGACAGGTACACATTGGTCTCGATGATAGCATCCAGAGCCGGCGTCACCACCTGTTTTTCTACGGACATTTTGGCCTGGGCCCCGTAGTTCCGCAGGTTTTCGTAGCACAGCTCGCACAGGGCCATGGCCGACCGGGTGATCCCGCCGTTTTCCAGGCTGGGCGCATCGGTCCGATAGCAGGCCCGGGCTTCGAAATAGGTCCCCAGAGCATCCCCCATGCCAGCTACCAAGAATTTCACTGGAGCATGGGCGATGATGGAACTGTCTACCAGCACTCCGTCCGGGTTGTTGGGATAGAACAGATAGGAATTGAAGGAGCCGTCATCGTTATAGATGACCGAAAGACCGGTACAAGGAGCATCGGTAGCCACCACCGTAGGGATGATTACCACCCGTTTCCCTTCATGATAAGCGGTAGCTTTGGCCGTATCGATGGCGGAGCCGCCCCCTACCCCGACCACCACATCGATGTTCTCCGCGCGGACCATTTTTCTGAATTTCTCGATTTCTCCCACGCTGGAGATTCCTCCGAACACTTCATAATGGCGATGGGTCTCGCTGCTCCCGAAGCCTTCTTCCAGTTTGTCATGACAGGTCCGGTGACCGCTCCGGCTACAGATGAACAACCAATTCTTCCCCAGATCCTTGAAATAGTCGTAGAATTCCCGCAGAGCTCCGCTGCCTTGAACATATTTCAACGGTGCCCGCATCAAACGCAGTCTTGCCATCGTAGTTACCTCCTTAAATGTAGTTTTTTCTGATACAGATTATATCATGGATTGAACATTTTTAACAATAATTATTTATTTAAAGTTATATAATGAAAACCTTGTGCATGGAAGCAAATCGCCTGTTTTTTCCAAAAATTCAGTAGGCGGAATTTCAGAAATATGCTACAATGGGTTTACAGAGTTTTTACATTTTACATATTCTTTACAAAGGAGGAAGATTTGTATGAAACTCAAAAAATGGTTGGCTGCTTCCGCCATCTGTGCCCTGGCCCTGGCTGTAGGTGCCTGTGGCGGTGGCAAAAAAACACAGCAGAAGGCGGCCGGCGACTGGAAGCCTACCAAGGATATCAAGGTAATCGTAGCCTATAAGGCAGGTTCCGGTACGGATACAGGGGCTCGGGTCCTGTGTAAGGATGCGGAAAAATTCGTCGGCAAGACCCTGATCATCGAAAACAAGCCCGGTGCAGACGGCAAGATCGGCTGGACGGAACTGTCCAAGGCAAAACCGGATGGGTATACCATCGGCTTCATCAACCTCCCTACTTACACCACCCTGGCCCTGGCCAAGAATGCTTCTTTCAATGACAAGAGCATCGTCCCCATCTGCAACCATCTGAAAGAAACCGGCGTAGTCGTCGTTCGGAAAGACAGCAAATTCAACAGCCTGAAGGAACTGGTGGAATACGCCAAAGCCCATCCCGGCGAACTGAAAGCTTCCACCAACGGGGTCCAGGCTTCCAACCATACGGCAGCCCAGCTGCTCTCCACCACGGCCAAATTCAAATACAATGCAGTGCCTTACGGCGGTACCGCTGACCAGCTGCTGGCTCTGCGCCAGGGCGAAGTGGATTTCTCCTGCGCCAAACTGGGCGATGTGGAACCGCTCATCCGCGGCAGCAACGCAGCTCTGAAGCTCCTGGGCGTATTCTCCGAAAAACGTCTGGATGAATATAAAGACGTCCCCACCTTGGGTGAACTGGGCTACTACAACAAATGGTATGGTTCCGCCCGTGCCCTGGTAGCTCCCAAAGGCACCCCGGAAAACATCATCAAATTCTATGAAAAAGCCTTCAAACTGACCATGACCGACGAACAGACCATCCGCGACCATAAGAACGCCGGCCTGGAACTCCACTACATGGACAGCAAGGAACTGGGCAAACTGATCCAGGAACAGATGACCTTCTGCAAAGACGTGGTCAGCAAGCTGTACAAGGATGCCTAACCATCTGAACATATGATCTGCAAAGGGGCTGCTTGCGAGCAGCCCCCCTGTTTGAGGGGAAACCATTATGAAAAAATCGGAACTCAGTGTCGTCATCTTCATGCTGGGATTCTGTGCCTTCTTTTTCTATGAAACACTGCAGCTGCCGCCTGCGGCACAGAGCTATCCCAAATTCGTCATCGGCCTCCTGGCCGTCCTGACCCTGATGCAGCTGGTGAAAATGGCCTGCAGCTGCCATGGGCATTTCGCCATCGTCAATGATCTGCCGGAAGTCTGGACCCACTTCCTGCCGAAACAGTTCTTCACATTCTTAGGTGCATCAGTCCTCTTCTTCATCCTCATGATCTTCATCGGGTTCTATCCTGCTGCCATCATCTATCTCCTTTTCATGATGCACTTTTTCCATATCGAGAAAAAATACATGGCCATCACCATTGTGGTATTGATGGTCCTGATCTATGTGGTCTTCAGCGAGTTTTTGGCCGTGCCTCTGCCGGACGGCCTGCTGATTGAAGAACTACTGTAGGAAGCGAGGGATGGACAAATGGAAAATCAATATGCATTGATGGCCATGGGATTCGTCAACGCGCTTTCTCCCATGAACATCGTCATCATGATCGCCAGTGTGACCATGGGGATCATCATCGGCTGTATGCCCGGTCTTTCCGCGGCCATGGGGGTGGCCCTGCTGCTGCCCCTGACCTTCGGCATGGAACCTTCTGCCGGCCTCATCATGCTGGGTGGCATCTACTGTGGCGCTATCTTCGGCGGATCCATTTCCGCCATCTTGATCCACACACCCGGTACACCGGCCTCAGCGGCCACCGCCATCGACGGCTATGCCATGACCCTGAAGGGCAAAGCGGGGAAAGCTCTGGCCACTGCCTGTATCGCCTCTTTCTGGGGTGGGCTCCTGAGCTGCATTTCCCTGTATTTCTTCGCTCCGGCCCTGGCCAAATTAGCCATGGAATTCGGCAGCCCGGAATACTTCTGGCTGAGCCTTTTCGGCCTGACCATCATCGCCGGGATCAACACAGATTCTATGATTCTGGGGCTGATGTCCGGTGCCTTCGGGCTGGTACTCTCTACCATCGGCATGGATCCCATGCAGGGCGTGGAACGGTTCATGTTCGGCCAGGATTCTCTCTATAACGGCATCAACATCACCTGCGCCCTGATCGGTCTCTTTTCCATGAGTCAGGCCTTCATCCTGGCGGAAAAAGCCATCGTACAGCGGGCCAAAGCTGCCAAGTTCAAAGACCGGATCATGCTGAGCCTCCAGGAAATGAAACAGATCACCCCCACGGTGCTCCGGAGCTGGATCATCGGGAATATCATCGGGCTCCTGCCTGGAGCCGGTGCCTCCATCGCCTGCTTCCTGGGCTACAACGAAGCCAAGCGCTTCTCCAAACATCCGGAAGAATTCGGCAACGGTTCCATTGAAGGGATCGCCGGTTCCGAAGCTGCCAACAACGCCGTGACCGGCGGTTCCCTGATCCCCACCCTGACCCTGGGGATCCCTGGAGAAAGCGTCACCGCTGTGCTCATGGGCGGGCTGATCATCCACGGGCTCCAGCCGGGACCGGAACTCTTTACAAAGTATGCTCCCATGACGTATACTTTCTTTGGCGGGTTCGTGGTGATCCAGTTCTTCATGCTACTGATCGGCCTTTTGGGCTGCCGACTCTTCGCCAAGATTGTCCGGGTTTCC
>SFHH01000090.1 GCA_004555735.1 Acidaminococcus fermentans
TATTGGTCCGCATATGATTCCCCCTTTCCAACGCCTGGATTTCTTGCACGTAACTTTCCTATTTGTTACCCTGGGAAATAAGGACGACGCGTTTCGCCGTCGTATCCAGATGCTGCAACACAGCTTCCACACAAGCAACCCGATCTCGGGATTTCAAAGCCTGCAAGATGCGGTGATGAGCGACCCTTGCATCTTCGATGATTTCTTCATGCTCAAACAACTTCCACAGCAATTCTGTCCGCATATTTTCCAACAATTTGCTGATTTGCAGCAGCATGGGATTTTTCGTCAGTTCTAGCAAATAAGCATGGAATTGTTTATCAGCTTCCACATACTCTTTTTCGGGGTGTTTCTCATCGAATACCGATACCAGCCTGTTCAGGACGGCAAAATCTTCCTCACTGACCTTGTCATAGATGGTAAGGATATTCCCTACTTCGATGACTCTCCGCAGTTCCAAAAACGGCAGTCGATTCTCTTGGCTTGGAAAAAAGCCAAGGAACTCTGAAAAATTCTGAGCACAATGATCGACCACAAAAGTCCCTTCTCCTTGACGGGACTCGATCACTCCGTAAGCCGCCAGGATTTTCATACCTTCCCGCAGAGAAGAACGGCCAACGCCCAGTTCTTTGGCCATATCGGCTTCTTTGGGGAGCCTGTCTCCCACATGCAGTTTTCCCGTATGAAGGGCGTCTTTCACGGAGTTTACGACGATATCTGTAGCATTGACTCTAATCATATGGACCTCTTTCTGCCTTGATGCGATGCGCTGGTGATGATCTTAGTTCATTTTCATATTCAACAATCTAAGTGTTGCTTTTCTGCGGTCGCCTCTTAGACATCTGATTGTCTGATGTATTACGGCTTTAGTATAATAAACCGAATTGGGGATGTCAATACTGAATTTCCAGAAAATTTGGTGTTCATTCCATATTCTCTCCGGAAGAGAATCTCTTCTCCTCCCGCCTGCCAAATCTATCTGTTTCCCCTCCCTTCTATATGCTATAATGAATTGATAGATAATTTACACAATACTGTATCGGACAATAGAAACACCAAGGGGGATGAAAGCATGGTTATGGACAAGGAAGAGATCCAGGCGATCCTGGAAAAAGCACTGGCTGAAGGAAGGAATGTATTATACGAAGGCAGGGTGGCCAGCTACATCCCGGAACTGGCCAAGGCCAACTCCGGAAATCTGGGAGTCTGCCTCATGCGCAAGGACGGCAGCACGTACTGTGCCGGGGACTATGATATCCCCTTTACCATGCAGAGCATCTCCAAGACATTTTCCCTGATCCTGGCTCTCCAGACCGCCGGGTATGACAAAGTGTTCAGCAAGATCGGCATGGAACCTACCGGTGACCGTTTCGACAGTATCCTCCAGCTGGAACTGAAAGACTGGCGTCCCTTCAACCCTATGATCAATGCGGGGGCCATCGTGACGGCCAGCTGCATCGAAACACCGGACCCTTACCAATCTTTCCTGGAGCTGGTCCGGACCCTGTGCGGGAATCCCCGGATCGGGCTCAATGAGTCAGTCTACCGCTCGGAGAAAAAGACAGGGACCCGGAACCGTTCCATCGCCTACCTGCTGAAAAGCGACAATGTGCTGGATGGAGAACCGGAAGAGGTCCTGGATGTGTATTTCCGGATGTGCTCCGTCATGGTGACGGCCCGGGATCTGGCCCATTACGGGATGGTCCTGTCCAAACACGGGGTGGATCCCCAGACCGGAAAACAGCTGGTGGATTCCACCATCGTCCGGATTGTCACTACCTTGATGATGCTCTGCGGTATGTATGATGAATCAGGAGAATATGCGGTGAAGATCGGTCTGCCCAGCAAAAGCGGTGTGGGTGGCGGCATCTGTGCCATCGCCCGGCATGGCATCGGCATCGGCACCTTTGGTCCCATGCTGAACAAAAAAGGGAACAGTGTGGGTGGGGAACGGATCCTCCGGGTCCTGTCCGAATCCCTGGGGCTCCATGTGTTCGATACGAAGGAATTTTAAGAGGGGGGACTGTTGCTCATGCAACAGTCCCCCCTCTTATTTTTACAGCGTCACGAAATCGGCGCTCTGAATTCCGTCCAGGCCGGCGATCATCTGCAGGGTCGCCTTTTCCACCGGGCTGTCCACGGTCATGATCATCATGGCATTGCCGGTCTTCGGCTTCCGGGCCACCTGCATGTTGGCAATGTTCACATGGGCAGCCCCCAAGAGAGTCCCCATCTGGCCGATCATCCCAGGCTTGTCGTCGTTCTTGGCCAGGATCATATAGCGTTCCGGCACCAAATCATAATGATATCCCTGGACTTCCGTGATATGGGGCGTTTCATCCGGTGCCACCATCCCGGCCGCCGTGAATTCCTTATTGCCGCTATAGAATTTCACCGCTACCCGGTTCAACCGGTTCTCCCCGTTCATTTTTCCTTCTACCACGGCTACTCCCCGGGTTTCCGCAGCCAGTTCCGCATTAACCATGTTGACCCGTTCCTTCAGGATGGGATCGAACAGGCCCTTCAGGATGCTCCGGGTGATCAGGGTCGTTTCCAGGTTGGCGGCCGGACCTTCGTAGACCACTTCTACTTTGTCCACGGGATCCTTTTCCATCTGGTAGTACAGCTTGCCCAGGCATTCACCCAGCTGCAGATACCCCAGCATCCCTTCCAGTTCCTGGGGATGGAGTGCGGGCAGGTTCACTGCATTGGGGACCATCTGTCCCTTCAGCACGTTCACCACTTCCTGGGCAATGGAAATCCCCACTTTATCCTGGGCTTCCGCCGTATCGGCTCCCAGATGGGGAGTCAGGACACACTGATCCAGACCGATCAGCGGGGAAATCGGTTTCGGTTCATCCACCAGCACATCCAACCCGATGCTGGCCACCTGGCCTTCTTTGATGGCGTCAGCCACAGCCTGTTCATTGTAAAGGCCACCCCGGGCGCAGTTCACCAGCCGTACACCCCGTTTGCATTTCTTCAGTTCTTCCTTCCCGATCATATTGATGGTTTCTTCGGTCTTAGGAGTATGGATGGTGATCACATCTGCTTTGGCCAGCAGTTCATCCAGGGTTTCGCATTTTTCTACGCCCAGCCGTTTGAACCGGGCATCAGGGATATAGGGATCATACGCAATGACCTTCATCTCAAAAGCCTGCATCCGTTTGGTCACCAGGGTGCCGATCCTGCCCAGTCCGATGATGCCCAGGGTCTTGTGGTACAGTTCCACGCCCTTCAGATTCTTCCGGTCCCACACCCGGCTTTCAATCATCTTCTGGGCCCGTACCGTATTCCGGCAGGAAGCCAGCATCAGACCGATGGTATGTTCCGCTGCAGAGATTACGTTGGCTTCCGGGGTATTCACCACGATGATTCCCCGTTTGGTGGCCCCATCGATATCGATGTTGTCCACCCCGTTGCCGGCACGGCCTACCACCTTCAGATTCTTGGCGGCCTTATAGAATTCTTCGTTGACTTTGGTGACGCTGCGTACAATGATGGCATCATAATCCCCTACGATTTTCAGCAGTTCTTCCCGGGGGATATCGAACTTTACATCCACTTCCAGATCCGGCTGGGCTTTCAGCATTTCTACGCCTTTGTCCGAAATCCGTTCCACCACGATGACTTTTTTCTTATCCATGTTTTTTCTCTCCTTGTTTTCCGCCGAAAGGCAAAATAAAAACTCCCGTGCCTGACCCCCTAAACGGGTATGTCAAGGACGGGAGAACCTCTCACGTGGTGCCACCTTATTTCGCTGCAGCGCAGCCTCATTTCCAGGATAACGGCTTGGCCGGATGGGTTGCTGCCCCCATCGTCTCAGGAGTGGATTCCACAGGACCTTCCGCTGCTTCCCACAACCAGCAGCTCTCTGTCTGAAAAGGCCTTATGTACTTGGTTCCTTCATGGACATTTTCTTCAGTATATCAATTTAGGCAGTTCAAGCACTTGCTTACGATTTTAGTCATTATCCCCACTGTTGTCAAGAGCTTTCGTAAATTTTTCTGCCCGGTCCAAATGTTTTTTCAGGATCCGCGTACGGTCTCCTACGGACTCCATGGCAGACTGGGCTTCTGCCAGCTTCTTTTCTGCCCGTTCCACGGCGGTCTCGAAAGCTCCCAAGTCCGTGTTGATCTGGGCCACCAGCCGCCAGATCTGGCTGGTCTGTTTCTGGACCACCAGGGTGCGGAAGCCCATCTGGAGGCTGTTCACCACTGCGGCCAGGGTAGTCGGTCCCACCAATGTCACCCGATATTTCCGCTGGATTTCACTAAGAAGGCCGGGCCGGGACACAGCTTCTGCAAAAAGGCCCTCTAAGGGCAGATACAGCAGCCCGAAATCCGTGGAATAAGGGGGCGCGATGTATTTGTCCCGGATGTCCTTTGCCTCGCTTTTCAGCCGGATTTCCAGCTGTTTCAGGGCCAGTGTCTCAGCGTCTGCATCTCCCTCTTCCCGGGCCTGTACCAGCCGCTGGTAATCTTCCAGAGGGAATTTGGCATCAATGGGCAGCCACACTGGATTCTCTCCGGTCCGTCCTGGCAGGCGGATGGCAAATTCCACCCGTTCCTGGCTCCGGGGACGGATGGCCACATTGGTCCCGTACTGCTCCGGAGCCAGCATATCTCCCAGCAGGTTTCCCAGCTGCATCTCTCCCCAGATCCCCCGGTTCTTCACATTGGTCAGAACCTTTTTCAGATCCCCCACCCCCTGGGCCAGGGACTGCATGGATCCCAGCCCCCGGTTCACCATAGCCAGCCGGTCGCTGACCACACTCATGGACAGGGTCACCTTCTGATCCAGGCTGTCCCGGAGCCGGTCCGCCTCTTCCCGGGCCTGTTGGGCCCTGATTTCCTCCTGGGAACCCAAGGACCTCTGGAGCTGGATCAAGAGTACGATGAGCACAAGGAGGGCGCACAATACCGCCCCCAGCAAGATGGTTTCCATGACAGTTTCCGCCTTTCGTAAAAGTCTCCTACCATTATAACAAAAAAGAAGGTCAGCGAACAGGTGTTTTTACCTTTACCCTCTCTTTTTTCTGCGCTATAATTAAATTAATCACATAACTAATTATTTGCAAAGAGGGGAAGTCTCATGCACAGACGGAATTCGGAAGAAACCATGCAGCGGCTCAGGGATGCTGGAGCGGAACTGTTCGATAAAAAAGGATATCACAATGTCTCCATCAAAGAAATCGGCCGGCTGGCCGGTTGCAACAGCGCTTTGATTTCCTACCATTTCGGCAGCAAGCAGGCTCTGTACCAGGCTATCATCGACAGCCAGCTGGACGTCCTCCACCAGTTGGAGTCAAACATCGAAAAGGAAGAAAAAACTCCCCTCCAAAAGCTGAAACAGTATCTCCACGCCATCTTAGAAAGCCAGCTGGATCCCCGGCAGCATATGATCATCCTGTATCAGGAACTGCTGAACCCTTCCGGCCTCCTGGATGAGGATTCCTGGCATAAATTGATCCAGATGGGCGACTATGTCCAGAGGCTGCTGATCCAGGCGGTAGAGCAAAAGGAGCTTCAGGCTCCTGTCCAAGAAAACGATTATGCCTTCGTAACCTTCATCCTGACGGCCATCACAGAAATGCTGTTCTTGGTAAAAGACCGGCCCTTGTCCCTGAACCCAGAAGGGCACCCAGCAGAAGAACTGCTGGACCGGCTGATCGGATTCGTGCTGAGGCCGCTCAAGCCGTAAGAAAGGGGCTGTGAAGAAATGAAAAATCCATTTCTTCACAGCCCCTTTTTCCACGCTTCCATCAGATCCGTCATGCTGTGGAGACTGATGGCTATGGTCGATCCGTTGTGGAGCAGGGCCGTTGTGGCCGGAGGCAGGATACCCATCACCCCCAGGCCGATCAGGCCTGCATTGAAGGACACGACGAAATCGTAGTTGAAATTCACCCGCTTCATCAGCAGATTGCTGATCTGTTTCAGTACCACCAGCTGGCGCAGGTCGTGGGCGGAGACGGTGATATCCGCAATCTCCCGGGCGATGTCCGCCCCTTCGGCAATGGCCACCCCGGCATCCGCTTCGGACAGGGCCGGGGAATCGTTGATGCCGTCCCCCACCATGACTACCCGGTGGCCGCTGGCTTTGGCTTCTTTCACGAACCGTGCCTTGTCTTCCGGCAGCACCTCCGCATAGAACTTATCCACACCGATTTTCGCCGCCACGGCCGCGGCAGTCCGTTCGCTGTCCCCGGTCATCATCACCAGGTGCTTGAAGCCGGCTTTCCGCAGATCCTGGAGCACCGCCGGCGCTTCCGGCCGGAGCGGGTCCTGGATGCAGAGGATGGCCACCAGTTTGCCGTCCAGGGCCATATAGATATGGGAATATTCCTCCGGACGGCTTTCATAGAGGGCTTCTTCCCCTTCCGGGATCACGCACTTCTCGTCGTCGAAGATGAAGTGCCCGGACCCGATCACAATCCGTTTGCCTTCCACCATGGAGGCGATCCCGTGAGCCACGATGTATTCCACTTTGCTGTGCATTTCCTCGTGGATCAGCCCTTCTTCCGCTGCCTGGCGCACAATGGCGTTGGCCACTGAATGGGGGAAATGTTCCTCCAGACAGGCCGCGTAGCGCAGCACGGTGGCACGGTCATACCCACTGAAGCAAAGTACATCTGCCACTTTGGGTTTGGCCAGGGTCAGGGTACCGGTCTTGTCGAAGACAATGGTATCCGCCTGGGCCACCGCTTCCAGGAATTTGCCGCCTTTGACGGTGATCTTGTGGGTACTGCATTCGCGCATGGCCGACAGCACCGCCAGGGGCATGGACAGTTTCAGGGCACAGGAGAAGTCCACCATCAGGATGGACATGGCCCGGGTCAGGTTCCGGGTCAGCAGATAGATGAGCAGGGTCCCTCCCAGGCACCAGGGCACCAGGCTGTCCGCTAGATGGTTGGCCCGGCTTTCCAGGTTGGACTTGAATACTTCGGAATCCTGGATCATCTGCACGATCCGGTCGTACCGGTTGGAACCGGCGCCGCCTTTCACCCGGATGGTGATTTCCCCGTCTTCCACCACAGTCCCGGCGTAAACAGTAAGCCCCGGGGTCTTGTGCACCGGCAGGGATTCCCCGGTCATGGACGCCTGGTTCACCATGGCATCTCCCCGGGCCACTGCCCCATCCAGGGGGATGGTACTGCCCATCTTCACGCTGACCAGGTCCCCAGCCTGGATATCGGACAGGGACACTTCCACTTCCGTCCCATCCACCACTTTCCACACCGTATCGATGTGGAGGGACATATTGTCCGCCAGATCGTGGACAGATTTTTGGTAGGTCCATTCTTCCAGCAGTTCCCCGACCCGCAGCAGCAGCATTACGGAACCGGCGGTACTGATGTCCTTCTGGAGCATGGCCGCAGTAATGGCCGTGGCGTCCAGCACCGGCACATCCAGCCGGCCGTGGCGCAGGGATTGCAGACCCAGCCGGATAAAGCCCAGGGTATGGTACCAGCCCCGGACCATCCGGATAGGCAGTGGCAGGAACCACTTGCAGGCAAAGTGACGGGCCAGGAGAGTGAGCAGCCGGTTCCGGTACTGCCGGTTCAGCATCAGGGCTCCAGCCTTTTCTTTGGTGGCTTTCCGCAGGTCCGGATCGTTCATGTTCAGCCGGGCCAAGGCCTTCAGGATCCCTTCCCGGATCTTCCCCAGATCATCGGGCCGGTACAGCACGGCAATGCCCGCTGCTCCCGAATACAGCTTCACCTTCCGGATCCCGGGGACCCGTTCCAGGCCGCCCAGGATGGCCGCTCCCTGTTCCAGGCTGAAGGAACGGACACTCCGCCCTTCCTGAGCCAGGCAGCGGACCCGGAGCCGGCCGGCTGTTTCATGTTGGATTTGAAATTTCATGGCGTTTCCGCTCCTTTCTCAACGAAAAGAGCTTACTTCGCTTCGTCTTCAACTACGGCAGCCGCCGCTTCTTCCTTGGCTTTTTCTGCCGCTTCTGCTTCTTCCAGCTTCTGGTTTTCTTCCTTGGCCGCTGCTACGATATCGTCAGCCTGAGCCTGGAGGGAGGCAGAGCTTTCCGCAGCACATTTCTGCACCCGCAGAGCAGCAGCCGTGGTCTTCACCAAAGCCTTTTTCACCAGCTTGGATTTCACCACCCGTTCACCCAGAAGTCCCAGGACAGCGCCCCCAGCAACCAAACCCGTTTTAATCCAATCTTCTCTTTCCATGACACATGGCTCCCTTCTCGGCCCACAGAATCTGCGGGTCTCTGTGTATTTGTCCCGGATCATTTCGCACATTAGGAAGCTGTTTCACATGAGTACGGCAGAGCGCCCGATCTCCCGGAACGGCCTAATACCACGTCCCAGAAGCCGCATTCAAATCAGATCTCAGGTACCTTACTCCAGTATCAACCGGGATAATAGAATATTATAGCACAGATGTAGGGGATCGAGGAACAGGAGATT
>SFHH01000091.1 GCA_004555735.1 Acidaminococcus fermentans
GAACATCTCTTTCCCTTCCGGGGCTTTGAAGTTGATGGTGCAGCCATATTTGCTGCGGTTGAAGTTGGCATAGTATACAGAGTTGTCGTTGATGAAGGGGCCCATCTTCCGGGAATCATCCCCGCCTTTGGGGTTCTCGATCTTGATCACCGTGGCGCCCATATCGGCCAGGAGGGCACAGCAGTAAGGCCCTGCCAGCACCCGGGTCAGATCCAAGATTACGATACCTTCCAACAATCCTTTTGCATCATCCATTTTGCATCCTTCTTTCTTTATTCTTTATCCTATAAATTTGGTTAACAGCATCAGATCACACTGTACAAGCCCACCAGACCGGCGGAAACCGTCAGGGTCAGCAACAGGGCGGACAGAGCGAACATCTGGACGAACATCTTGTTTTCCTTTTCTTTGGTAAAGCCAGGGTCCGTGGCGTTAGCTGCCAGGATCAGGCTGCCGCCAGTGGAAGCCGGGCTGAATCCAGCAAAGGAAGCGGTCAGGCACATGATGGTAATCAGTCCTTCCGGACGTACCCCTACTTGATCGGCGATGGAGCCAACGGTGGGGACCATGGTGGGCCATACCACGCCGATGGCGGAGCTGAACCAGGAAAGGAGCCCGGCAGAGAGCCCTTGGATGGCCACGGCGCTTTTCGGAGTCATGATGGCGGCCAGGCCGGCGGACATGATGGTGACACCGCCCACCGCAGAAACGATGCTCATGAGCATGCCGACTCCGGTGACCATCATCAGGGTGGACCAGGGAACCGCTTTGATGGTGGCTTTTTCGTTATCCACGTTGAAAATCAGGAGGACGATGGAGACGGCGAAGGAAATCAGGCCCACATTCCGTTTGAATACGGCACACAGGACGATCATCACCAGGAACCCAGCCAAGGTGGTGATCTGTTTCCGGTTCAGCGGAGGCAGGGATTCCTGTTCCTGGACGGCGATTTCTTTGACTTTGTATCCCTTATAGATGAAGTAGATCACTAGGGAAAGGACAACGGTGGTCACGGTGGAATAAATCAGCACAGCGCTCTCGTAACCGGTGATCCCCTGGGCTTGGGCCAGGTTCCCGATCAGGACGCTTTCCGGCGTCAGAGGGGAGAAACGGCCAGCCATGGAACCGATTTCACCGATGGCAGCCAGCATCACCGAATTGTAGCCGGTGGTCTTGGACAGGGGCAGGCTCAGGGCCGCTACGATCCCCAGAGCCGGCACACAGCCCGGTCCGATGGCTGCAATGGTGTAGCCGATCAGGTACATGATGATGGGAGCGGCCTTTACATGGCCTCCGGACATATTGAGGAATTTCTTAGCCGTGAGCTCCAGGGTACCGTTGTTGGTGGCGATGGTGCACAGCAGGGAAACCCCCAGCAGCATGATGAAAGTGCTTGAACTGAAGCCTTTGATGATGATGGAATCGGTTTCTCCGATAGCGGCTCCGAAGATGGTGGCGGCCAGGATGGCTACCAGTCCTACGTTCTTTTTCAGGACGAATCCTGTGATGATGACACTGACTAAAATAAGTAAGGAAATGATGGCAAGTGTCGAATTCAAGATAGTTACCTCCCTTTAGCTTTTCCCCGATTGGCCATACCGGGAAAAGTCGTCCAACGAATCGATCAAATTCATTTGCCCTACTATAATGCAAATAGCGTGCCAAAAATCAAATTTTTCTTTTTTTTATAGAAAAAAATCCTGTGAAAAGACCGTCGAGGCTACAGCTTCGGTACATTTCACAGGATATTTTTTCTTTTTCAGATACGCTTCCCTAGCAGAGGGATCTGTTCTGTAGTGGCTATGGATCGTGTCACCTGTCCCACATCTGTAACAGGCGGGACAGATGTGGGACAGATCACTGTTTCAGATGGCGGTAGAAAGTGCTGCGGCTGATCCCCAGTTCCCGGGTGGCTTGGGATACATTCCCCTGGTTCCGTGCCAGGGCCTCCTGGAGGACCGCAGGATCCAGCGGGGCGCTGCTGGGACGGAACGGTCGGGAGGGCGTAGGAGATACGGGGACGGGTGTCTGCTGCTGGCGTTTCCAATCTTCCTGGAGGATCTGCAGGATTTCTCCCTCCGTCTGGCCGCAGGAAAGCAGCAGGGAGATCCGTTCCACCACATTGGTCAGTTCCCGGACATTCCCCGGCCAGGCATAGTCTTTGCAGGCCCGCATGATGCGCAGGAAACTCTTGGCCTTGGACAGGTCCTGCTGAGCGGCCACCTGATGGTAAATGGTCCGGGCGATCTTCAGGTAGTCGTTTTCCCGCTGGCGCAGGGGAAGGATGGAAAGACTGAGCACATTCAGCCGGTAGTACAGGTCTCGCCGGAATTTATCCTCTTCTACCAGCTGGAGCAGGTTCCGGTTGGTAGCCGCGATGACTCGGATATCTACCGGGATCACCCGGTCGTCTCCTACCCGACGGACCTCTTTTTCTTGGAGGACCCGGAGCAGGGGAGCCTGGAATTCCAGGGGCAGGTCGCCGATTTCATCTAGGAAGACGGTGCCTCCATGGGCCATTTCGAAAAGGCCGGCTTTGCCTCCTTTCTTGGCTCCCGTGAAGGAACTGTCCGCATAGCCGAACAGTTCGCTTTCCAGCAAGTCTCGGTTCAGAGCGGTACAGTTGACGGCTACAAAGGGGCCGTTCTTCCGGGGACTGGCATTATGGATCCCCTGGGCGAACATCTCCTTGCCCGTCCCTGTTTCTCCGTAGATCATCACTGTGAATTGGGAATTGGCAAAATCCCGGGCCAGTTTCTTGGCTTTCACGATGCCAGGGGAATTCCCCAAGATATCGGACAGATGGTATTTAGCCACCAAGCCTTTTTCGTGGAGCTTTACCCGGATATCCCGTTCCATGGACTGGAGGGTCTTGATGTCCTGGAAGGTGGCGACGACTCCTTTGATCTGACCGTCCACCAGGATGGGGACCCGGTTGGTAGATACCAGGTTCCCCTGGAGCTGCATCATCTGGCCGATTTCTGATTTCCCGGTCCGCAGTACATTGGTGAGGTGGGTGTTGGGCAGCACGTCTTCGATAGGGCGCCCGGTGAAAGGCGGTCTGGCCGGGCGGAGCAGCTGGTTGGCGATTTGGTTGGTGGTGCTGATCTTCCCTTTTTCGTCGATGGCGATGATGGCATCATGGGTATAGTCCAGGATGTTCTGGTACCGTTCCAGCCGGATGTTCAGCTGTTCCTGCTTCCGGGCGTTGTCCAGTTTGTTCTGGTACAGCTGTTGGGCCGTTTCTAGGGCGTGGAGGATGGAGGCATCCGAACTTTCCACCCGGATATAGGGCAGATGGTAGAGCTTGGCATAGCGCTCGGATACGATCCCGCCCAGACCCCAGGCGGCTCCGTCCCGGACGGCCTGCTTCACCACCCGGCGGCATTCCGTACTGTCTTTGAAGGAATAGTGCTGCATCTTCAGGTCCAGCAGATAGCAGATGGTCCGCAGCTCGTTGCTGATCTCTTCTTCAAAGGAGAAGAAGGCGATGGGACGGGTCTCCTTCCGCAGACGCTGGATGGCCTGAATATAGTCGGATGCTTCGCTAGGGATGTTCACCACATCGATCCCCAGTTTTTTTCGCAGCAGGTCCCGGGTGCCCCGGCGGCTGATGAACAGGTATTTCCGTTCTTTCATCAACCGTTTGGCCAGGGCCACTGCGTTCTCCAGCTCTGCCACTTCCACCTGGACATTGAGCCCCTGGCGGGCAATCAAGGCTTTGGCCCGGGCTGCCAGGTTTTCCGTAGGTGCAATGAGACAAATCTTTGCGTCTTCCGAATCCATCGTACCATCCTTCTCTGGGAAAACAGGCAGCGTAAAATCCTATTTTCCAGTAGTATATTTCAGCATGCTTCCTAATTATAGAAAAGAGGAGCTAAAGCTGTCAACAATCCCCTTTCCATTTCCGGCTGGGAGAAGTATACTAAAAATTATCATGCAAATAGGCAGGTGATTCCATTGTCAATGGAAAAAGCAAAGAAATATCTGGAAGCAAAGGCCGGCGGTGTCCGGCTCACCGTGGAGGAATTGGAAAGCCTAGTGGGCCCGGACCGCGGGGTGGATGTGTGCAAAGAATGAATAAGGAAGGAAGCTGTTTATGGATACATTGATCGCACCGGAAAATACCTGGCTGCTGCTGGCCCTGACCTGCGGCGTGGTAGCAGGGGCCATCTGGTTGGAACAGGCTTATGCCTGGGCCTCTCGGATCTCCGGAGCTGTACTGGCTCTTATCGCGGCCATTGTGCTGGTCAACCTGAACGTGATCCCCAGCCATGCGCCACTTTATGACGATATGATCTGGGGGTACGCAGTGCCTCTGGCCATTCCGCTGCTGCTGCTCCAGGCCAACCTGAGCAAGATCTGGCAGGAAACGGGACGGCTGCTGTTCATTTTCCTCATCGGGGCGGCAGGGACTGTCTGTGGTGCCGTCTTGGGGTGTTGGCTGTTGGGGAGCCGGATCGACGGATTGGCTAAGGTAGCGGCGATGATGACCGGATCCTACATCGGGGGCGGCGTCAATTTTGTGGCTTTGGCCGATGCCTTCCACACGGAAGGCACCCTGGTTTCTGCAACGGTGGTGGCAGACAACCTGAACATGGCGGTCTATTTCCTGGTGCTGCTGAAATGCGTGAGCAGCGCATTTTTTCAAAAATATTACCCTCATCCCCACATGGACCAGGTGGCCCGGGAGGGACGGGAAGATGCCCAGACCCAGGCGGCAGCCTATTGGCAGGCCAAGAACATTTCTCTGAAAGACATTGCTTTGGATCTGTTCTACGCCGTGGCGGTGGTGACCCTTTCCCAGAACCTGGGGAAGGTGCTGGGGGCGGCCATTCCTGCCGGCAGCGGCCTGGGGCATATGGCCAACACCTTCTTCAGCAGCCAATATGTGTGGATCACCCTATTTTCCATGGGGTTTGCCACCTTTTTTGAAAAACAGGCGGCGGCCTTGGCCGGTGCCCAAGAAATCGGTACGTATTTCATTTACCTGTTCTTCTTTGCCATCGGGGTGCCTGCTTCTGTCATGGAAATCCTCCGGAACGCACCGCTGCTGTTCGTGTTCTGTTTCCTGATGGTCCTGGTGAACATGGCTTTCTGCTTTGTGGGCGGCAAGCTGTTCCATTTCAGTTTGGAGGATATCGTGCTGGCGTCCAACGCCAATATCGGGGGACCTACGACAGCGGCAGGGATGGCCATTTCCCAGGGCTGGACGGCCCCTGGTAGGCCCCAGCATGCTGGTAGGGACTTTCGGCTACGTGATCGGTTCCTACCTGGGCATGGTGGTAGGAGGGATATTAGGGGCGTAAAAAAGGGGGTGTGAGAAAATTCACACCCCCGAAAGGTGTCACACCTGCAGCACCCCTTTCGCTTTTTCTTTCACTCGCTCCGCTTCCTCTCCTTCCACCAGGGTGGGGCGGTAGTCGTTCCAGTCCGGAGTGGAAGAAATCCGGCAGGGAATCACTTTTCCCGGGTCCGCTCCTAAAAGATGGCCTTTCTGGAACCGGAAGGTCTGCTGGTAGATGAAGGTATCTTTGTCCCGGGGATTGCTGTTTCCCCCGAAGCAAAAATTTCCCAGGCTGTAACAGATGGTCTTCCCTTTATAGGTTTCCACGGGCTGGATCACGTGAGGGTGCGCCCCCAGTACCAGATCCGCTCCTTGGTCGATGGCCATATGGGCCAGATAGACCTGGTCTTCGTCCGGGCGGGTCTCCAATTCGCTGCCCCAGTGGAAGTAGACCACCACCAGCCGGGCTCCCCTATCTTTTAGTTTTTCCAGTTCTGCCAACAGCTGGTCCGGGGCCCCGCCTTCCAGGGCATTGATCCCTACTAACCCTACCGGGATCCCTTTGACGGTGACCAACTGGCTTTCTTCATAGCCGAAGGGCAGGATACCGTTGTCTCCTAAGACCTTGAAGGTATCCCAGTAGCCATCGCTGTCATAGTCATAGCTGTGGTTGTTGGCCAGGGTGGCGGCTTCTACGCTGCCGCTTTTCAGCAGCTCCACATAAGCCGGGTCTCCCCGGAAGGCGAAAGTCTTGTCCTGGCGTTCACCCCGGGTGGTAAGGGGACCTTCCAGGTTCACTACGGTCAGGTCGTCGTGGGCGAAGATGGGCTGCACACCGGCCAGGAATACGGAGCCGTCGCCGCCTGCTCCATCCCAGGCAGCCGGGAAGGTTCCTTCATAGCCGAAACTTTCTTCCGTGCCCAGGGTACAGTCGCCGGCGGCGCTGATGGTCAGGGTGATGATGGGGTCTTCCGGGGGCTGGGGAGCCGGAGCGGAAGACGGCAGAGGGGCCGGTACTGCAGGAGAAGCAGCCGGGGCAGGGAGCCCCGTTTTTCCCGGGGCTGCCAGATCCGGTGCCGGGGACGCAGGCTGAGGTGCCGAGGAAGTGACGGTTTTGTCAGACGGCTTTGAGGAGACGCCTTGAGCTGGCTGGGAAGCAGCCTCTACAGGAGCTGCCGGCTTCTGGGCTGCAAGTCTTGCAGGGGAGGCCAGGGCCGGAGAAATCAGCAGGGTCAGGGCCCCGAGGCCGACGATGAAGAAGGTGGAAATACAATGGATCATACAACAGGTTCCTCTCTCTGAAATTTCAGTTCTTATCATAAAGCAAAAAAGGATGTCTTGTCCAGCTACAGGACTTTTTCTGGGGAGAGCGAATAAGACAGATAGAGGAGGCGAGAATATGAACGTACTGCTCACAGGCTTTGATCCATTTGGCGGGGAACCGGTGAATCCGGCCTTGGAAGCGGTGAAGGAGCTGGATGGCCTGACCCTGGCCGGGGCCCAGGTCCACACAGTGGAAATCCCCACGGTGCGGCTGAAAGCCATTGCCAAAGTGAAGGAAGCCATCGCTGCCTTCGATCCGGATATGGTCATCTGCATCGGCCAGGCCGGGGGACGGACGGAAATGACCGTGGAACGGGTGGCCATCAACTGCGATGACTTCCGAATCGGGGACAATGAAGGGAATCAGCCGGTGGATGAGCCCATCGTATCCGGCGGTCCTGTGGGATATTTTTCCACCCTGCCCATCAAGAAGATTGTGGCAGCTTTGGCCGCAAAAGGGATTCCGGCCAAAGTATCCAACACAGCCGGGACCTTTGTGTGCAACCATGTGTTCTACGGGCTCATGGATCTCTTGGCCCACGATACCCGGAAACGCCGGGGCGGCTTCATCCACGTACCTTATCTGCCGGAACAGGCTGCCCGGCTGAAAGACCAGCCCAGCATGGCCCTGGAGACCATCGTGGCAGGCCTGGAAGTGGCTGTAGAGACGGCGGTGAAAAACGAAACAGACGCCAAACTGACCGGGGGAACGGAGTGCTGAAAAAAGTGGGGTGTGAAAAATTCACACCCCGGTCGCGAGTCGTGAGTCGTGAGTCGCCAGCCTGTACGATTGAGCCGTTTCTTCTTTTTCTATAGGATGATAGGATAAAACCGGAATGGACTTTGCAAAATGGGATCTTTGCCCTGCAACAACAAGCCCGGGACCCGAGACCCGCGGCTCGTGACCGGAGCTGCTGCCTGTGCAGCAGCTCCTTTTCATATCTTCCACCCAAAATGGTCCGTATGGAGCAGTGCCTCGGCTTTGGGACTCAAGGGTTCTCCCAGGAACTCCCGGTAAAGCTGCTGGATCTGGGGATTGTCATGGGAACAGCGCAGGGGATTTTCCGCATCCAGCCGGTAAAGCTGCTGGCCCCGTACGCCCTGGAATTCCTCATCATGCCGGGGAATGGGCTGGCCTCCGCCGCCGGCACAGCCTCCTGGGCAGGCCATCACTTCTACGAAGTCGTAATGGACCTCTTTCCGTTTCAAGGCCCGGATCAGCTGCCGGGTATTGCCCAGACCGCTGACTACGGCACACCGCAGCTCTTTGCCCGCCAACGTATAAGCGGCTTCCCGTAGGGTTGGGCCGGTACGGATGGCGGCGAAAAAGTCCGGATCCGGATTTTTCCCCATGAGCTTGGCATAGGCCGTCCGCAGGGCTGCTTCCATGACCCCGCCTGTGGCTCCGAAGATGGTCCCCGCTCCGGTATAGGTCCCCATAGGGTCATCCAGAGGTTCTTCTGGCATCAGGGCCGGGTCCAGGTGGTCCGCCCGGAGCATGCGGACGAATTCCCGAGTGGTCAGGGACAGATCCACATCGGGTCCGTGGACCGTCCGCATGGTGGGCAGGGCACATTCTGCTTTTTTCGCCAGGCAGGGCATGATGGAGACACAGTACAGTTTTTCTGGTTCTACCCCCAATTTATCGGCCAACCAGGTCTTGACCATGGCCCCGAACATCTGCTGGGGCGATTTGGAAGTGGAAAGCTGGCCGGTGAGCTCTGGATACTGGCCCTTCAGGAAGCGGACCCAGCCAGGGCAGCAGCTGGTGAACATGGGGAAGTCTCGGGTATCGCCCTTGGAAA
>SFHH01000092.1 GCA_004555735.1 Acidaminococcus fermentans
ACGATGCTGGAATCCGGCACGTCATGAGGGCCTTTTGCTACCTCGCCGCACTCTGTTCCCCGGGCCGTTTCCACGATGGCATGGTCGCCCTTAGCCAAATCGTACTCCCCGGGAGAGAAATAATAGATTTTTCCAGCTCGCTTGAACCGGATTCCAACGATGGTAACCAATTTCATATCTCCTTATCCAGTTGATGGATTCCCAAAAATAAAGCTTCTATCGCCATCCGGCAGACCACAAAAGAATAGATGGCCCGCCGGCATTTTTCTGTTTCTTCCATAGCCTGCCGGAGCTTTTTTTCCGTCCAGTCGGCAAAGCAGAGGCCCAGCCGGGACCGCAGGTCTTCATTATACAGAGGCTGGGGCAGCCGTTTCTGGAGGATCAGCCCATCCCGCAGCAACAGGAAGAGCAGTTCCATCATCACCAGGCCTTCCTGCCGTTGATTCCGGTTGAGCCAGGGCAGCCCGGCGGTATAGACCAGGAAATCATCCCGGCCGGAATTTTCCAAAAGGTCCAGGATTTCTTCCCGCAGCTCCAGGGCATCCAGCCGGAACCAAGCCAGGGCTTTCCCCGCCGACCCGCCTGCCAGATGGGCCAGCACCGGCAGTTCCCGCCGCCATTTGGCTTCCACCTGGGAAAGATCCGCTTCGTTCAGGCTTTCCGGCCGATCCTTTTCCCCCAGCTGGATGGAGGCCAACACCTGTTCCGTTTCCCTCTCGGTCAGAGGATCGAACCGCAGGCCGATGACTCGGGACCGGATGGTGGGCAGCAGCTGTTCGGCCTGATCGGCCACCAGGAGGAATAGCCAGTAATCCGGAGGTTCCTCCAGGAGCTTCAGCAGGCTGTTCTGGGCTTCTTCCCGGAGGGTGTGGGCCTCGTCGATGAGACAGACCTTATAGGGGGACAGCACCGGCCCGAAAGCGGCTTTGGCGATCAGTTCGTGGATGGCGTCCACCCCGATGGTCCGGCTTTTCCCGCCAGGTCTCACTTCGATGAAATCCGGATGGCTGTCATTTTCCATAGCCCGGCAGCTCCGGCAGGCACAGGGCACCAGGGGATTTTCCAGGCACAGGAAGCTCTGGGCAAAGGCCCGGGCCATTTTTTGTTTCCCGATCCCCTCCGGTCCATAAAAGAGCAGGGACGGCGTCTTCCGCGGGCCAGTCAGCATATTCCGCAAAAAGGCCTTCTCCCCCTCATGTCCGATGATGGTTTCCCACATTTCCCGTCCTCCTGCTGTCCTGCTTCCAAATTACATCCATTTTTCCAGTTTCTTGATAATTTCTTCCGTGACCACTTCCGGTTCCTGGAGGGCATCCACCACCAGGATCCGTTCCGGTTCCGCCTGGGCCAGCTGCAGGTATCCCGCCCGGACCCGGTCTTGGAAGGCCAGTCCCTGGAGTTCGAATTTGTCAACGATGCCCCGTTCGTTCCGCCGTTTCAACAGTTCCCGGGGATCTCCGTCCAACAGCAGGGTCACTGCAGGATGCAGGCCTCGGGTGGCAAAATCGTTGAGTTTCCGCAGTTGGTCCAGGTCCATATCCCGGAGGATGCCCTGATAGACCAGGGTGGAATCGCTGAACCGGTCGCAGAGGACCACTTTCCCTGCCTCCAGGGCCGGGCGGATCACCTGGCTCACATGGTCGGCCCGGGCTGCCAGCTGCAGCAGGCTCTCAGTTTCCGGGGACAGATGCAGCCCCGGATCCAGCACCAGTTCCCGGATGCTCTCCGCAGTCGCCGTCCCCCCCGGTTCCCGGGTGATCAGCACCTCCCGGCCATAGAGCCGGAACCAGCGGGCCAGCTGCTGGGCCTGGGTGGTCTTGCCGCCCCCATCCGGCCCTTCTAGGGTGATGAATAAACCTTCTTTTTCCTTCATATCAGTACCTCGATCTGCTGGAGCGTGCTGTCCTGGGGACCGCTGACTAGCAGTTTCTTTCTCTGCATTTCCCGGCAGTACCGGATCAGTCCTTCCGTGAGCCGCTCTCCCGGCATCACAAGAGGGATTCCCGGAGGGTAGAAGCTGATGGTTTCCCCGCAGATTTTCCCGGCTGCGGTTTCGAAAACAGCTGGCCGGTGTCTGGCGAAGAACGCATCCCGCGGGGACAGCACCCTTTCCGGCAGCTCCGCCAGGGGAGGCACCGGACCCAAGGCCCGTCCGGGCCTACGGATGGATTCCAGCACCTGGCAAAGGGTCTCTCCCACTTTTTCCAGTTCCGGTCCTTCATCCGCGTAAGTCACCAGCAGGAGCACATGGTCCTCATCCACCAGTTCCACGGCGATTCCCGCCTGCCGCAGGGCAGCAGCGGCTTCCGGTCCGGTAACGCCCAGGGAACTCACCTGGAGGGTGATTTTCCCTGGGTCCAGGGCCGTCACACCGCCCTTGCCCACCAGTTCCTGTTCCAGGACGGGCAGCCCCGGCACCTGATGGAGGGCCCGGCGCAGGGTCCCTGCAGCCCGCAGGGAGGCTTCCGCCATGGCTTTGCCCCGCTCTGCCAGCTGGGCCTGGGCCGCATCCAGGGCCCCCATCAAAAGGTAATTGGGACTGGTGGTGGTCACCAGGCTCATGGCTGCTTCCATGGCTTCCGGACGGATCCGGCCATAGCGCACCTGGAGCAGGCTGCACTGGGTCATGGCACCCAGGATCTTGTGGGTACTCTGAGCTGCCGCATCGGCTCCGGAAGCCATGGCACTGGGCGGCAGCCGGTCCGAAAACCCCAGGTGGGGACCGTGGGCCTCATCCACCAGCAACAGGGCCCCGTGGGCATGGGCGATTTCTGCGATCTTCCGGGTATCCGCCGCCAGCCCGAAATAGTTGGGGGTGGTCAGGAATACGGCCCGGATCTCCGGATCTTTGTCCAGGGCCTGTGCCACCTGTTCCGGACTCATCTGCAAAGTCAGGCGCCACTGGGGATCGTATGCCGGCTGCACGTACACCGGATCCAATCCCCCCAGGATCAGCCCTCCCAGGACGCTCCGGTGGCTGTTCCGAGGCACCAGGATCTTCTCTCCCGGGCGCAGAGCCCCCAGCAGCATGCCGTGGATCACGCCCGTGGTCCCGTTGACTCCCAGGAAACAGCGGTCCGCCCCGTAAAGCCAGGCTGCCAGCTCTTCCGTTTCCCGGATGCAGCTCTCCGGATGGTGGATATCGTCCAGTTCGGCCATGAGAGACACATCGCTCTCCAAAGCCACATCCCCCACCAGATGGCGCAGGGCCGGATCCGCCCCCCGGCCTCCTTTATGGCCAGGGGTATGCAGGGGATAGATATGGCAGCGGCGGTACGTTTCTACCGCCGTCAGTAAAGGTCGTTTTGCAGTCACTTCAGTTCCTCCTTAGTAACATCTTATTGTACCATACGGATAGGGGGTGTGGAAAGAGACGAAGCCCCTATCCCACCCGGTCTCTCGGAATCAGGGACCGGCTGGATCAGGTGTACCGGGGCCGATCCAGCAAATTTTACTGAATTTTAACAGGTTCTTTGCAAAGGGATATTGTATTTTGAGGAGCGCCGGGGCATAATTGAGACATAGCATCTTAATCTGGCAACAAGGAGGAATCGTATGCGTGATTTGAATATTATCCGTGCGAAAAAAGGGTTCATCAGTGATATGGATGGCGTCATCTACCATGGCAGCACCCTGCTGCCCGGAGTGAAGGAGTTCGTAGCCTGGCTCCAGAAAGAAAAGAAACAATTCCTGTTCCTGACCAACTCCAGCGAACGCTCTCCCCTGGAACTGCGGAAGAAGCTCCAGGCCATGGGGCTGGATATCGAAGAGAGCCATTTCTATACCAGCGCCCTGGCTACGGCCCATTTCCTGAAGACCCAGGCGCCCGGCTGTTCGGCCTATATCATCGGGGCCCATGGGCTGATGAACGCCCTGTATGATGCTGGGATCACCTACAATGATGTGAATCCGGAATACGTTGTAGTCGGGGAAACCACGGGCTACAATTATGAAATGATCATCAAAGCCACGGAGCTGATCCACAAAGGGGCCAAACTCATCGGCACCAACAGCGACATGACCGGCCCCAGCGACCGGGGGATCATCCCTGCCTGCCGGGCCCTGATCGCCCCCATCGAGCTGGCCACCGGGAAAAAAGCCTACTTCATCGGCAAGCCCAATCCCCTGATGATGCGGACCGGCCTGAAGCGGCTGGGCGTCCATTCGGAAGACGCAGTGATGATCGGGGACCGGATGGATACGGACGTGATCGGCGGAGTGGAATCCGGCATGGAAACCGTACTGGTGCTCACCGGTGTCTCCAACCGAGAAAACATCAAACGTTTCTCCTATCAGCCCCATTACATCCTGAACGGGATCGGGGATCTGGTGCCGGAAAAATAAGGAGGTTGTTGCACGCGTGAAACCCACACACGTGCAACAACCCTTTTCTTCATACAAAAAAACCTGCCCTCAGGCAGGTCTTGTTTTTGAATGGCGGAGTGGGAGAGATTCGAACTCTCGCGGGGTTTAACCCCCCTAACGATTTAGCAAACCGTCCTCTTCAGCCACTTGAGTACCACTCCGTTTAAATCGGCTGACTCGTTTATAATACACGATTTATTGATTCCTGTCAATAACTTTTTAAAAAAGGGGCGTTTGCACAAGCAACAGCCCCCTGTTTTTACTTAAACCACTTATCATAGATCTTCTGATATTCCCCGCTCTTTTTCAGGTCATTCAGGGCCTTGTTCAGCTTATCGCACAGGTCCTTGTTCTTCTTAGCGGTGGCGATGCCATACATATCCCCCTTCTTGGGTTCCCCTACGGCCTTAGCGTAAGCGCTGCCACCCTGCTTCAGGAAATACTGGAGCACCGGCAGGTCGCTGATCACCGCATCGGCTCCTCCGTTCTTCAGTTCCAGGCAGGCGGTATCCGAGGTATCGAAGGTCTTGACCTTAGCCCCTTCGATCTTGCCGGCCGCTTCGGCGCCCGTGGTCCCCAGCTGGACAGCAATGGTCTTCCCTTTCAGGTCATCCAGGCTCTTGATGGAGATGTTGTCCTTCCCCACGATGGCCATCAGACCGGATTCATAGTAGGGATCGGTGAAATTCACTTTCTGTTTCCGGGCCTCGGTGATGCTCATGCCGGCAATGGCCACGTCGATGTTCCCTGCATCCAGGGCCGGGATCAGCGCATCGAAGCCCATCCCCTTGACGGTCACCTTAGCAAAGCCTGCTTTCTTGCCTACGGCCTTGATCAGCTCCATATCGAAACCGGTGATCTCTCCGCTTTTCTTATCCGGGAATTCAAAAGGAGCAAAGGACGGTTCCGTCCCTACGATCAGTTCCTTCTTTTCCGCCGGCTTAGTCCCTGCGTTCTGGCTGCTGCCGCATCCCATTGTCCCCATCAGTGCCGCAAAAAGGCAAATCACTGCCAGGATCTTTTTCATAGAAATTCCTCCCTCATTCAGCCCAATCCGTATTGTATGGCTTTAATTGGGATTAATTATACGACTTGATGTATTATTATGCAATATATTTTTAATAAAAATACAAAAAACAACTCAGCTGACCTGGTTTTCGCCCCCACACCCGCCTGCTGGAAGGTTCGCTCCTAAGCCTCATGCTCCCCACTACTGCTTCTCTCGCTTTTTCGCGGCAGGACTTACTTCTAAGCTGCACCGTGCTCACAATGGCTTTTCATTGCTTACGTGGATCGTTTCGCCTGCAACTGGCATCGACTTGCAACCACAGACCTGAGTTGTTGGTTCCATTATAAAAGGCCGGAAAAACTTTGGCAACCGGAAATTCACAAAGCCAGAGAATTATAGTATACTGAAGAAAGCAAATCTTACCTTAGAAGCAAAGGTCGATGTCCTATGATCACCATTCCCCAATTCCTGGATTTCCCGACGGATACGGATACCAAGGAAATCGTCCAGGGGTTCCTGAAACTGTTGGAGCTGAAAAGCCATGGCCTGTCCCTCCACAGCCAGCAGGTAGCCAATTATGCCGTGGCCACGGCCATCAAGATGGGCCTTCCCCTGAACGAAGTGAGCTGCATCAAGACGGCCGCCCTGCTCCACGACATAGGGCAGCTGGCCATCCCCAATACCATCCTGGCCAAATATCCCTACTTCAACGTCCGGGAGCGGGCCGCGTACCGGCGCCATTGCCAGGCCGGGGCCAGCATGCTGGAAAACATCCCTGCCTTCGCCCATATCATGAAAATCATTCTGCACCATCACGAGAACTGGGATGGCAGCGGGTATCCCAAACGGCTGAAAGGGGTGAACATCCCCATCGGCAGCCGGATCATCGCCGTCTGCAACTACTACGACCGGAAATGCAATCCCTGCACCCGGCAATGGCAGATTGCCGGGTGCAAGAGTCCCCAGGTGATCCGGGACCTAGCCGGCATCCAATTCGATCCCGATGTGGTCCAGGCTTTCTTTGCTTCCATTTCCAATCCGGGATAAAGGGAGTGTGAAAAAATCCACACCCCCGGTCACTGGTCACATGTGACCAGTGACCAAAAAAAGGGGCTCGAGACCCGAGACCCATAAATCATTTTATATAGTAAGGAGTCCATTTTCATGAAAAACTTTACCATCAAGACCCAGGGAACCTGCGCCCGTCAGATCGAATTCGGTCTGGAGGACGGCAGGCTCCACAACATCCATTTCCAGGGAGGCTGCCCTGGGAACCTGTCCGCCATCAGCAAACTGCTGGAAGGAGCCGACGCCCGGCACGCCGTAGATCTGCTGAAGGGCAATACCTGTGGGAACAGGTCCACGTCCTGTGCCGACCAGCTGGCCAAAGGAGTGGAAGAAGCGTTGATGGAAGAATAAAGAAGTCAGACCGGCCCTGACGGGCCTTTCAGAAGTCAGATGTCAGATTGTTGGCGATAAGCAGGCAGATTTACTGCTAGACCGAACAAAGCTGACATCTGACGTCTCAGGGCCCGCAAGGGCCGGTCTGACTTCTTATCCTATCCTACACCTTTCCCTCTCTTTTTTTTACCCCGAATTTATAGTAGAATAGTAATGTTACGTACTTTTACATCTATTTCATACAAGGGGGAATCGCTATGCCCATTGGGGTACTGATCAATGTTGCAGCCGTCGTCCTGGGAGGGATCTTGGGGAATTTCCTGGGGCCCCGGCTTTCGGAAGATTTCAAGGAGAAACTGACCACGGTATTCGGGTCCTGTGCTCTGCTCATGGGGATTATTTCCATTACCTTCATGAAAAACCTGCCGGCAGTGGTCTTTGCGGTGATTGCCGGCACCATCGTAGGTCTGGGGATCCGCCTGGGAGACCGGATCATCCAGGGTTCCCGGAACCTGGAAAAATTTATCAGCCGGGTGCTGCCTGCTTCTTCCGGAGACAGCCTGATCCCTCGAGAGGAATACGAAAGCCGCCTGATCACCATCATCGTCCTGTTCTGCGCCAGCGGCACTGGCATCTATGGCAGCATGGTATCCGGCATGGCCGGGGATCACAGCATCCTCATCGCCAAATCCATTATGGACCTGCCCACCGCTACTCTCTTCGCCTGTGAGCTGGGGATCATCGTCAGCTTCATCGCCCTGCCCCAGCTGGTGATTTTCCTGTTCCTCTTCTTCCTGGCCAATGCCCTGCTGCCTTTCTGCACCCCGGATATGATCGGGGATTTCAAGGCCTGCGGCGGGACCCTGCTCCTGGCCACCGGATTCCGGATGCTCCAGCTGAAGGATTTCCCCATCGCCGACATGATCCCGGCCAT
This sequence comes from Acidaminococcus fermentans, assembly GCA_004555735.1. GTDB lineage: Bacteria > Bacillota > Negativicutes > Acidaminococcales > Acidaminococcaceae > Acidaminococcus > Acidaminococcus fermentans_A. The sequence continues at coordinate 7,710 of SFHH01000092.1, forward strand.
GGCCCTGGTGATGCCGTTATCGGCCCTGTGGACGAATGTGGTGGTTCCGATGTTGTAAAAAGGGGGTGTGAAAGAATTCACACCCCCGGTCGCGGGTCGCGAGTCATGGGTCGCGAGCCTGGACGTTTAAGCCGTCTGTTCTTTTTCTATAGGACGATAAGAGAAAATCGGTTGGGATTTGCAAAACTGAATCTTCAGTCTGCACTAACAAGCCCGCGACTCACGACTCGAGACCCGTGACCAAAGGGGCTGTTGCATAAGCAACAGCCCGTCATACGTCATAGGTCATACGTCATACGCCGATGGAAGCCAGCTCTACTGGCTTCGAATTTAAGAAAATCAGTTGAACGTTATAGCGGGTTTTAAAATTTCAAAATCAATTTGGAAAAATTGATTTCCAAAAGCGTATGACGTATGACGACTGACGTATGACGAAGGGGTTGTTGCACGTGTGTGGTTTTCACACGTGCAGCAGCCCCTTTTTTCACATCCTCAGCAGCAGTTCCTTCTCCACTACTTTTCCCTTTTCCAGGTACACCCTGGGTACCCGCTTGCTGATATTGCAGGTGATTTCATAAGGGATGGTCCCGGCCAAAGCTGCCAGATCATCCAAAGATTGATGGGTCCCGAACAGTTCCAGTTCGCTGCCCACATCCACCTTGGGTTTATCTGTCAAGTCCACCATGCACATATCC